>NZ_VCKZ01000725.1 GCF_005889745.1 Actinomadura geliboluensis
TGAACGGCGAGGTCCTGATCGTGGACGAGTTCACCGGCCGCATCCTCCACGGCCGCCGCTACAACGAGGGCATGCACCAGGCCATCGAGGCCAAGGAGGGCGTGGCGATCAAGGACGAGAACCAGACGCTCGCCACGATCACCCTGCAGAACTACTTCCGCCTCTACAACAAGCTGTCCGGCATGACCGGCACCGCCGAGACCGAGGCGGCGGAGTTCAACAAGACCTACAAGATCGGCGTCGTGCCGATCCCGACGAACAAGCCGATGATCCGCGAGGACGTGGCGGACGTCGTCTACAAGACCGAGCAGGCCAAGTTCGAGGCCGTCGTCGACGACATCGCCGAGCGGCACGAGAAGGGCCAGCCGGTGCTGGTCGGCACCACCTCGGTGGAGAAGTCCGAGAAGCTGAGCAAGATGCTCAAGCGCCGCGGCGTCCCGCACCAGGTGCTGAACGCCAAGCACCACGAGCAGGAGTCGGCGATCGTCGCGGAGGCGGGCCGCAAGGGCAGCGTCACCGTCGCGACGAACATGGCGGGCCGCGGCACCGACATCATGCTCGGCGGCAACCCCGACTTCCGCGCCGACCTGGTGCTGCACCAGCGCGGCCTGTCCCCGCTGGAGACGCCCGAGGAGTACGAGGCGGCCTGGCCGGAGGCGCTGGAGAAGGCCAAGGAGGACGTCAAGGGCGAGCACGAGGAGGTCGTCGAGGCCGGCGGCCTGTACGTGCTCGCGACGGAGCGGCACGAGTCGCGGCGCATCGACAACCAGTTGCGCGGCCGCTCCGGCCGGCAGGGCGACCCGGGCGAGTCCCGGTTCTACCTGTCGCTGGAGGACGACCTGATGCGGCTGTTCAACTCGGCCCGGGTCGAGTCGATCATGACGCGGCTGAACATCCCGGACGACACCCCGATCGAGTCCAAGATCGTCACGAACGCGATCAAGTCGGCGCAGAGCCAGGTCGAGCAGCAGAACTTCGAGATGCGCAAGAACGTCTTGAAGTACGACGAGGTGCTGAACCGGCAGCGCAAGGTCATCTACGCCGAGCGCCGCCAGGTGCTGGAGGGCGCCGACCTGCAGGAGCAGGTCCGCCGGATGATCGACGAGGTCGTGGCCGGCTATGTCGCGGGCGCCACCGGCGAGGGCTTCGCCGAGGAGTGGGACCTCGACAAGCTGTGGAAGGCGTTCAAGCAGCTGTACCCGATCTCGATCTCGGTCGAGGACCTGACCGACGACGAGGACGGCGACCTGTCCGGGCTGGACGCCGAGACGCTCGCGGAGAAGATCCGCGACGACGCCCAGGCGGCCTACGCCAAGCGCGAGGAGGAGCTCGGCTCGGAGGTCATGCGCGAGCTGGAGCGCCGCGTCGTCCTGTCGGTGCTGGACCGCAAGTGGCGCGAGCACCTCTACGAGATGGACTACCTCCAGGAGGGCATCGGCCTGCGGGCCATGGCGCAGCGCGACCCGCTGGTGGAGTACCAGCGCGAGGGCTACGACATGTTCAACGCCTGTCTCTTATACCC
>NZ_VCKZ01000726.1 GCF_005889745.1 Actinomadura geliboluensis
GAGGTGTATAAGAGACAGACCCTGAGGCGGCCACCCCCCGCCTTCCGCCGGGGGAGCCTCGTCCCACCCCTCAGCAGGAGCCGGACGCCCCTGACCATGCCAAGCCTCGACCTGCGGCCCGGGCCGTCCTTCACCTTCGGTCCACCAGGCCCCGCCAGGCAAGGGCTGACCGGCCGGCGCCTCACCCTGCCCCGGCCGCCCGTGCCCCTGCGGCCGGTGCCGCTCATGCTGCACCGGCGCCGGCCCGCCATGGGGAGGCCGCGCCTCAGAGTGGGTCGGACGTCCTTCACCCTGCGGCCGTACCGGTCGCTCTTGCGACGCACGCGGGTCGTTCTGCGGCGGCCGCGCTTCAGCCTGCGGCGGCCGTGCTTCTCCCTGTGGGCGTTGCTGTTCGCGCTGCGGCGGTCGTGCTTCGCCCTGGGGACGTACTGGTCGCTCTTGTGACGCGCGCGGGTCATTTTGAGGCGGTCGCGCTTCAGCCTGCGAACGGTGCTGTTGCGGCGCGTGCGGCCTAGGCGCACCCGGCCGCCCCGACGGCGGCTCACCGTGGACTGGGCGCGCGTCCGGGTGAGGTGGCCGTCCTTCGCCTTGCGGACGTACTGGCCGCTCTCCTGAGGCGCGCGGGTCGCCGTGGGGTGACCAAGCCTCGGTCTGTGGCGGTTGTGCTTGTCCCTGCGGGCGCTGTTGTTCGCGCTGCGGCGCGCGTGCTTCGCCTTGGGATGGCCGCGCTGGTGCTTGTTGGCCTTGCGCTGAGCGCGCTTCCCCCTGGGGTGGCCCCACTTCGCGCTGAGGATGTACCGCTCGCTCTTGTGAGGCGCGCGTGTCAGCTTGCGGAGGCCGCGCTTCGGTCTGTGGCGGCTGTGCTGATGGCGGTTCGCCGTGTGTCGGGCGTGCTTCTGCGCCGGGTGTGCGTGTCTCGTCTCGTGGCCGTGCCGGTCGCTCTTGTGATGCGCGTGCGTCGTCTTGGGGTGGCTGAGCCTCGGCCTGGGGCGGTTGTGCCTGTGCCTGGGGGCGGCGTTGTTCGCGCTGCGGTGCGCGCGTTTCGGCCTGTGGCGGTTGTGCCGATGGCGGTTCGCCGGGGGTGGGCGGTGATTCCGCGCTGGGTGTGCGTGCTTCGCCTTGAGGCCGTACTGGTCGTTCCTGTGAAGCGCGCGCGTCGTCTTCGGTCGGCCGTGTCTCGGCCTGGGGACGGGCAGGCTGCTCTTGTGGCGTGCGCGGGTCGTCTTGGGGTGGCTGCGCTTCGGCCTGGGGCTCTGCGGCGGGTGCTTGTTCTTCGGCTTGGGGGCGTGCCGGTCGCTCTGGTGCTACGCGCCGGTCGACTTGGATCGGCTGCGTCTCGGACTGGCCCGCGTTGTCTTGGGGCGGGCTTGTCTCTTGCTTTGGTGGCTGGGCCTCGGCGGCACGGTCTTCGTCCTGGGACGGGCGTGCCTCGGCTTTGGGAGCGCTTGGTTCGGCCTGCTGCTCCTCTGTAGCCGACTCCTCGTCCGTGGGTGCTTCAGTGGTGGGCGGGGCGGGCCACGGT
>NZ_VCKZ01000256.1 GCF_005889745.1 Actinomadura geliboluensis
CCCGCGCACCGGGGCCGGTTCCGGCTGACCCGCCCGGTGGCGATCACGCTGGCGGCGGTGGTGGTCGGCCTCGGGACCGTGGTCGTCGTCGTGGTCGCCGTCGACCCGGGCGGCGGCTCCCGGCCGGGCGGGGACGGGCTGAAGCCCGCCGTCGGCGCGTCGAAGGCGGCGCTGTCCCCGGCCGACTGCCCGGTGCACCCGACCAACCCGCCGGCGGCCCCGCCCGTCCACAAGGGCGACCTGGCCGTGTTCATCGCCGACATCACGCTGCCCGACTGCACACGCGTCGGCACCGGCCGGACCGTCGCGAAGGTGTGGCGGTTCAAGAACGCCGGGAAGGTGGCGTGGGAGGGGTACTCGCTGCGGCGCCTCGACCTCCCGCAGCAGGCCGACCAGTGCCAGACCATCTCCGACGTGCCCATCAAGGACACCCGGCCCGGCGCGATGGTCGACATCCGGGCCGACATCACCACACCGCGCAAGCCGGGCCTGTGCTACGTGCGGTTCAAGATGGTGGACGCCTCGGGGAAGGTCGCCTTCCCCGGCAGCCGGCCGGTCAACTTCCAGATCATCGTCGAGGGACGGTAGTTCCCCGCCGCGGCGGGGAACCGGTTCGGGACCGTTCACGGGATTCAGGAGAGGGCGATCCCGCTGTAGTAGGCCTTCAGGATCCGGGCGTAGCCCCAGCCCGCGTTGGCCTTGTCGCGCGAGCCGTACTGCGACATCCAGTCCCCGGTGACCCAGCCGCCGCACGCCGTCGTCGTGGAGCAGTAGTGGGCCTGGAGGATCTTCCCGCTACGGGTCATCTTGGTGCCCCACGTCGCGTCCACCGCGGCGCTCGTCGCCGCCGTCGCGGACCCCGGCTTGTACACCTGGCTCGACGTGGTGTCGTAGACGTCGAAGCACTGGCCGCCCGACGTCTTGCGGGTCGAGTGCAGCGCCCAGTACCAGCCGTAGCTCTTGACGGCCATCGCCCCCGCCTTCAGGGACTCCTGCGGCCAGCTCAGCACCCACTCGTTGGGCAGGACGTTCTTGACGTAGGTCTTGAACGAGACCCGGTCCACCCGGTTGAGCGAGACCCGGTACACCAGGATCGTCGTGGGCAGCTTGCTGTCCGTGCCGTCGGTCTTGCACCCGGTCGGCGGCGGTGTGGAGCTCAGGAACTTGTGCGACGCGTTCTGGTTCTTCAGGCTGGAGTTGAGGTTGCCCTTGGCGCCGGCCTTGAAGTCCTGGTAGGTGCCGCCGTAGTTGCTGTTGTAGTAGACGCGGACGGTCTTGGTGCTGCGGTTCCAGACCGAGGCGGCCTGGTTCTTGATGCACTGCCCCTTGCCGTTGCCCGCTCCCTTGAAGTCGTAGCAGGACGGCTGGGTCGTGCCGTAGTCGGCGACCGATCCGGTGAAGTCCGAGACCGATCCGGCGTTGTTGCTGTTGTAGTAGTAGCAGAACTCGCCGCTTTCGCAGACGCCGTTGCGCGCCGCGGCCGAGGCGGGCGCCGCGAGCGCGGCCGCCGTGCCGCCGACCGCCACGGCGGCGGTCGTCAGCGTGAGGATCTTGTTCAGCGTGTTCATAACCTTTCCCTTTCGTTTCGCCTGCTGTTCGCGTTGCCGGGATTGCCGTTCGCGTTGCCGGGATTGAAGAAGGTCAGCTGCGCCGGTACTCCTCCCAGGTACGGATGGTCACCTGCGGCCCGTCGTCCGGGCCGCGGTTCGCGAGCCCGTTGAGGCCGAGGTAGTAGTCACCGGTCTGGTGCTGGGCCTGGGCGGACAGGTCGGTGTCGCTGATGGCGGCGGCGTGGATGTGCCACGGCCAGTCGCCCTGCTGCGGGCTGCGCACCCAGGCCGCGAACCCGACGCGGCGCAGCGCGCGGGCGACCGAGGTGCGGGTGGCGGCGCTCATGCCCTGCACCGAGACGTCCACGACGCCGCCGCCGTCGTGGGTGCCGGCGGAGGTGGGGTCGCCGCCGGGGTTGTAGGAGCCCTGGTCCAGGACGAGCTTGCGGCCGAGCAGCCGCTCCGCCTCGGCCAGCATGTCCCGCGTCCGGGCGTTGACGACGGCGCCGCCGAACGACACCCGGGCGCCGGGCGCGAGGGTCCGGGTGACCGTGAAGCGGCCGTCGCCGAGCTTGGCGAGGGACGTCTTGCCGGGCAGCCCGTTGGCGTCGAGACCGGTGTAGCCGAGCGACTTCTGGTACTTGGCGTAGGCGGCGACGGTCGTGGTGCCGAAGTAGCCGTCCACCCACTGCGCGTCGAGCAGGTTCCGGTCCCGCAGGGCCCGCTCGACGAGGAGGACGCTCGCCTTGGCGCCCGGCGTCAGCGTGTCGTCGGCCCGCCGCGGGTCGATCTGCGCCGCCTTGACCGTCGCCTCCATGTTCACGCTCGGCAGCTCGGCCGCAGCGCCGGCTGGCTCCGCCGCCGACGTCTCCGACACGGTCATGGAGGTGAGCAGCGCGGCCGTCAGAAAGGCGGCGGTGTACGAAGACAACTTCATTGGATACCTGCCAGCGTGGAGACCCGTCCTTCGGGGTGGGGAGGGGACGTGGGATGCTGCGGCACGGTGACTCTCCGGGTTGTGTCGGTGGCGGTCGGTATGGTGCGGGCGTGTCTCGGTACCGGTTGTGTCCGACCCCTGCTCAGGAGGCGGGGCTGCTGGAGCATTGCTCGCACGCCCGGTACGTCTGGAACCTGGCTGTGGAGCAGCACTCCTGGTGGACGCCACGGCGGGGTCCGGCTCCGGGGTATGTCGCGCAGGCCCGGCAGTTGACCGAGGCGCGGGCTGCGTTCGGGTGGCTGGCGGCGGGGTCGCAGACGGTGCAGCAGCAGGCGCTTCGGGACTTCGCGCAGGCGATGGCGAACTTCTTCGCGGGCACGCACCGGCGTCCGACGTGGCGCAAGGCGGGCATGCATGAGGGGTTCCGGATCGTCGGGGCCCGCGGGCACGCCTGGGATGTGCGGCGGTCGTCCCGCCGTACCGGCGAGGTGCGGGTGCCGAAGGTGGGGTGGGTGCGGTTCCGCTGGTCCCGCCAGGTCCCACCGGGAGTGAAGTCGTTCCGGGTGACCCGCGACCGCGCCGGGCGCTGGCATGTCGCGTTCGCCGCCGTCCCTGACCCCGTCCCCGCGCCCGGTAACGGTGCGGCGGTCGGTGTGGACCGGGGTGTGGCGGTGTCGGCTGCGCTGTCCACGGGCGAGACCAGCAGCGTGCCGGGTCTGACGCCGGGTGAGGCCGGGCGGTTGAAGCGGTTGCTGCGGCGCCTGGCCCGCGCGAAGGCGGGGTCGAACCGGCGTGCCCGCGTCAAAACCGCCATCGCCCGGTTGAAAGCGCGTGAGGCCGACCGCCGCAGGGACTGGGTGGAGAAGACCTCGACGGATCTGGCGCGCCGGTTCGACGTCATCGCCGTCGAGGACCTGGACATCGCCGCCATGACCCGGTCGGCGCGCGGCACCGTCGAGGCACCCGGCACAGGGGTTCGGGCCAAGGCCGGGCTCAACCGGGGCATCCTGGCCAACGGGTGGGGACAATTGGTCACCCGGCTGGAGCACAAGGCGCCAGGGCGGGTCGTCAAGGTCGACCCGGCGTACAC
This sequence comes from Actinomadura geliboluensis, assembly GCF_005889745.1. GTDB lineage: Bacteria > Actinomycetota > Actinomycetes > Streptosporangiales > Streptosporangiaceae > Spirillospora > Spirillospora geliboluensis. Next base: position 3,578 of record NZ_VCKZ01000256.1, read on the forward strand.
GTCGCAGACCTGCAACGCGTGCGGGCACCGCGCCCGGGACAACCGCGAGAGCCAAGCGGTGTTCCGATGCGTGGCCTGCGGGCACCGGGCCAACGCCGACGTCAACGCCGCCCGCAACATCAAAGACACCGCCGTGGGACGCACGGTGGCCGCGCGGGGAGGCGGGGCGGTGGCCCGGCCGGTGAACCGCGAACCTCAACCCACTCTCCTTTTCGTATAGTGACGGGGGTTGGAATCCCCCGCCTTCAAGCGGGGGAGGACGTCAACTGGTCTCCTGGTTGCGGATGCTGGGAGCGGAACCAACGTCACGGATCGCCCGGGGCGTTCACAAGAAGATCGTTGTTGTCAGGTTGTTCGCCGGACACTTCCGTACAGGCGTACGCGCGATCTGACACGCGGTGCGGCGTCCTGACGGGTCGCGAACGACCCGGTCCGTTCGGAGTTCTGTCAGCCAGAATTTCCTTTTCCTTACAGCGGGCGGGCCGCACGATTGCCGGTATGACCAGCACTCCTGCCGAATCCGTCGCCGCCACCCCGGCGGACTCGCCCGTCCGGTTGCGTGCGGTGGACGCGCCCGGGCAGCCGGACGCCACCCCGGAGCTCGAAGACCTCTACCGCGGCTTCGAGGCCGAGCTGCTCGTACCGCTGTGGACCGAGATCGGCGACCTGATGCCGGCGCATCCGCGCTCCCGGGCCGTCCCGCACGTGTGGAAGTGGGAGCGGCTGGTCCGGCTCGCCGAGCAGGCCGGCCAGATCGTCCCGGTGGGGCGGGGCGGGGAGCGCCGCGCGATCGCGCTCGCCAACCCGGGGCTCGGCGGCCGCCCGTTCGCCGCGCCGACCCTCTGGGCGGCGATCCAGTACCTGATGCCGGGCGAGGACGCGCCCGAGCACCGGCACACCCAGCACGCGTTCCGCTTCGTCGTCGAGGGCTCCGGCGTGTGGACGGTCGTCGGCGGCGACCCGGTGCCGATGAACCGCGGCGACTTCCTCCCGCAGGCCGGCTGGAACTGGCACGCCCACCACAACGCGACCGACCGGCCGATGGCCTGGATCGACGGGCTCGACATCCCGTTCCAGTACGCCGCCGACGCGCAGTTCTTCGAGTTCGGCCGGGACGAGATCTCCGACGCGGAGCGCACCACGCCCGACCGCTCCCGCGCCGAGCGCCTGTGGGGCCACCCCGGGCTGCGGCCCGTCGGCGTCGCCCACACCACGCCCGGCTCGCCGCTGCTCTCCTACAAGTGGGAGTTCACCGACCGCGCGCTCGCCGACCAGCTCGCGCTGGAGAAGGAGGGGTACGCGGGGACGGTGGAGCCCGGCCACGCCGCCGTGCGCTTCAGCAACCCCGTCGACGGCACCGACGTCCTGCCGACCCTGCGCGCCGAGTTCCACCGGGTGGCGCGGGGCGCGGAGACGGCCCCGGTCCGCGAGACCGGCTCCAGCGTCTACCAGGTCTTCGACGGCTCCGGCACGGTCACGGTCGGCGACCGGACGTGGTCCGTGACGCGCGGGGACCTGTTCGTCGTCCCGTCGTGGGAGCCGTTCTCCGTGGCGTCGGAGGCCGGCGCGTCCGACTCCGACTCCGGGGCCCTCGACCTGTTCCGCTTCTCCGACGCGCCCGTCTTCGAGGCGCTCAAGCTCGACCGAACCGCCCGCGACCTGTGACCGCCAAGGACATCTGATGAAGCTCTCCACGATCCGCACTTCCGGCGGCACCCGCGCCGTCCGCCTCGACGGGGGCGCGCTCGTCGACCTCGGCTACCCCGACCTCGGCGCGCTGCTGGCCGAGCCGGACTGGCGGGCGAAGGCAGCCGCCGCCTCCGGCACCGTGTACGACGCCGAGGGCGCGGACTTCGCGCCGGTCGTGCCGGGTCCGTCGAAGGTGATCTGTGTCGGTCACAACTACTCCAACCACATCAAGGAGATGGGGCGGGAGCTTCCGTCGTATCCGACGCTGTTCCCGAAGTTCGCCGACAGCCTGATCGGGGCCAACGACGACATCGTCAAGCCCGGTGAGACCGACGCGCTCGACTGGGAGGTGGAGCTGGCCGTCGTCATCGGGCAGGAGGTTCGCCGCGCCGACGACGCTCAGGCGGAGGCGGCGATCGCCGGGTTCACGGTCATGAACGACGTCTCGGTGCGGGACTGGCAGTTCCGCACGATCGAGTGGACGCAGGGCAAGATCTGGGACTCCTCCACTCCGGTCGGCCCCTACCTGGTCACGCCGGACGAGGTCGGCGGCGTCCGCCCGGCGCTGCGGGTGCGGACGCTGGTGGACGGCCGGGAGATGCAGTCCGACGACACCGGCACGCTGCTGTTCGACCCGGTCTTCCTGGTCAAGTACGTCTCGACGATCGTGCGGCTGCGCCCGGGCGACCTGATCGCCACCGGCACCCCGGCCGGGGTCGGGCACGCCCGCGACCCGAAGGTCTACCTGACCGGCGGCGAGACGGTCGTGACCGAGATCGACGGGCTCGGCGCCTGCACCAACCGCGTCGTCAAGGACGCCTGATGGCGCGCTCGTTCGCCGACGCCCGCCGCTGGGCGCGGGAGGGTACGGCGCTGTTCCTGGGCGCCGCCGCCGGGCTGACCGAGGCGGAGTATGACGCGGCGAGCCTTCTGCCCGGCTGGACCCGCAAGCACCTGGTCGCGCACGTCGCCGCGAACGCCGAGGCGCTCGGCAACCTGGTGCACTGGGCGGCCACGGGCGAGGAGACCCCCATGTACGCCTCGCCGGAGGCGCGCGCGGCCGGGATCGAGCGCGGCAGCCGGATGAGCGGACCGGAGCTGGGCGAGTGGCTGGCCCGGTCCGCCGCGACGCTACAGGCGTCGATGGACGAGCTGACCGAAGGCCAGTGGCAGTCCGAGGTGGTCACGGCGCAGGGCCGCACCGTGGCCGCGACCGAGGTCCCGTGGATGCGGTCCCGGGAGGTCATGGTCCACGCCGTCGACCTGGACCGCGGCGTCGCCTTCGCCGACCTGCCGGACGACTTCCTGCAAGCCCTCATCACCGACATCACCGCCAAGCGGGGGCTCGACGCCGCCGCCCTGCCGGCCGGACCGCCGCCCGAGGTGGCCGCCTGGCTCGCCGGACGGCCGCACGCCCTCACCGGAGCGCCGCCGCTCGGCCCCTGGCTCTGACACGCCGCGCGATGCGCCCGCCCGACGGCCCGCGACACGCGTCCGAGAAGGAAGAGATCATGACCAACCCTGATGTGCTCGTCGTCGGCGGCGGGATCGGCGGGCTGGGCGCCGCGTACGCGCTGGCCCGCCGGGGCCTCGCGGTCCGGCTGCTGGAGCGGGCCGCCGACTTCGGCGAGGTCGGCGCCGGCATCCAGCTCGCCCCCAACTGCACCCGCATCCTCGACGACTACGGACTGCTGGACGAGGCGAAGGCCCTCGGCGTCGTCCCGGACGCGATGATCATGCGGGACGCGGTCGACGGCGCGGAGCTGACCCGCCTCGACCTGCGCGACCTGGAACGCCGCTACGGCTTCCCGTACCTGGTCATCCACCGCAGCGACCTGCACGCCATGCTGCTGCGCGCCTGCGAGCGCGCCGGCGTCGACCTGCGCACCTCGCAGCAGGTCGTCGGCTACGCCAACACCGGCGGCGGCGCCCGCGTGACCTTGGCGGACGGCCGTGTCGAGGAGGCGCGGGTCGTCATCGCGGCGGACGGGCTGCACTCGGTGGCGCGCAAGCTGCTGTCGGACGACGAGCCGGTCTCCTCCGCGTACGTCGCCTACCGCGGCACGGTGCCGACCTCGCACGGCCGGGCGGCGGACGTCGACCTCAGCGAGGTCGTCGTCTACGTCGGGCCGGGCTGCCACTTCGTCCACTACGGGCTGCGCGGCGGCGAGCTGCTCAACCAGGTCGCCGTCTTCGAGTCGCCCAAGGCCCGCGCCGGCGAGGAGGACTGGGGCACCCCGGACGAGCTGGACGCGGCCTTCGCGCGGACGTGCGACTTCGTCCGCGAGGGCCTGCCCCACATGTGGCGCGACAAGTGGTGGCGGATGTACGACCGCGACCCCATCATGACCTGGGTGGACGGCAACATCGCGCTGCTCGGCGACGCCGCCCACCCGCCGCTCCAGTACATCGCCCAGGGCGCCATCATGGCGATCGAGGACGGCTGGGTGCTCGGCGAGCACGTCGCCCGGCACCTCGCCGCGGACGGGACGGTGGACTGGCCCGCCGTCCTCGCCGCCTACCAGGCCGTCCGGCCCGAGCACTGCCGCCGCGTCCTGACCACGTCGCGCGCCTGGGGCGAGCTGTGGCACCTCGACGGGACGCCGCGGCGGCAGCGGAACGTCCTGCTGCGCGACCGCGACACCCGCGACTACGCGTTCGTGGACTGGCTCTACGGCCCGACCGCGCTCGACCCGTCCGACGAGCCGCCGATGTTCACGACGATCCCGCTCGCCTCGGCGGACGCGGACGCGGGCGCGCTCACGAGCCCGGCCGGCTGACCTCCTTGAGGGGGACGGGGAGGCGGTCGCGCAGCTCGTCGAGCGTGATGCCGAAGGTCTCGCGGACCGCCGCCCCGTCCGGGCCCACGTCGATGACGGCGACGTCGGTGTAGACGCGGCTGACGCAGCCGACGCCGGTCAGCGGGTAGGTGCACTCGGGCACGAGCTTCGACCGGCCCTGCTTGTCGAACAGCGTCATCATCACGAACACCTGCTTGGCGCCGATGGCGAGGTCCATCGCGCCGCCGACCGCCGGGATGGCGTCCGGGGCGCCGGTGTGCCAGTTCGCGAGGTCGCCGGTCGCCGACACCTGGAACGCGCCGAGCACGCACACGTCGAGATGGCCGCCGCGCATCATGGCGAACGAGTCGGCGTGGTGGAAGTAGGACGCCCCGGGAAGCTCGGTCACCGGGACCTTCCCGGCGTTGGTGAGGTCGGGGTCGATCTGCTCGCCGGTCGCGGCGGGGCCCATGTTAAGCATGCCGTTCTCGGTGTGCAGCACGATGCCGGAGTCGGCGGGCAGGTGGTCGGCGACCTTGGTGGGGCGGCCGATGCCGAGGTTGACGTAGGAGCCGGCCGGGATGTCGCGGGCGACGATCGCGGCCATCTCGTCGGGGGACAGGGCCCCCGTGGTGGAAGCCGTGGTGGAAGACATGTCAGCGCGCTCCCTGGACGGTGTAGTGCCGGTCCTCGACCCGCACGACGCGGTCGACGTAGATGCCGGGGGTGACGACCGCCTCCGGGTCGAGTTCGCCCGTGGCGACGACGCCGCCCACCTGCGCGATGGTGGTGGTCGCGGCCGTCGCCATGACGGGGCCGAAGTTGCGGGCGGTCTTGCGGTAGACGAGGTTGCCCATCCCGTCGGCGCGGTGCGCGCTGATCAGCGCCACATCGCCCTTGATCGGGTACTCCAGGACGTACTCGCGGCCGTCGATCGTCCGGGTCTCCTTGCCCTCGGCGAGCGGGGTGCCGACGCCGGTCGGGCAGTAGAAGGCGCCGATGCCCGCGCCGGCCGCGCGCATCCGCTCGGCGAGGTTGCCCTGCGGCACGATCTCCAGGTCGATCCGCCCGGCCCGGTACAGCTCGTCGAAGACGTGGGAGTCGCTCTGCCGGGGGAACGAGCAGATCACCTTGCGGACGCGGCCCGCCTTGAGCAGCGCGGCGAGCCCGACGTCCCCGTTGCCGGCGTTGTTGGACACGATGGTGAGGTCCGTCGCGCCCTGCCGGATCAGCCCGTCGATGAGGTCGAACGGCATGCCGGCGAAGCCGAAGCCGCCGACGAGCACGGTGCTGCCGTCCGCGATGCCGCGCACGGCCTCGTCGACGCTCTCCAGGATCTCCGCCCGGCTCACGCTCCGGCCTCCGTGTTCTCCGTGCCCGTGGTTTCTGTGTCCGTGTTCTCCAGGACGACGGCGAGCCCCTGCCCGACGCCGATGCAGATGGCGGCGACGCCCCAGCGCTCGCGGCGCTCCCGGAGCACCTTCGCGAGCGTGCCGAGGACGCGGGCGCCGCTGGCGCCCAGCGGGTGGCCGATCGCGATCGCGCCGCCCCGCGTGTTGACGATCTCCGGGTCGACGCCCCAGGCGTCGATGCAGATCAGCGACTGCACGGCGAACGCCTCGTTCAACTCGACCGCGCCGACCTGGTCCCAGCCGATCCCGGCGCGCGCGAGGGCGCGGTTCGCCGCCTCGACCGGGGCGTAGCCGAAGTCCTGCGGGTCGAGCGCGAACGCGCCGCGCCCGGCGATGCGCGCGAGCGGGTCGAGGCCGATCCGGTCGGCGGCGCCGGCGGAGCCGAGCAGCAGGGCGGCGGCGCCGTCGCTCAGCGGCGAGGCGTTGCCCGCGGTGATGGTGCCGTCGGCGCGGAAGCTCGGCTTGAGCCCGGCGAGCTTCTCCGGCGTCGAGTCGGCGCGGATGCCCTCGTCCCGCTTCAGGTCGCCGGCGGGGACGACCAGGTCGTCGTAGAAGCCCTCGTCCCAGGCCGCCGCCGCGAGCCGGTGCGAGCGCAGCGCGAACGCGTCCTGCCGCTCCCGGCCGACGCCGTACCGCTCGCGGAGCCCCTCGTTCGCCTCGCCGAGCGAGACCGTCCACTCCTTGGGCATGCGCGGGTTCACCAGCCGCCAGCCGAGCGTGGTCGAGACCGCGGTGAGGTCGCCGGGCGGGAAGCCCTTCGCGGGCTTCGGCAGCACCCAGGGCGCCCGGGTCATCGACTCGACGCCGCCCGCGACGACCACGTCCGCGTCGCCGGACTCGATCGTCCGGGACGCGATCATCGCGGCGTCGAGGCTGGAGCCGCACAGCCGGTTGACGGTCGTGCCGGGCACGCTGGTCGGCAGCCCGGCGAGCAGCGCGGCCATCCGGCCGACGTTGCGGTTCTCCTCGCCCGCGCCGTTCGCGTTGCCCCAGACGACCTCGCCGACGGCGGCCGGGTCCAGCCGGGGCGCCCGGTCCAGCAGCGCGGTGAGCACGCCGGCCGCGAGGTCGTCCGGCCGGACGCCCGCGAGTGCGCCGTTGAACCGGCCGAACGGCGTCCGGACGGCCGAGTAGAGATAGGAGCTCATGCCATCGAGGCTAATGACCTCGCTTGATACAGTGAAGTATCAATATTCGCTCCGATTGAGACGACACACATATGGATCTTCGTCACCTGCGGTACTTCGTCGCCGTCGCCGAGGAACTCCACTTCGGGCGCGCCGCCGAGCGGCTCAACATGGCCCAGCCGCCGCTGTCGCAGGCGATCCGCAGGCTGGAGAGCGAACTCGGCGTCGACCTGCTCCACCGGACGACGCGCAAAGTCGACCTCACCGACGCGGGCCGGGGCTACCTCGCGCGGGCGAGGCGGATCCTCGGCGAGGTGGACGAGGCCGCGCACGAGGCCCGCCGGGTCGCGGCGGGCGCGGTCGGCCACCTGGCGCTCGGCTGCGTGGGCTCGGCGACCTACAGCCTGCTGCCCGCGCTGTCCCGCGGCCTCCGCCGGGAGCTGCCCGGCGTCGACTTCTCCTTCCGCGGCGAGATGCTCGTCCCCGACCAGGCCGCGGCGCTGCGGGCCGGCGAGATCGACGTGGCGCTGCTGCGGCCCCCGATCGCGGATCTGTCGCTCACCGTCCTGCCGCTGCGCCGGGACCGGCTCGTCGTCGCCCTCCCCGACGACCACCCCTTGGCCGCCCTGCGGCAGGTCGAGGTCGCCGACCTGGCGGACGCCGACCTCATCGTGCACTCCGCCGACCGCCGCTCGGTGATGTACGACGTCGTGCTCGGCCTTCTGCGCGACGCGGGCGTGGAGCCCCGGATCCGCCACGAGGTCGGGGAGACGTCCACGCTGGTCACCCTCGTCGCGGGCGGTCTCGGCGCGGCCGTCGTCCCGGAGCCGGTGACCGTCCTCGCCCTGGACGGCGTCACCTTCCGCCCGCTGGTGCGGCCCGCCGTGGACGTCGAACTCGCGATCGCCCACCGCACCGACCGCACGGAACCGCACCTGGCCCGCGCCGTCACCGTCATCCAGCAGATCGTCCGGGACGCGCGGCACGGGGCGAGTTGACCGCCTCGGGTTATGCATGGCATTCATGCTCGGGCATGACGAACATGTGTTTGCCCGATGACCGGTCCGATGGCTTCACTGAGGCACCGACGACCGACCCCGAGGATGCGCCGTGGCGGCGGCGGCCCTGGTGGCCGTTCCGCTGGCCCTTCGCACCCTCCGGCGCCGCGCCGCCCGCCGCTGACCGCCCCATCCCACCCCGACCCGTCCGGAGCGGTTCACAAGACCACATGACCCGGCAACGGCTAAAGCGCAGCGTCGCACGCCGCTGTCTCCTTCCTCGCCAGGCCCCGCGAGCTCCGGCCGAGATCGGCCACGGGTCATCGGCGACCAGTTCGGACCACACGCGGCGCGGGTCCATCACGGACGGATTCCGGCGTGTGCTCCGACCGCGTGTGCGATCGTGTCGGCGACGGCGGCCGGGGCGTCGGCCGCGCCGATGGACTTGCCGGTACCGGCCCAGGTGAAGACCCAGGCGCCGGCGATGAAGTCGGCGCCGATCTCGGTGAACGTGTGGGGCGCTTGGGCGTTGATCACGTGCAGGACGGGCGTGCCGCTGCGCGCGACGATGCCGCACGACATCCCGCCGCGCTCGCGCACGGCCTGATCGAGTGCGGTGAGGAACGAGCGTCGACCGCTCGTGGCCGTCAGGTGGTCGGTGGCCATCTTCGTGCTGCCTCCCGTCGAGGTCATGGCTGGACTGCCGATGCGGATGAGCGCGGACGCGAGGCCCGCTACGGGTGCATCCGCGACCAGACCCATTTGCCGCCGGCCGGGTCGGCGGTGACGCCGCACTTGGCGGACATGGCCTGGACGATGTGCAGACCCCAGCCGCCGTTGTCGTCGAACGCCTCCTCCGACAGGTCGAGGTCGTCGATGGTGAGTTCCTTCACCGGCTTGGCCGCGGGCAGCTCGTGGTCGGCGTCCCAGACGGCGATGATGATCCCGTAGGCGTCCCGGCTGAGCTGGAGACGGATCTCCTCGTCCGGCGTCTGCCGGGCCGCATTGGTGACCAGTTCCGAGACGATGAGAAGCGCGCTGTCGAGAATGTGCAAGTAGTCCCATTTGCGGATTTGTGTGTCCGCGAATGTGCGAGCTTGCCCCACTGCGGAAGGTGTGCCCATAAGGGGCATGATCGGCTCTGCGGTCGCCGTCATCGCCATCGTCCCGTCCTTGCCCGAGATTCCGATTTCCTGTGACAAGGATCAGCGCAGCGTTCTATGTTTTGCCTGTAGTCGCCGAAGTTGAATACAAGGAGGACGCCATGCCGATCGTCCGCGAGCCACTCGATCCCAAGATCTCAATGTGGTACTTCCTGGCCTTCTACCTGCGGTTTTGGAGGGAGAAGGCGGGGCTATCGCTAACCCAGTGCGGGGAGATCATGGGGGTGACGCGGGGGACTGTATCCAACTTTGAGGCGGGGAGGCGGCGCCTTCAGGACGACCATGTTCGAGCGCTCGACCGGCATTTTGGGACCGGTCTTCTATTTCAGCTCTTGCTCTGGTTTGCCCGAATGGCACACGACCCCAACTGGGGAAAGCAGCTCGTCAAGTACGAGCATGAGGCGACCTTGATCAAGACCTACCATGGGCAGGTCATCCCGCTCGCCCTCCAGACCGACGAATACACCTGGGCCTACGTCCAGTCTGGAACGCCGAAGGACTTCGAGGCCGCGATGGAGCGACGCGTTGCTCGGAAAAAATCCTTCTTCGACCGGGGGACGGACGTCGAGATGTGGGCCACTCTCGATGAGAGCGTGCTGGCCCGCGAGGTGGGCAGTCGGGAGGTGCAGAAGGCTCAACTGGAGCACCTGCTCGCCATGGCCGACCTGCCGCAAGTCAGCCTACGCATCATCCCGTTCAAGTCGGGCGCTCACCTGGGTGTCGACGGGTCACTCCAGATCCTCAGCCTGGAGAGCCGCGACATCGCCTATTCGGGTGCCCAGAACGGTGGCCGCTTGATCGAAGCGCCTGGCGAAGTTCGCGAATTGTCGGTTAAGTTCGATCGTATCGGCGCGAAGGCGGCCTCCCTGGAGGACTCGCGCGAGATCATCAAGCGGTACTTGGAGAGCTACGAATGATCGTGCACTGGCGCAAGAGCACCCACAGCGGCGGAGCGGACGACGAGCACTGCGTTGAACTGGGACGTCTTTCGCCGGGGGTCGGGGTCGGCGTGCGGGACAGCAAGGATCCGGACGGGGGACACCTCACCTTGTCCGTTGCGCAGTTCGCCGACCTGATCGAGCAGGTCAAGCGACACGCGTCCCGCTGACCCCCATCC
>NZ_VCKZ01000257.1 GCF_005889745.1 Actinomadura geliboluensis
GGGGAGGAGATCCGCCGCCGCCGGCGGCCGCGCCCATCGCCCAGGCGTGGCCGCCGGCCTTTCCAGGGCCCGTCGCGGGGGCGGGGCCCTGACCCTCTCGAGGCCGCCCTCCGGCGAGCCGGCAGAACCGGGCGCAACCCTCTGACCGTGCCCTCCTCTCGGCACGGTCGATCCGACCTCCATGGAGTGAGCCATGACCCTGCACGAGCCCGAGATCGCCTCCCTGCTCCGGCTGGAGGCGCCCGACGCGTCCCGTGGGGCGGACGCCGCGCCGCCGCCGTTCCCGGGCCGCCCGCGGGTGTGGACGGACCTGGCGCTGATCGTGTGCGTCATCGCGCTGGCGCTGCTCGGCGCGATCGTGATCGGCGTCGAGATGTCCCGGCTGGCCGCGGCGCCGGCGCCCTGCCTCGCGCCGCGCTGACCTTCGCAGTGAGAAAGACGAACGGTGGGTTTCCGATGAATCAGGACGTGATGGGGACGACCGCGGCGGCGTCGGAGTACGCCGCGCCGGCCCAGGGGGCGCCGTGGCTGCAGCGGGGGTTCGGCGGCAGGCACCGCCGGCCGCGGCGCACCATCGTCCAGCTGGTCAAGGGCATGCCGCCGTTCCCGCGCCGGACGCTGAAGTACGCCGGCCCGGGGACGCCGATCATGCACGGCATGGACGTCGAGCAGTGGCAGCGGCAGGCGTGCAAGAGGGGGTACACGCTGCGCGTCGACGGCTGGTACGGGCCGCGGTCGAGCAAGGTCGCCAAGTCCCTGCAGCGCCGCGCCGGGCTGGCCGGCGACGGGGAGGTCGACGCCTGGACGTGGGCGGCGACCTGGGACTGACCCGGGGCTGACGCCCCCGGCCGTTTTGGCCCTCCCTTCCGCGGTAGTAGACGCACGTGGACACAGAGGGGCGCGCGGCCGGCGCGGTGGTGGAGGACGTCGCCGTCCACGCGTTCGAGGTGCCGGTGGACGGCCCGGACGGGCTGGAGGAGGACGGCACCCTCCGCTGGGACTCGACGACCCTCGTCCTGGTCGAGGCGCGGTCCGGCGGACGCACCGGGATCGGCTACACCTACGGGGACGTCTCGGTCGCCGCGTTCGTCCGGTCGAAGCTGGCGCCCGCCGTGCGGGACGCGAGCGCGCTCGACCCGCCCGCCGCCTGGGAGCGGATGTTCGCCGGGATCCGCAACGCCGGACGCCCCGGCGTGGGCGCCATGGCGGTGTCCGCCGTCGACATCGCGCTGTGGGACCTGAAGGCGCGGCTGCTCGGCGTCCCGCTGGTCACGGCGCTGCCCGCGTTCCATGACCGGGTGCCCGTCTACGGCAGCGGGGGATTCACGAACTACTCCCTGGACCGCCTCACCACCCAGCTCGGGGGCTGGGTGGAGCAGGGCATCCCCAGGGTGAAGCTGAAGACCTCCCGGCGCCCGGCGGACGACCCGCGCCGGCTCACCGCCGTCCGCGAGGCGATCGGCTCCGGCGCGGAGCTGTTCGCCGACGCCAACGGCGCGCTGACCCGCAAGGAGGCGCTGTACTGGGCGCACCGGCTCGCCGCGGAGTGGGACGTCCGCTGGTTCGAGGAGCCGGTGCCGTCCGACGACACCGCCGGGCTGCGGCTGGTGCGCGAGCGGGGCCCGGGCCGGACCGAGATCGCCGCCGGCGAGTACGGGTTCGTGCTGAAGGACTTCGCCGACCTGCTCGCGGGGCCGGCGGTGGACTGCCTGCAGGCCGACGTCACCCGCTGCGGCGGCGTCACCGGCGTCCTCCAGGTCGCCGGGCTCGCGGCGGCGCACCAGATCGACCTGTCCGCGCACTGCGCGCCCGCGGTGTCCGCGCACGCGTTCTGCGCGGTGCGGCGGCTCCGCCACCTGGAGTACTTCCACGACCACGTCCGGGTGGAGCACCTGCTCTTCGACGGGAACCTCGGCCCGGTGGACGGCGCGCTCCGCCCGGACACCGGCCGTCCCGGACTGGGCCTGGAGGTCAGGTGGGACGACGCGGAGCCGTACCGCGTGTACGGCTCCCGCCCGGCCTGACGGCAACCGACGATTGGGGGACGAGGGACATGGCGAGGACGCACGTGGCCGAGACGCGCGAGGTGCCGACGAGGACGGCCCCGACGGTGCCCGGTCCGCCGCGCGGGCGGCAGGTGGTCGAGGTCGGGCGGCTGGCCCGCGCGCTGCGGAAGGCGGTCGAGGGGGAGGTCCGCTTCGACGCCGGGTCGCGGGCCATGTACGCCAACGACGCGTCGAACTTCCGGCAGGTGCCGATCGGCGTGGTCGTCCCGCGGACGGCGGCGGACGTGGTCGCCGTGCACCGCGTCTGCAAGGAGTACGGCGCGCCGGTGCTGAACCGGGGCGGCGGGACGAGCCTGTCCGGCGAGACCGTCAACTACGCGGTCGTCATCGACCATTCCAAGTACCTGACGCGCATCGGCGAGCTCGATGTGGAGAACCGGCGGGTCACCTGCGAGCCCGGAGTCATCAACGAGGAGCTGAACCGGCACACCGGCAAGGAGAACCTGGTGTTCGGGCCGGACCCGTCGTCGCACTCGCGGTGCGTGATCGGCGGCAACATCGGCAACAACTCGTGCGGGATCCACTCCGTCCAGTCGCAGCTGTACGGGCCGGGGCCGCGCACGTCCGACAACGTCCACGCCCTGGAGGTCGTCACCTACGGCGGGGACCGGTTCTGGGTCGGCGTGGACGAGGAGAAGGACCTCGACCGCATCATCGCGGCGGGCGGCCGCAAGGGCGAGATCTACGCGGCGCTGCGCGACCTGCGGGACCGGTACGCCGACGCGATCCGCGCGGGGTTCCCGTCCGTGGCGGAGATGCCGCGCCGCGTGTCGGGGTTCAACCTGGACGAGCTGCTGCCGGAGAAGGGGTTCAACGTCGCCCGCGCCCTGTGCGGCACCGAGGGCACCTGCGCGACCGCGCTCCAGGCGGTGCTGCTGCTCACGCCGGCCTTGCGCAAGCGGACGCTCGTCGTGGTCGAGTACGGCGACATCGCCGACGCCGCCGAGCACACCCAGGAGATCGTCGAGAAATTCCGGCCGATCGGGCTGGAGGCGCTCGACGACCAGCTCATCGAGGACCAGCGGCTCCAGGGCAAGAACCTCGCCGACATCGACGAGCTGCCCCTCAAGGACGGCGGCGCGTGGCTGCTGGTCCAGCTCGGCGCCGACACCGAGGAGGAGTCGGTCGCGCAGGCACGGCGGCTCACCGACTGGCTGACCGGGGAGAAGGGCTGCGACCCGCGGCGGATCGTCACGTCCAGGAGCAGGCAGGAGGGCGGGACGAGCGGGAAGCTGTGGGCGATCCGCGAGGCCGGGCTCGGCTCGACCGCGTTCCCGCCGGGCAAGGACCACTGGCCCGGCTGGGAGGACTCGGCCGTCCCGCCGCCCCGGACGGGGGAGTACGTGCGCGCGCTGCGCCGGGTGATGGCCAGGCACGGCATCGACGGCGCGATGTACGGGCACTTCGCGCAGGGCTGCATCCACTCCCGGATGAGCTTCGACCTGCGCAGTGCCGAGGGCATCGCCCGCTACCGCCGGTTCATGGAGGACGCCGCCGACCTCGTCGTGTCGTTCGGCGGGTCGCTGTCCGGCGAGCACGGGGACGGCCAGCAGCGCGGCGAACTGCTCGAACGCCAGTACGGCCCGGAGCTGATGCGCGCGATGCGGGAGTTCAAGCGCATCTGGGACCCGGACGGCAAGATGAACCCCGGCAAGGTCGTCGACGCCTACCGGCTCGACGAGGACCTGCGGCTCGGCACCGGCTACAACCCGCCGCGCCCCGAGGTGAGGTTCGCCTACGAGCAGGACGGCGGCGACTTCGCGCACGCCGCGCTGCGCTGCATCGGGGTCGGCGAGTGCCGCGTCCCGCGCGCCGAGAACACCATGTGCCCGAGCTACCAGGTGACCCGCGAGGAGAAGCACACCACGCGCGGCCGGGCCCGGCTGCTGTTCGAGATGCTGCAGGGCGAGGTCATCACGGACGGCTGGCAGTCCAAGGAGGTCGCCGAGTCGCTCGACCTGTGCCTGGCCTGCAAGGGCTGCACCAACGACTGCCCGGTCAACGTCGACATCCCGACCTACAAGTCCGAGTTCCTGTACCACCACTACAAGTCGGCGCGGCGGTGGCGCCCGCGGTACGCGTACGCGTTCGGGTTCATCGACCAGGCGGCGCGGCTCGCGTCCCGGATGCCGGAGGCCGTGAACGCCGTCACGCACACCCCCGGCCTGGCCCGGCTCGCGAAGCTCGCCGCGGGCATCGACCGCAGGAGGCCGCTGCCGACGTTCGCGCCGATGACGCTCCAGCGGTGGTTCCGCGAGCGCGGCGGCACGGCCAACCCGCACGGGCGCCCGGTCGTGCTGTTCCCCGACACGTTCACCAACCACTTCCACACCGACGTCGGCGTCGCCTGCGTCGAGGCGATCGAGGCCGCGGGCTGGAAGGTCGTCATGCCGGAGACGCACGTGTGCTGCGGCCGGCCGCTCTACGACTACGGCTTCCTCGACATGGCCGAGCGCTACCTGCACAACGTGCTGGACGTCCTGCGCCCGTACGTCCGGGCGGGGACGCCCGTCGTCGGCATGGAGCCGAGCTGCCTCGCCGTCTTCAAGGACGAGCTGACCAAGCTCCTCCCGCACGACGACGACGCGGCGCGGCTGGCGGCGAACGCCCACCACTTCGCGGAGTTCTTCCAGGCGTACGACATCCGCCCGCCGCGGCTGCGCGGCGGCGGCAAGGCGCTGCTGTGGGGGCACTGCCACCACCGCGCCACCGGCGGCGTGGAGCCGGAGAAGGCGCTGCTCGAACAGATGGGGCTGGAGACCGAGAGCCTCAAGGGCGGCTGCTGCGGCCTCGCCGGCTCGTGGGGGTTCGAGAAGGGCAAGTACGACATCTCGATGGACTGCGGAGAACAGGCGCTCCTGCCCGCCGTCCGCGACGCCGACGACACCACCTGCATCGTCGCCGACGGCTTCTCCTGCAAGACCCAGATCGAGCACGCCAAGACCGGACGGCGTGCGCTGCACGTCGCGCAGCTCATGCAGCTCGCCAGGGAGAGCGACGCCCCGATCAGCGGCAAGCCGGAGAAGGCGCGGCGCGCGCGCAGACCGGCCCCGCCCGCGTCCCACCGCCTCGCCCGCACCGCTGCCGTCGTCGCGGCGGGAGCGGTGACGGCCGCCGGGATCGGTCTGGCACTGCGGACGGGATGCGAACGCCCGGCGAAAACGTGACCTTGCCCGGCGGCTGATTTCCGGAGCGCGGGAAGTGTCCCCTCTGGAGGTGGAGCGTGGACAGGAACGTGAAGGCCGGGGCCTGCGCGCTGGCCATGGCGGGGACGCTGGCGCTCGGCGGCTGCAGCGGAGGGGACGGCGGCGGCGACGGCAACGCCGCCACGCCGGCGGCGCAGACGTCGGCGCCGGTCGCCGATTCGGCGACGGGGCTGGAGCAGCAGTACGAGCGGGTCGTGGACGCGGTGCTGCCGTCCCTGGTGAAGATCCAGACCGATCAGGGGGAGGGCTCCGGCGTCGTCTACGACGGGCAGGGCCACATCGTCACGAACGCGCACGTGGTCGCCGGGGCGAAGAAGATCCAGGTGACGGCCGCCAGCGGCGGCGCGACGCTGGACGCCGACCTCGTCGGCGCGTTCGCGGCGGACGACCTGGCCGTCGTCAGGGCCAAGGGCGGGAGCCTCAAGCCGGCGTCGTGGGGCGAGTCGGGCAAGGCGCGGGTCGGGCAGATCGTCCTCGCCATGGGGAACCCGCTGGGCCTCGCCGGGAGCGTGACGAACGGGATCGTGTCCGCGCTGCACCGGACGGTGTCCACCAAGGGGGAGGGCGCCTTCCAGGGCTCGACGATCGCCGACGCGATCCAGACCAGTGCGGCGATCAACCCGGGCAACAGCGGCGGCGCGCTGGTCACGCTGAGCGGGCAGGTCATCGGCGTGCCCACGGCGGCCGCGACGGACCCGTCGGTGGGCGCGGCGGCGGCCGGGATCGGCTTCGCGACGCCGAGCGACACGGTGAAGCGGATCGTCCCGCAGCTGATCCAGAGCGGGAAGGTGTCGAACTCGGGGCGGGCCGCGCTCGGCGTGACCGTCCGCACGATCGTCGACCCGCAGAGCGGCGAGCGGACGGCGGTCGCCGTGGTGGACGTCCAGCGCGGCGGCGGCGCGGCGAAGGCGGGCATCAAGCCCGGCGATCTGATCCTGTCGGTGAACGGCACCGCGACGCCCGACCAGACGGCGCTGTCGTCGGTGCTCGCGAACCTCAAGCCGGGCGACGCGGCCAAGGTCGAGATCCAGCAGGCGGACGGGTCGAAGAGGACCGTCCAGGTGACGCTCGGAGAGCTGCCCGGGGGCGGGTGATCCCCCGGCGGCGCCCCCTTGACGGTGGCCTGTACGGGAGTACAGTGTACATCCGTACAGGCCACTGAACATTTGTACAGGGGGTGGGGATGACGGCCGAGCGAGCCGACGACCTGACCGGACGCGCCCGCATCCGGGACGCCGCGCTGCTGGAGTTCGCCGAGCACGGCACGAAGGGCGCGACGATCCGCGGCATCGCCAAGGCCGCCGGCGTCTCGCCGGCCCTGGTGCAGCACCACTTCGGGACGAAGGAGGCGCTGCGCCGGGAGTGCGACGAGTACGCGCTCGCGGCCGTCCGCGAGATCAAGGAGGAGGCGCTGCGCGGGGGGATCGGCGACCCCGGCTTCCTGATGCTCGCCATGCGCACGGCCCTGCCCATCCAGCGCTACTTCGCCCGGGCCCTCACCGACGGATCGCCGGCCGCGGTCGCGCTGTACGACGACACCGTCGCCTACACCGAGGAGGTCCTCGCGCAGGGCAGGCCGGGGCTGGCCGTGCCCAAGACCGACGACCTGCACGCCTACGCCGCCGTCATGACGACGATGACGTTCGGCCTGATGGTCCTGCACGAACACATCTCCCGGAGCCTCGGCGGCAACACGCTCACGGCCGAGGGCTACCCCCGGATGGCGCTCGCCATGATGGACCTCTTCGACGACCGGCTCCTGGAGCCGGAGCTGGTCGAGCAGGCGCGCGTCTCCCTGAAATCCATGCTCGCCGCCGGCGGGCAGCCTCCCGACAAGGAGAACCGGTGACCGCGAACACGCCCCCGATTGCCGTATCCGGCCTGGTCAAGAGCTTCGGCCGGACGCGCGCGCTGGACGGTCTCGACCTGACCGTCCGGCCCGGCGAGGTGCACGGCTTCCTCGGTCCGAACGGCGCGGGGAAGTCGACCACGATCAGGGTCCTGCTCGGCCTGCTGCGCGCCGACGCCGGCACCGTCCGGCTGCTCGGCGGCGACCCGTGGCGGGACGCGACGCAGCTGCACCGACGTCTCGCCTACGTGCCCGGCGACGTGACGCTGTGGCCGAACCTGTCCGGCGGCGAGGTCATCGACCTGCTCAGCCGGATGCGCGGCGGCACCGACCCGCGCCGCAAGGCCGAACTGCTCGACCGGTTCGAGCTGGACCCGCGCAAGAAGGGCCGCGCCTACTCCAAGGGCAACCGGCAGAAGGTCGGCCTGGTCGCGGCGCTCGCGTCCGACGCCGAGCTGCTGCTGCTGGACGAGCCGACCTCCGGCCTCGACCCCCTCATGGAGGAGGTCTTCCAGGAGTGCGTCCGCGAGGAGCGGCGCGCCGGGCGGACCGTCCTGCTGTCCAGCCACATCCTGTCCGAGGTCGAGGCGCTCTGCGACCGCGTGACGATCATCCGGAACGGCACCGCGGTGGAGACCGGCACCCTGGACGAGCTGCGGCACCTGACCCGCACCTCGATCCACGCGGAGCTGGCCGCGCCGCTGGACGGCCAGCCGCTGCCCGGCGCCCACGACCTCCAGGCCGACGGCAACATGATCAAGTTCGAGGTGGACACCCCGCAGCTCGACGCCGCGCTCCGCGCGCTCACCGAGATCGGCGTCCGCAGCCTGGTCAGCCGCCCGCCGACGCTGGAGGAGCTGTTCCTGCGGCACTACAAGGACGAGTTGCAGGAGGCGGGACTGTGACCGCGCTGACCGGGACCTGGGGGCTGATGCGGCTCATCCTGCGCCGCGACCGGTTCCTGCTGCCCGCCTGGGTGCTCTGGATCGCCGTCATCCCGCTCGGCTTCGTCGGGGCCACCGACGCCCTCTACCCGGAGGCCGCCGACCGGCTCCAGTACGCGCACACCACCGGGACCAACCCGACGTTCCTCGCCCTGTACGGGCCGATGTACGGCACCGACCTCGGCAGCATCATCGCGCAGCGGTCCGGGTTCATCCCGGTGGTGATCGGGCTGATCAGCGCGCTCACCGTCGTCCGGCACACCCGCACCGAGGAGGAGGCGGGCCGCCGCGAGCTGCTCGGCGCCACCGTCACCGGGCGCGGCGCCGGGCTGGCCGCCGCGCTGCTGGTGACGATGGCGGCGAACCTCGTCCTCGGCGCCCTGCTCGCCGCCGGGCTCACCGCGCAGGGCCTGCCCGCCGCCGGGTCGCTGGCCTTCGGCCTGCAGATGGCCGCCGCCGGCTGCGTCTTCGCGGCCGTCGCGGGCGTCACCGCGCAGCTCAGCGAGAGCGCGGGCGCCGCCCGCGGGACGGCGCTCGCCGCGCTCGGCGGCGCGTTCGCGGTCCGGATGGCCGCCGACGTCGGCGGCGCGGGCAACTCGCTGAGCTGGCTCGGCTGGCTGTCCCCGCTCGGCTGGATCAACCGCGTCCGCGCCTACGGCGAGGAGCGCTGGTGGACGCTCGCGCTCGCCGTCGTGCTCGCCGCGCTGCTGGTCGCCGCCGCCGGGGCGCTGTCGGCGCGCCGGGACGTCGGCGCGGGCGTGCTGCCGCCGCGGCTCGGCAGGCCCGGCGCCACGGCGCGGCTGTCGGGGCCGGTCGGCCTCGCCTGGCGGCTGCAGAGCCGCGCCCTGTACGGCTGGCTCGCCGGCTTCCTCGCGCTCGGCATCGTCTACGGCGCCGTCGCGGGCGGGGTGCGGGAGATGGTGGACGACAACCCCGACCTCGCGGAGATCTTCACCCGGCTCGGCGGCAAGAGCGGGATCACCGACGCCTACTTCGCGTCCGTCATGGGCATGCTCGGCCTGTTTGCCGCCGCCTACGCGGTGTCGGCCACGCTGCGGCTGCGCACCGAGGAGAGCGGGCAGCGCGCCGAACCGCTGCTCGCCACCGGGACGGGACGGCTGCGCTGGGCGGCGAGCCACCTGCTGTTCACGCTGCTCGGCCCGGTCGCCGCGATGATCGTCGCCGGGCTGGCCGCCGGGGTGGCGCACGGCCTGGACAGCGGCGACCCGGGCCGGGAGGTGCCGCGGGTGCTCGGCGCCGCGCTGGCGCAGCTGCCCGCCGTCTGGCTGATCGCCGCGATCGCGCTCGCGCTGTTCGGGCTGGTCCCCGGCCTGACGGCGGGCGGCGCCTGGACCGCCGTCGCCGTGTGCGCGATGGTGACGCTCTTCGGCGCCGCGCTCGACCTCGACCAGTGGGCCCTGGACGTCTCGCCGTTCACCCACATCCCGAAGCTCCCCGGAGCCTCGTTCGAGGCCGCGCCCATGCTCTGGCTCCTCGCGCTCACCGCCGTACTGGCGGCGGCGGGCCTGGCCGGGTTC
This sequence comes from Actinomadura geliboluensis, assembly GCF_005889745.1. GTDB lineage: Bacteria > Actinomycetota > Actinomycetes > Streptosporangiales > Streptosporangiaceae > Spirillospora > Spirillospora geliboluensis. Next base: position 9,604 of record NZ_VCKZ01000257.1, read on the forward strand.
CGCCGCCGGGACCTCGCCACGCGCTGAGCCGTCACCGCGCCGGCGTGGTCGCCGGGCCTTACCATGGCCCGGTGACTACGCCGAAACCCCTCGCCGTCTGCGTGTTCTGCTCGTCCAGCGGGAAGATCGACCGCCGCTACACCGACCTCGCCGCCGAGGCCGGCGCCGAGCTGGCCCGGCGCGGCCACAGCCTGGTCAGCGGCGGCGCCCAGGTGTCGTGCATGGGCGCCGTCGCCCGCGCCGCGCGGGCCGGCGGCGCCCGGACCGTCGGGGTGATCCCCGAGGGCCTGGTCAGCGTCGAGATCTCCGACGAGGACAACGACGAGCTGATCGTCACGCCGGACATGCGCACCCGCAAGGGCGAGATGGACCGGCGCAGCGACGCGTTCCTCATCCTGCCCGGCGGCATCGGCACGCTGGAGGAGCTGTTCGAGGTGTGGACGGCCCGGGTCCTCGCGATGCACGAGAAGCCCGTCGTCATCCTCGACCCGACCGGCGTGTACGAGCCGCTGCGCGAGCTGATGAAGGGCCTCACCGAGCAGGGCTTCGCCCGCCCCAAGATCTGGGACGCCATCGGCTGGACGGCCACCGTCCCCGAGGCGTTCGACCTCCTGGAGCGGACGCAGCCCCGCATCGACTTCTCACCGGAGGACTACGCCGAGACCCAGCTCTAGTCGCTGCGGGGGGGACGGCCCCCCACACCCCCGCAGGGCTCTCAGTCGTGCTTGCGGCCCGGCATGTTCTCGTACATCTCGGTGAGCTTCTGCCGGAAGCCGCGGGCGGCCATCCCGATCTTCTGCGGGTCCTTGAGGCCGGCCTTGAAGGTCTTCTTCGCCTGGTCCTTCATGATGTGCGGCGGGATCGGGGCGATCTCGTCGTCCACCACGAACTCCAGCACCACGGGCCGGTCGCTGGCGAGCGCCTCCTTCCAGGCGTCGGTGACCTTCTTGGGCTTGTCGCAGTAGACGCCCTTGAGCCCGCACAGCTCGGCGTACTTGGCGTACGGGAAGTCCGGGATGCTCTGCGAGCCCTCGTACTTGGGGTCGCCGCCCATCGCGCGCTGCTCCCAGGTGACCTGGTTGAGGTCCTGGTTGTTGAACACGGCGAAGACGAGCGGCGGGGAGCCGCCGAGGCGTTCGGCGTACCGCTTGACGGTGAGCATCTCGTTCATGCCGTTCATCTGGAACGCGCCGTCCCCGACGAAGCAGATCACCGGGCGGTCCGGGTAGGCGAACTTGGCCGCGATCGCGTACGGGACGCCGGGCCCCATCGTGGCGAGCGTGCCCGACAGCGACGCCTGCATCCCGTCGCGGAGCTTGATGTGCCGCGCCCACCAGTTGGTCGCCGACCCCGAGTCGGCGGTGAGGATCGCGCCGTCCGGCAGCAGCGGCGACACCTCGTGCGCCACCGCCTGCGGGTTGACCTTGCCCTCGAAGCTCTGCCCGGCGCGCTTGGCCATCACCTTGTCCCAGGCGCGGACGTTCTCCTCGATCTGGTCGCGCCAGGAGCGGTCCTTCTTGCGCTCCAGCAGCGGGATCAGCTCGCGCAGGGTCTCCTTGGCGTCCCCGACGACGTGCGCGTCCATCGGGTAGCGGATGCCGATCATGCGGCCGTCGATGTCGATCTCGACGCCCTTGCAGCTGCCCTCGTCCGGCAGCCACTCCGCGTACGGGAAGCTCGTGCCGATCATGAACAGGGTGTCGCAGTTCATGATCATCTCATCGCTGGCCTTGGAGCCGAGCAGGCCGATCGGCCCGGTGACGAACGGCAGGTCGTCCGGCACCACCTCGCGGCCGAGCAGCGCCTTGGCGATGCCGGCGCCGAGCAGTTCGGCCGTCTCGACCAGCTCCGCCCGCGCGCCCGCCGCGCCCTGCCCGACGAGCATCGCGACCTTCTCGCCCTCGTTGAGGATCTGCGCCGCCTTGTGCAGCTCCTCCTTGTTCGGCAGGATCCGCGGCTTGCTCCACCCCACGCTGGAGTACACCGAGCCGTGCTCCTTCGGCGGCGACGGCACCGCCTCCGACTCCTGGACGTCCTCCGGGATGATGATCGTGGCGACGCCCCGCGTCGTCAGCGCCGTCTTGAACGCGCGGTCGATGACGTGCCGCATCTGGCCCGGCGCCATGACGATCTGGCAGAACTCCGACACGTCGGAGAACAGGTTCTCCAGGTTCACCTCCTGCTGGTAGTGGGTGCCCTGGGAGAGCCGCTTCTGCTGCCCGACGATCGCGACGACCGGCTGGTGGTCCAGCTTGGCGTCGTACAGCCCGTTCAGCAGGTGGATCGCGCCCGGACCGGACGTCGCCGCGCAGACGCCGACCTCGCCGGTGAACTTGGCGTGCGCGCACGCCATGAACGCGGCCATCTCCTCGTGCCGCGTCTGGATGAACTCGGGATGCCCCTCGGCGCGGTCGAACGCGCCGAGCAGCCCGTTGATGCCGTCGCCCGGGTACCCGTAGACCCGCTCCACGCCCCACTCGGTCAGCCGGTGGAGGACGTAGTCGGCCACTTGCTCCGCCATGCCTGTCTCCTCTCGCTCGTCGTGCCCCGTCGGCGCCGCCGCGCGCCGGTCAGCGCCGCAGCAGCCGCGCCGCGCCGACGGCCGCGCCCGCGGCGGCTCCCGCCGTCGCGGCCCCCACCAGGTACTTGTGCTGCCCCGCCCACAGCTGCGGGCTGGTCCCGTGCGCCCGCTCGTCGAAGCGGCCGTGGGCGCCGCGGTCCGTGCCGGGCGCGTCGTCGGCGGGCTCCCACAGGTTCGCGGGGCGGTCCGGCCGGACGTCCTGCTCCGTCTGCTGGGAGGCGAAGCCGGTCCGCGCGAGGTAGCGGTCCACCAGGCCCGCCGCGACGCGGTTGGCGAGGATCGTGGCGACCGCGCTCGCGCCGACCCAGTACTCGCGGCGCGCGGGATGCTCGGCGGCGTACAGCAGCGCCTTCGCCGGGATCTCCGGCTGGTAGACCGGCGGGACCGGCTGCGGGCGCTTCGGCAGCCGCGACAGCACCCAGTCGAACTGCGGGGTGTTCACCCCCGGCAGCTGCACCATCGTCACCTTCACGCCGCTGCCCTCGTGCATCAGCTCCGTCCGGAGCGACTCGTGGAACCCCTTGATGGCGTGCTTGGCGCCGCAGTAGGCGCTCTGCAGCGGGATCCCCCGGTAGGCCATCGCCGACCCGCACTGGACGATCACCCCGCGGTCGCGCGGCATCATCCGCTCCAGCGCCGCCCGGGTGCCGTTGACGTAGCCGAGGTAGGTGACCTCGGTGGTGCGCTCGAACTCCGCCGGCGCGATCTCCCAGAACGGCGCGAGCACCGAGGAGAACGCGACGTTCACCCACACGTCGATCGGGCCGAGCTCCTTCTCGGTCCGGGCCGCGGCCTCCGCGACGCGGTCGCGGTCGGCCATGTCGACGGCGATCGGGAGCGGGTGCCCGCCGGCCGCCGCCACGTCGGCGGCGGCGCCGTCCAGCCCCTGCTCGCCGCGCGCCAGCAGGGCGATCCGCGCGCCGCGCCGGGCGAACTCCCGCGCGGTGGCGCGGCCGATCCCGCCGGTGGCGCCGGTGAGCACGACGACGCTGTCCTTGCCGATCTTCTGCTTCATCTCATCCCCATGCGGGCGCTTTGTCCGGGCACAGAGACCCACTGCCCGTGACATGGGGTCTGTAACGCGGGACCGGCGGCGCGGACCCGGGGCGCGGGAGGCCGGGCGGCGCTCGGATACCGTCGAGGTGTGCGCGCCCGCGAACTCGCCGTCGATTACCCGACCGTGACCCCGGACGACTCCGCGATGGACGCCGCCCGGCTCCTGGCGGCCCGGGGGCTGCCGGGCCTGGTCGTGGTGGACGGGCGGCGCCGCGCGGTCGCGGTGCTCCCGGGTTCCCGGCTGGTGCGCCAGATCGTCCCGCCGCACGTCCGGGACGACCCCGCGCTCGCCCGCGTCTACGACGAGCCGCACGCCGACCGGCTCTGCGCCAGGCTCGCCGGCCGCACGGTCGCCGACCTCCTGGAGGGCGGCCGGGCGCCGCTGCCCGTCGTCGATCCCGGCGCCACCGTGATGGAGATCGCGAGCGTCATGGCGGACGCCCGCAGCCCGGTGGTGGCGGTCGCGGACGACGAGCGGCACCCCGAGCGGGGCGCCGTGATCGGCGTCATCACCGCCGCCCACCTGCTGGAACGCATCCTGCCCGCGGCCGGGGACGGCTGACCCGCCCGCCGCCCGGCCCCTCCCGCACC
>NZ_VCKZ01000258.1 GCF_005889745.1 Actinomadura geliboluensis
TCATGGAGCTTCGCACCCTGTATCCGCCGATCGAGCCGTACGACTCCGGGCTGCTCGACGTCGGCGACGGCGACGAGATCTACTGGGAGGTCTGCGGGAACCCGGACGGCAAGCCCGCGGTCATGGTCCACGGCGGCCCGGGGGCCGGGTGCAGCCCGGCGCACCGCCGGCAGTTCGACCCGGAGGCGTACCGGATCGTCCTGTTCGACCAGCGCAACTGCGGGCGCAGCGTGCCGCACGCGAAGGACCCGGAGGTGTCGCTGGAGGCGAACACCACCTGGAACCTCGTCGCGGACATGGAGCGGCTGCGCGAGCACCTCGGCATCGACCGCTGGCTGGTGTTCGGCGGGAGCTGGGGCAGCGCGCTGTCGCTGGCCTACGCCCAGACCCATCCGGACCGGGTGAGCGAGCTGGTGCTGCGCGGCATCTTCACCCTGCGCCCGTTCGAGTTGTACTGGTTCTACCAAGAAGGCGCGTCCCTGCTGTTCCCCGACCTGTGGGAGAAGTACGTCGAGCCGATCCCCGAGGACGAGCGGGAGGACCTCATCTCGGCGTTCAACGAGCGGCTCAACTCCCCCGACCGGCAGGTGCGGGTCGCGGCGGCGAAGGCGTGGGCGACCTGGGAGGGCTCGACGATCACGCTGCGCCCCGACGCGGAGCTGGCGGCGGGGTTCGGCGAGCCGGACTACGCGGTGGCGTTCGCGCGCATCGAGAACCACTACTTCGTCAACGAGGGGTTCTTCGAGGACGAGCAGCTGATCCGGGACGTGGACAAGATCCGCCACATCCCGGCGGTGATCGTGCAGGGCCGCTACGACGTGTGCACGCCGGCGGCGACGGCGTGGGACCTGCACCGCGCGTGGCCGGAGGCCGACTTCCACCTCGTGGACGACGCGGGCCACGCGTTCAGCGAGCCGGGAATCCTGCACCGGCTGATCGAGGCGACCGACCGCTTCGCCGCGGCACGGTAAAGACACGGTTTAGAACGAAATGAGCCGGTCAAGATAGCGGCTTGCCCGGCAAAAAGAACGGCACGACGGCCCCGCGAGAAGCGGCCACTCCCTAACGTGGCAGTCAACCGGGCCGATATGCGGCCGGGGTCGGCTCCCCATGGCGGGCCCCGGCCGGCGCCTCCTCAGTCCGAAACCCGCGATTTCTTACTCATCGGCAACCCACTCCTTACCGCGTGGTCAGTGATCCTGCCCCTTGAAGGCAACCAGGTGCGGCCTCCCAGGGCCCGCCCCAACGCCGTGGTCCCCATCCGCCCCAGAACGCCCGCGACCGGACGACCTCCGGCGATGCGACGTGACGCCCGCCGCACCCCGCGCGTTGACACCGAATCTGAGTGACTTACCTCACACAACCGATACACAAAACCCCTCCCGGGGCGACGCCGGAACATTAAGCTGACGTTCAGGAAGCGTCCTGGGTGCTTCCGCGATCAGTTCGGCAGTACCTCCTGCGTATCAGCGGGAAAGGCCGACCACCGCCCGCGCGGCGCCCATTCGAATTGCACCGAATTCGGCAAAGCCCTTAACCCTACCCAGCGCGATGCGCGGCTAAACATCCCGCCGATAACATTCCTCTGCGATCACGGCGCGAGATTCGCTAAGTTGCCTGGACATGGCAGCGCAACCCCTGGAATCACCGACCCGACGCCCGGACGCGAACGAGACGAACGCGGAAGTGCAACTCCAGGAGCCGAGCCTCTCCGATGGCCCGCGGCTGTGGCGGATCGCCCGGGACTCACAGGTCCTGGACGTCAACTCGCCGTACAGTTACACGCTTTGGTGCCGCGATTTCGCGGACACTTCCGTGGTGGCGCGCGACGGCGCCGGCCCGTGCGGATTCATCACCGGCTACGTCCGCCCGTCCCGGCCGGACACGTTCTTCGTGTGGCAGGTCGCCGTCGACCGCGAGCACCGCGGCCAGGGCCTGGCCCGCCGCATGCTGGACCGCCTCGCCGACCGGCTCGCGCCGCGCGGGCACCGGTACATGGAGGCCACGGTGACCCCGGACAACACCGCTTCCACCGCGATGTTCGAATCGTTCGCCCGGGACCGCGGGTGCGAGGTCGCCCGCAGCCCGCTGTTCGGCGCGGAGCACTTCCCCGATGGGGGACACGAGCCCGAGGTGCTCTTCAGGATCGGCCCGATCGCCGCCGCGAACTGACCCACTCCACCCCCCATCCGCTCCCCCACTCCGACTGCCTGGGAGGCAGACATGGACGCTTTCGCCCGCCTGGAATCGGAAGTCCGCGGCTACTGCCGAGGGTGGCCCACGGTGTTCACCACCGCACAGGGCAGCCACATGACCGACGAGAACGGTAAAACGTACCTCGATTTCTTCGCCGGTGCCGGCACCCTCAACTACGGGCACAACAACCCGCAGCTGAAACGCCGGCTGCTGGACTATCTCGCCAGTGACTCCATCGTGCACAGCCTCGACATGTACACCGCCGCGAAACGGGAGTTCCTGGAACGATTCAGCGAGTACGTCCTGCAGCCGCGGGGGCTGGACTACAAGGTCCAGTTCCCGGGCCCGGCGGGCAACAACTCGGTCGAGGCGGCGCTGAAACTCGCGCGGAAGTACACCGGCCGCGAGACCGTCGTGAGCTTCACCAACGCCTTCCACGGGATGACGCTCGGCGCGCTCGCCGTCACCGGCAACTCGATGAAGCGCACCGGCGCCGGCGTGCCGCTCGGCCACGGCGTGGCCATGCCGTACGACAACTACCTGGACGGCCGCACCCCGGACTTCCTGCTGTTCGACACGATGCTCGACGACAGCGGCAGCGGCCTGGACAAGCCCGCCGCCGTCATCGTCGAGACCGTGCAGGGCGAGGGCGGCATCAACGTCGCCACCGCCGAGTGGCTGCGCGGCCTGCAGGACCTGTGCCGCCGGCACGACATCCTGCTCATCGTCGACGACGTCCAGATGGGCTGCGGCCGCACCGGCCCGTTCTTCAGCTTCGAGGAGGCCGGGATCACCCCGGACATCGTCTGCCTGTCCAAGTCGCTCAGCGGCTACGGGCTGCCGTTCGCGGTCACGCTCATGAAGCGGGAGCTGGACGTGTGGGACCCGGGCGAGCACAACGGCACCTTCCGCGGCTTCAACCCCGCGTTCGTCACCGCCGTCGCCGCGCTGGAGGACTACTGGACCGGCGACGACATGGAGAAGCAGACCCTCGCCAAGGGCCAGCAGGTCGAGCGCGCGCTGCAGGACATCGCGCTCTCGCACGCCGGCGCGGTCGACTCCGTCCGCGGCCGGGGCCTCGCGTGGGGCCTGGTGATGAAGGACCCCGAGACGGCCCCGAAGGTGTGCGCCGAGGCGTTCGCCCGCGGCCTGCTGATGGAGACCTCCGGCCCCGAGGGCGAGGTCGTCAAGCTGCTGCCGCCGCTCACCACGACCGAGGCCGAGCTGGCCCGCGGCCTGGAGATCATCGCGGACTCGGTCGAGGCCGTCCGCACGAAGGTCGCGGTCTGACCCGCGCCGCAGCGCCCAGCACGCACCCGGAACCACCGCCGCGCCCCCGGCACCACTGGAAAGAGGAGTTTCATGATCGTTCGTTCCCTTGACGAGATCGTCGGCACCGAGCGCGACGTGCAGGCGCCGACCTGGTGCAGCCGCCGGTTCGTGCTCGCCAAGGAGGGCGTCGGATTCTCGCTGCACGAGACGATCCTGTACGCGGGGACCGAGACGAAGATGTGGTACGCCAACCACATCGAGGCCGTCTACTGCATCGAGGGCCAGGGCGAGCTCACCAACGACGAGACCGGTGAGAAGCACGACATCAGGCCCGGCGTGATGTACCTGCTCGACGGCCACGAGCACCACACGCTGCGCGCGCACACGGACGTCAAGACGGTGTGCGTCTTCAACCCGCCCTGCACCGGCCGGGAGGTCCATGACGAGAACGGTGTCTACCCCCTGCTGACTGAGGAGGACGCATGAGCATCATCGAGTCCCATCCGACCATCGACGACGCCTACCCCACCCGGAAGGCCGCCGAGGCGGCGCTGCTGTACCGGCAGGACCCGGTCGTGCACGGCGGCCCCGAGGACGGGCCCATCGACGGCGCCACCCTCGACGCGTTCGAGGCCAACGGCTTCCTGTCGGTCGACCAGCTGCTCGCGCCGGAGGAGGTCGAGGACTACCGCGCCGAGCTGCGCCGGCTGTCCTCGGACCCGGAGGTCCTGGCCGACGAGCGCACGGTCACCGAGCGCGGCTCCGACGAGGTCCGCTCCATCTTCGAGGTCCACCGGATCAGCGAGGTGTTCGCCGGCCTCGTCCGCGACCCCCGCGTGGTCGGCCGGGCCCGGCAGATCCTCGGCTCGGACGTCTATGTGCACCAGAGCCGGGTCAACTACAAGCCGGGCTTCACCGGCAAGGACTTCTACTGGCACTCCGACTTCGAGACCTGGCACGCCGAGGACGGCATGCCGCGCATGCGCGCGGTGAGCATATCCATAGCGCTCACCGAGAATTTCGTGCACAATGGCGGGCTAATGATTATGCCTGGCTCGCACAAGACCTTCGTGGCCTGTGTCGGGGAGACCCCGGACGACCACTACAAGGAGTCGCTGCGCGGCCAGGAGATCGGGACGCCCGACCCGAACAGCCTGTCGATTCTCGCGGACAAGCACGGAATCGAGCTGTTCACCGGCCCGGCGGGCTCCGCGACCATGTTCGACTGCAACTGCATGCACGGCTCGAACGGCAACATCACCCCCTTCCCGCGCTCCAACGTGTTCATCGTGTTCAACAGCGTTGAGAACACGTGCGTCGAGCCCTTCTCGGCTCCCGCTCCCCGGCCGACGTTCATCGGCGCACGCGATTTCAGCCCGGTGCTCGACTGACCGGCTGACAACAATTCGATAACCCCGACCGTTCGCCCCGCGCACGCGGGGGGCCGTTTACCACCGGCCCCCGCGTGCGCGTGGCACACCCGACAGGAGTTCAACGATGACTTCTTCGAGACGAGACTTCCTCCGCACCGCCGTGCTGCTGTCCGCCGCGGCGCCGCTTGCCGCGGCGGGCTGCTCCACGACGGATCCGGAGAAGGAGAAGGCGGGCGGCGGCACGCTGCAGAAGGCCAAGGACTCCGGCACGATCACGGTGGGCTTCGCCAACGAGGCCCCGTACGGCTACACCGACAAGTCCGGGAAGCTGACCGGCGAGGCGCCCGAGCTGGCCCGCGTCATCTTCAAGAACCTCGGCATCAACGAGATCAAGGGCGTGCAGGTCGACTTCGGCGGCCTCATCGCCGGGCTCAACGCCAAGCGGTTCGACGCGATCGCCGCCGGCATGTTCATCAACCCGGAGCGGTGCGCGTCCGCGGCCTTCGCGAACCCCGAGTACGTCGCCAAGAGCGCCTTCATGGTCAAGGAGGGCAACCCGAAGGGGCTGAAGAACGAGAAGGACCCGGCGGCCAAGGGCGTCAAGGTCGGCGTCCTCACCGGCGCGGTCGAGGCCGGCTACGCCGAGAAGAGCGGCGTGAAGAAGGGCGACATCAAGACCTACGCCGACCAGGCGAGCGCCTACGAGGGCCTCAAGGCCGGCCGTGTCGACTGCATCTGGCTGACCCGCATCTCGCTGGCCGACCTGCTGTCCAAGCACGAGGGCGAGGGCTTCGAGGTCACCGAGGCGTTCACCCCGGTCATCGACGGCAAGGAGCAGTTCGGCGCGGGCGCGTTCGCGTTCCGCAAGGCCGACTCCGACCTGCTGACCGCCTGGAACACCGAGCTCGACAAGCTCAAGCAGCAGAACGGGCTGCTGCCGATCCTGCAGCCCTTCGGCTTCGCCGAGGCCGACATGCCGGGTCCGGACGACACCGCCGCCAAGTTCTGCAAGGCCTGATCGCCCGTGTCCGACGTCCTCGACAGCTACCCCCAGTGGCTGGACGGCGCGTGGGTCACGGTCAGGCTCACCCTTCTCGGTGGCGCGCTGGCGCTGGTGCTCGCCCTGCTGTTCGGCATGGCGGGCACCTCGCGCCACGCGTGGGTGCGCGTGCTGAACCGGTTCTACGTGGAGTTCTTCCGCGGCAACGCCACGCTGGTGCTGCTGTTCTGGTTCTTCTACGCGCTCCCGCTCATCGGCCTGCGGTTCACCACGATGTTCGCGGCCGTGCTGGCGCTCGGCCTCAACGTCGGCGCCTACGGCGCGGAGGTGGTGCGCGGCTCGATCAACGCCGTCCCGAAGGCGCAGTACGAGGCCACCATCGCGCTGAACTTCACCCCGCTCCAGCGGATGCGGCGCGTGCTGCTGCCGCAGGCGTTCGCGCTGATGCTGCCGCCGTTCGGCAACCTGCTCATCGAGCTGATGAAGGGGACGGCGATCGTGTCGCTGGTGGGTCTCGTCGACCTGACCCGCGTGTCGAAGAACATCCAGGGCAGCACCGGCGAGACCGTCGCGGCGTTCACGATGGTGCTGGTCCTGTACTTCGTCATCGCGCAGGTGCTGCAGCTGTTCGTCCGGTACGCCGAGCGCCGCGTGGACCGCATGCTCGGCCGCCGGCTGCCCGCTGAGCCGTCCCTCGGGACGGTCGCGGCGGGCGCCCCCGGAGCGGGGGTGGCCGGCTGATGAGCTGGGACTGGCAGTACTCCGGGGACATCCTCCCCGACCTGCTGAGCGGGCTGCGCTACACGGTCGTCGCGACGCTCGGCGGCTATGTGATCGCGATCGTCCTCGGGCTGGTGTGGACGCTGCTGCGCCGCACCCCGAGCAGGGTCTTCAACCAGACGATCCGGTGGATCACCGAGTTCATCAGGTCGACCCCGCTGATCCCGCAGCTGTACTTCGTGTTCTTCGTGCTGCCCGCCTGGGGCATCACGATCGGGTCGCTGACCGCGGGCATCATCACGCTCGGGGTCCACTACTCGACCTACACCGCCGAGGTGTACCGGGCCGGGATCGCGGACGTGCCGAAGGGGCAGTGGGAGGCGTGCACCGCGCTGAACCTGCCGAAGTCGCGGGTGTGGCTGGACGTGATCCTGCCGCAGGCGATCCGCCGCGTGATCCCGACGCTCGGCAACTACCTGATCGCGATGTTCAAGGACTCGCCGATGCTGCTGGCCATCAACGTCGCGGAGCTGCTGTTCTCGGCGTACAAGGTCGGTTCGCAGAGCCTGCAGTTCCTGGAACCGATCACGATGGTCGGCCTGTTGTTCGTGCTCGTCAGCGTCATATCCTCGATACTCGTCCGCCGCTTGGAGAGGCGTTATGCCACCACCTAACACACCGGAAGTGCCGAAGGACGCAGCGGCAGACACCGCGTCCGACGTCGTCCTGGAGAAGGGCGCCTCCACCGGGAAGGGCGCCGCGCCCGAGGGCGTGCCCGCCGCGGACCTGCCGCACGGCGCCGCGCCCGGAATCCGCTTCGAGAAGGTGGTCAAGCGGTTCGGCCCCAACGTGGTCCTGCGCGAGCTGGACTTCACGGTGGCGCCGGGCGAGCGCGTGACGCTGATCGGGCCGAGCGGTTCGGGCAAGACCACGATCCTGCGGCTGCTGATGACGCTGGAGAAGCTCGACGAGGGCCTCATCTGGATCGGCGACGAGACGCTCTGGCACATGGAGCGGGGCGGCAGGCGCGTCCCGGCGAACCAGAAGCACCTGCACGAGATGCGCAAGCAGGTCGGCATGGTGTTCCAGCAGTTCAACCTGTTCCCCAACATGAACGTGCTGCGCAACCTCACCGAGGGGCCGGTGCGGGTGCTGGGGGTGCCGAAGGACGAGGCGGTCGAGCGCGCCAAGGGCCTGCTCGACATGGTCGGCCTCGCCGACAAGGAGAACGCGCACCCGACCCAGCTGTCGGGCGGCCAGCAGCAGCGGGTGGCGATCGCGCGGGCGCTCGCCATGCAGCCGAAGGTGCTGCTGCTGGACGAGGTCACCTCCGCCCTGGACCCCGAGCTCGTCGTCGGCGTCCAGGACCTGCTGCGCGACATCGCGCGGCAGAGCGACCTCACGATGCTGTGCGTCACGCACGAGATGGCCTTCGCCAAGGACATCTCCAACCGGGTCCTGATGTTCGACCAGGGCCAGATCGTCGAGGAGGGCCCGCCGGAGCAGATCTTCGGCGAGCCGTCCGAGCAGCGCACCCGGGACTTCCTCCAGGCCGTCCTGGCGTCCTGAGCGGATCTCCGGCCCGCCGCCCGCGTCCCCGTCGCCCCGGGGACGCGGGCGGCACTCGTTTCGCCGGCACTCGTTTCGGCCGTACGCGTTTCGGCCGGAAGCGTCTCGGCGGTGCCCGTCTCAGCGGACGCCGGGCCAGGCGCCGGCGACGAGCCGCGCCCAGTCGAGGGCGGGGGCGCCGGCGCCGTACTGGCGGGCGATCTCGGCCGGGAAGCTGCCGAGCGGGGCCTTGGCGGGCTCGCGGGCGATCTGCTCGACCATGGTCTCGGTGAGGCCGGCGCCCGGTGCGAGGCGCGGGAACGCGGTGTGCGCGCGGTCGGCGAGGCCGCCCGGGAGGGCGTCCGCGCCCATGCCGACGACGTCGGCGCCGCTGCCGGCGTGGGTGAGGGCGATCTCGGGGCGCATCCGTTCGGCGATTCCCCTGCTGGTGTGCAGGGCGATGGCCTCCCAGACGACGCGGGCCCGCTCGCCGTCCAGGCCGTGCTCGGTGAGGAACCGGGCGGCGGTGTCGGCGCCGTCCACTTCGAAGCGCCCGCCGCCGTCGCCCTGCTCGGTGAGGCCCATGTCGTGCAGGACGGCCGCGAGGAACAGCACCTCGTCGTCGTAGTCGGCGCCCGGCCGCACGCCCCGCGCCTCCCCGAGCGCGCGGCCGAACAGGTAGGTGCGGACGCTGTGGTTGGCGAGCGGGGCGGGCGCCGTCGCGAACACCAGGTCGTAGGCCATGCGGGTCAGGTCGGTGTCGGGCAGTGCGAACTCGGCGAAATGGTCGGACACGAAGACTCCTTCTTAGCTGTCGCTGGGAACGGCACTGATCGTCCGACGCCGGGCGGTGGCCCGGCCAGTGTCCGGATTGCCGATATGCGCTACGTTCTGGCCATGCATGTGGTGGCGGTGCTCGCGCTGGACGGTGTCGTGGCGTTCGACCTCGCCGTCCCGGGCCAGGTGTTCGGCGTGACCACCGCGTCCGGGGGCGGTCCGCTCTACGAGACGCGGGTGTGCACGCCGCCGGACGGCGCGGCGACGTCCGCGGCGCTGGGGCGGATGCGGGTGGACGCCCCGTTCGGCCTGGACGCGCTCGCCGCCGCCGACACGGTCGTCGTCCCCGGGCACGAGGACGTGCGGTCCGACCCGCCCGCCGAGGTCCTGGACGCGCTGCGCGGCGCGGCCGGGCGCGGGGCGCGGATCGCCTCGATCTGCGTCGGCGCGTTCGTGCTGGCCGCGGCCGGGCTGCTGGACGGCCGCCGCGCCACCACGCACTGGCGGTACGCCGGGGCGATGGCCCGGCGGTTCCCGGCGGTCGAGGTCGATCCGTCGGTGCTGTACGTGGACGGCGGGCAGGTCCTCACCTCGGCGGGCGTCGCGGCCGGGATCGACCTGTGCCTGCACCTCGTCCGCCGCGACCACGGCTCGGCGACGGCGGCGCGCACCGCCCGCCGGATCGTGATGCCGCCGCAGCGGGACGGCGGCCAGGCGCAGTTCATCCGGCACGAGGACCCGCCGGACGGGGGCGCCGCGCTCCAGCCGACGCTGGCCTGGCTGGAGGCCAACCTGCACCGGCCGCTGACGCTGGACGACATCGCGCGGCAGGCGTCGGTGAGCGTCCGGACGCTGACCCGGCGGTTCCGCGAGCAGGCGGGGACGACGCCGCGGCAGTGGCTCGCGCGCGCCCGCGTGCACCGGGCGCAGCAGCTCCTGGAGAGCACGGACCTGCCGGTCGAGCGGGTCGCGGCCGAGGCCGGGTTCGGCTCGCCGGTGACGCTGCGCGCCCATTTCGCCCGGCAGGTCGGCGCGTCCCCGCTGGCGTACCGGGGCGCGTTCCGCGCCCGCTCCTGATCACCCCGCCCCGTTCCATACCGAACGTCGTTCTGTACGGTGGCACTTACGGACGAGGAGAGCGAGGCGATGGGCACTTCGAGGGGCACTTCGATCGCCGGGCTCGGGATGACCGAGCTCGGCAGGGTGTACGGGCGCAGCCCGCGGCGGCTGGCCGCGGACGCGGTGCGGCTCGCCGCCGCCGACGCGGGCCTGGCGCTCGGCGACCTGGACGGGCTGCTGGTCAGCCACGGCATGGGCGGCTCCCCCGGCATCGAGCTGGCCGGCACCCTCGGGCTGCGCGACCTGCGGCTGCTGTCGCAGGTCAACGCGTTCGGCGCGACGGCCGGGGCGATGGTGTCGTACGCGGCGTCGGCCGTGCTCAGCGGCACCGCGACCACCGTGGCGTGCGTGTTCGCGGACGCGCCGCTCAAACCGAAGCAGTCGGCGGGCTCGGCCTACAACCGCGACGCGCGCGAGTGGTACGGGTTCGGCGGGATGACGGCGGCGCTCGGGCTGCGCAGCGTCAACTCCTACTACGCGCTCGCCGCGCAGCGCCACATGGCCCGGTACGGGACGACCAGCGAGCAGCTCGGCGCGATCGCGGTGGCGACGCGGGAGTGGGCGTCGCGCAACCCGCTCGCGCAGATGCGCGACCCGATCACGCTGGCGGACCACCAGAACTCGCGGTGGGTGTCCGAGCCGCTGCACCTGCTGGACTGCTGCCTGGTCTCCAACGGCGCCGTCGCGGTCATCGTGACGAGCGACGACCGGGCCCGCGACCTGGCCCGGCCGCCCGTCCACCTGTGGGGCTGGGGGCAGGGGCACCCCGGGCACCGCAAGGAGCGCGGCAGCGACTTCGGCCTGACGACCGGCGCGGCCTCCTCCGGGGCGACGGCGATGAAGATGGCCGGGATCACCCCGTCCGACGTGGACGTGTGCGAGCTGTACGACTGCTACACCTACACGGTCCTGGTGTCGCTGGAGGACTACGGGTTCTGCGCCAAGGGCGAGGGCGGCGCGTTCGCCGCGTCCGGCGCGCTCGGGCCGGGCGGGTCGCTGCCGACCAACACCGGCGGCGGGCAGCTGTCGGCGTACTACATGTGGGGCATGACGCCGCTGTCGGAGGCCGTGATCCAGGCGCGCGGGGACGGCGGGGAGCGGCAGGCGCCGGCCGCCGACGTGATCCTCGTCAGCGGGAACGGCGGCATCCTCGACCACCACTCCACGCTGATCGTCAGCCCGCACCGGAAGGGGGCCTAGCCGATGGAGATCGGCGTTCTGCGGCGGGACGGGCGCACCGACCCGTTCTTCGACGGCACCGCGTCCGACCGCCTCGTGATCAAGCGCTGCGAGGCGTGCGACCGGTGGTTCGCGCCGGACGCCGCCGGCTGCCCCGGGTGCGGCGAGGAGGACCTCGGCTGGGCCGAGGCGAGCGGCGCCGCGACCCTGGTGACCTGGACCGTCCTGCCCAAGGACCCGCCCGCCTTCCTGGCGCTGGTCGAGCTGGCCGAGGGGCCGTGGCTGCACGCCCGGCTGGACGGCGTGGCGCGGGCGGACCTGCGCGAGGGGCTGCCGCTGCGGGCCGTGTTCGAGCATCCGGCGGAGGGCGAGTCCTACATCCTGTTCCGGCCCTGACCGGCACCGGCCTCCCGGGCCCAGCGGGCACTGGACCGAATGACGTTCGGTCCATTAGCGTCGGGGCATGAACACCGAGGTCTGCGAACGGTTCGGCATCGAGTTCCCGCTGTTCGCCTTCAGCCACTGCCGCGACGTCGTCGCCGCCGTCACCAACGCCGGCGGCTTCGGCGTCCTCGGGGCCGTCGCCTACACCCCCGAGCGGCTGGAGGAGGAGCTGCGCTGGATCGACGACCACGTCCACGGCCGCCCCTACGGGGTGGACGTGCTGGTCCCCGGCAAGATCGACAAGGCGGCGGAGAGCGGCGGCGGCCTCGACGCCATGCTCGCCGCGGTCCCGGACGAGCACTGGACGTTCCTCACCGGCCTGTTCGAGAAGTACGACGTGCCGCTGCCCGACTTCGACAAGGCCAGGCGGTCCAACTCGCGCGGCGGCACGCAGGTCACCAAGAAGGGCGCCACCGAGCTGATCGACGTGTCGCTCGCGCACCCCATCGGGCTCATCGCCAGCGCCCTCGGCACCCCTCCCCCGCTCATGGTGGACAAGGCCCGGGAGGCGGGCGTCCCCGTCGCCGCGCTGGTCGGCACGTCCGAGCACGCCCGCCGCCAGGTCGCCGCCGGCGCCGACCTGATCATCGCGCAGGGCGGCGAGGCCGGCGGGCACACCGGCGAGATCTCCACGATGGTGCTCGTCCCCGAGGTCGTCGACACGGTCGCGCCGGTGCCCGTCCTCGCGGCGGGCGGCATCGCCACCGGCCGGCAGATGGCCGCCGCGCTCGCGCTCGGCGCGTCCGGCGTCTGGTGCGGCTCGGTCTGGCTCACCACGGAGGAGGCGGAGACGTCCCCGGCCGTCAAGGAGAAGATGCTCGCCGCCACGTCCCGCGACACGATCCGGTCGCGGTCGCGCACCGGCAAGCCCGCCCGGCAGCTGCGCTCCGCCTGGACCGAGGAGTGGGAGGGCCCCGCGTCCCCCGGCCCGCTCGGCATGCCGCTGCAGATGATCGTCGCCGAGGGCGCGATGCGGCAGATCACCAAGGTGGCCGAGTCCGGAAACCCCGGCGCCCGCGCGCTCGCCAACTACTTCGTCGGCCAGTGCGTCGGCCTGATGAACACCGTCAAGCCCGCCCGCCAGGTCGTCTACGACATGGTCGAGGACTTCGCGAACGCCGTGGAGCGCCTCAACCGCATCACGAGCGAGGACTGACCGGGGACGCCCCTTGGCGTCGACGGTGGTCATGGTCGCGTACACGATGTCGCCGATGTAGGCGTCGAACTGGTCCTTGATCTCGGCGAACGACGTCGCTTTCGTGGCCACTGCTCTTCCCTTCCTGCTCAGGCGGCGGTCTTGGCGGGCTCTGCGTGCGTGCTTCCGGTGGTGGACGCTTCGTCCGGGGCGGCGGGTGTACGGAGGCCGAACGCGATCACGACCGCGCCGAGTGCCGCCGCCGCGGCCGGGACGGCCAGGGCGGTCCGCAGCGCGTCCAGGCCCGTGCCGGCGGCGACGCTGACGGCGGTGACGGCCGACAGCCCGAGCGCCGTCCCGAACTGGAAGGACGTGTAGAGCAGGCCGCCCGCCAGGCCGTGCTCGCCCTCCTCGACACCGTGGCGAGGAACTGGAAGCCCGCGAACGCACCCAGGAACAGCAGCGCGGCCACGTTCACCCGCACCAGCGGGACCGTCCGCAGGATGCCGAGCCGCACCAGCGGCGACCTCGACCGCCGCTCGACCGCGACGACCGCGAGCACGCCGCCGGCGACCAAGCCCAGCGAGAACCCGCCCGCCGCCGTCCCCGCGTACACTCCGAGCGCCCGGGTGCGCGCCGGGCCCTCGGGGAAGGTGGAGGTGACCAGCGCCAGCCCGGCAGGCGCCATGAACGCGGCGGCGACGCCCGTGACGAACCGCGCGGCCAGCAGCATCCAGCCCCCGGTGGCGAATCCGCCGGTGCCCCAGCAGGTCGGCGGCCCGGCCGCCCAGCAGCATGAATCCGCCGTAGCTGCCGACCCGGCGCTAGTCCAACCGAAGGGGCGGCGGCCCGGGGAACCGCATCCACACCACCGTCCGCTCCCCGTCCGGCCGCACGCCCCACTCCAGGCTCAGCGCGTCGATGATCCGCAGCCCCGCTCGGCATGCCGCTGCAGATGATCGTCGCCGAGGGCGCGATGCGGCAGATCACCAAGGTGGCCGAGTCCGGAAACCCCGGCGCCCGCGCGCTCGCCAACTACTTCGTCGGCCAGTGCGTCGGC
>NZ_VCKZ01000259.1 GCF_005889745.1 Actinomadura geliboluensis
GGCCAGGGCGTCCAGGGCGACGAGGCGGCCATTCCTTTCAAGCCACAACAGCGGCAAACAACCATCAGCCACACCCCGTCGCCCTGGGCATCCAGAGCGACTCACTCCAGACAAAACGATCTTAGGGAACCCCCATGCGCTCGATTCAGCACCGGATCGGCGGTGTCCCGGTCGGCGGGAGCACCGCGGCGCCCGTGCACGACCCCGCGACCGGGCAGCAGACCGGAGAGGTCGTGCTGGGCCGCCGGGCCGAGGTGGACGCCGCCGTCGGCGCCGCCGCCCGCGCCTTCGCGACGTGGCGGGAGGTGTCCCTCACCCGGCGGGCGCGGATCATGTTCGCGCTGCGCGACCTGCTGGAGCGGCACGAGGACGAGCTGGCCCGGCTGATCACCGCCGAGCACGGCAAGGTGCTGGACGACGCCCGCGGCGAGGTCGTGCGGGGCCGCGAGGTCGTCGAGTTCGCGTGCGGGATCCCGCAGCTGCTCAAGGGCGAGTACTCCGACCAGGTGTCGACCGGCGTGGACGCGTTCTCGTTCCGGGAGCCGCTCGGCGTGTGCGCGGGCATCGTCCCGTTCAACTTCCCGGTCATGGTGCCGCTGTGGATGCACCCGATCGCGATCGCCTGCGGGAACGCGTTCGTGCTGAAGCCGAGCGAGCGCGTCCCGTCCGCGTCGAACCTGGTCGCCGAGCTGTACGCCGAGGCGGGCCTGCCGGACGGGGTGTTCAACGTGCTGCACGGCGACGCCGAGACCGCCGACGCGCTCATCGCGCACCCGGGCGTCGCGGCGGTGTCGTTCGTCGGGTCCACGCCCGTCGCCCGGCACGTGCACGAGGCGGCGAGCGCCGCCGGCAAGCGCGTGCAGGCCCTCGGCGGCGCCAAGAACCACGCGGTCGTGCTGCCCGACGCCGACCTCGACCTCGCCGCCGACCAGATCACCGCGGCGGCCTACGGGTCCGCCGGGCAGCGCTGCATGGCGATCTCGGTGGCGGTCGCCGTCGGGGACGCCGCCGACCCGCTGATCGAGCGGCTCGCCGACCGGGCCCGCGCGATCACGGTCGGGCCGGGCGCCGACCCGGCCAGCGAGATGGGCCCGCTGATCAGCGCGGCGGCGCGGGAGCGGGTCGGCGGGCGCGTCGCGGACGCCGAGCGCGCCGGCGCCAAGCTCGTCGTCGACGGCCGCGACCTGCCCGGCCCCGGCTTCTTCGTCGGCCCCTGCCTGCTGGACGGCGTCACCACCGACATGCCCGCCTACACCGAGGAGATCTTCGGGCCGGTGCTGGCCGTGCTGCGCGCCGAGACGCTGGACGAGGCGGTCGCGCTGGTCAACGCCAACCCCTACGGCAACGGCACGGCCGTGTTCACCTCGTCCGGCGCGGCGGCGCGGCGGTTCCAGCGGTCGGTGCACGTCGGGATGATCGGGATCAACGTCCCCGTCCCGGTGCCGATGGCGTTCTACTCCTTCGGCGGCTGGAAGGCGTCGCTGTTCGGCGACACCCACGTCCACGGGCCCGAGGGCGTCCGGTTCTACACCCGGGCGAAGGCCGTCACGTCCCGCTGGCCCGAGCCGTCCGCGCCCTCCGGGCCGTCCGAAACCGCCTCCATGGCCTTTCCCACGGCGCGCTGACCCAGAGATTGTCCTGGGGTTTTGCCGGGCGGCCGGTGCTCGTTCACCGGCGGTTCAGGGACGGCGACCAGGCTCCCGCGTGATCCCCTTACGTGAAGGAGTCCCCCATGTCCGTGACCCGTCGCGGAGTCGTCAAGGGCGGCGCGGCCGGCGCGCTGTCCATCGCCCTCGCCGGAAGCCTGGAGGGAATCTTCCAGACCTCCGCGGGCGCCGACACCGGTGAGGCGTTCGGCTACGGCCCGCTCATCCCCGACCCCAAGGGCGTCCTGGACCTGCCCAGGGGCTTCCAGTACAAGGAGCTGTCGGTGGAAGGCGACCCCATCTCCGAGGGCGTCGTCGTTCCCGGCCACCACGACGGGATGGCCACCTTCCCCGGCAGCCGGCACGGCCGCACCCGGCTGGTGCGCAACCACGAGCAGGGCACCAACGGCACCCGCGCGGTCGGCCGCCCCGAGCTGACCTACGACCCGGCCGTCAACGGCGGCACCACCACCCTGGAGGTCGACAGCCGCGGCAACCTGCTGTCGCAGTACGTCAGCCTCGCCGGGACGGCGGTCAACTGCGCCGGCGGCCGCACCCCGTGGGGCACCTGGCTGACCTGCGAGGAGACCGAGGGCGTCAAGGGCGAGACCAAGAGCCACGGCTGGGTGTTCGAGGTCGACCCGGACGGCCGCCGCACCGAGCCCGTCCCGCTGACCGGCCTCGGCCGGTTCGCGCACGAGGCCGTCGCCGTCGACCCGCACACCCTCACCGCCTACCTCACCGAGGACGCGTCCGGGCCGTTCGGGCTGTTCTACCGGTTCCGGCCCCGCGCCCACCACGGCGGCTACCACGCCTACATGCGGGGCGGGAAGCTGGAGGCGATGAACGTCCGCGGCGTCGAGGACCTGTCCCTCGTCACCGAGCCCGGCACCCGGCTGCGCGTCGAGTGGCTGGACGTCCCGGACCCGTCGGCGAAGCAGACGTCCGTCCGCAAGCAGTTCGACACGGTCACCCGCAGCCAGAAGCTCGAAGGCTGCTGGTGGGGCCACGGCAAGGCGTACTTCGTCGCCAGCTTCTCCAACACCGAGGACGGCGCCGCGGGCGACCACGCCGGGCAGGTCTGGACCTACGACCCGCGCCACAACACGATCGAGCTCCAGCTGATCTTCAAGCCGGGCGGCCGGTTCGACGGGCCCGACAACATCACCGTCTCCCCGTACGGCGGCGGCGTGATCCTGGCCGAGGACGGCGACGGCGAGCAGTACCTCGTCGGCACCACCCGCAAGAACAAGCCGTTCGCGATGGCGCGCAACGCCCTCAACGGAAGCGAGTTCACCGGCGTCACGTTCTCCCCGGACGGCCGCACCCTGTTCGCCAACCGCCAGTCGGACCCGGGCGCGACCTACGCCATCACCGGCCCCTGGCACCGCCTCCGCGGCTAGCCGGGCCGGGCCGCGGCCGCCGGGGCCGGGCAGCCGAAGTCAGGCGAGGCCCCGGCGGGCCACCGCCGGAGGCCGGGTGCCCTCGATGGACGCCACCATGTCCAGCACCTGGCGCATCCCGTCCGCCTGGGACTCCGGCACCCGGAACCACACCGCACCCAGCCACGCGTAGACGGACGCGGCGGCGAGCAGCCCGGGATCGGGCTCCCGCGCGTCCGTCTCCAGCGTGACGAGCACGGCGCCCCCGGAGGCGGCGAGCCGCTCCACCCGGCTCGCGGGGGGCGCCGTACCCGCGTCCACGGCACCGTCCGGAACCGGTGCGTCCGGTGGAAGGACCGTCCGCCGTTGCATGCTCATGCCGCCAAGCGTGGCACGATCGGAGTCCGGGGATCGTCCTTCACAGGGACGCAGGCAGATCGGAGCGTGATGGTCACCGTGGTGCTCGTCCTGGCCGGCCTGGCCGTGCTGGGCGCCGTCGTCGTGCTCGCCATGGGGCGGGGCGGCGAGCTCGCCGAGACCCATCCGGACTACGCGCCGCTCAGGCTGGACGTCGAGGGGCGCCCGATCCTCCCGTCCGGCGCCCGGATCAGGTTTCCGGCGACGATCTGGGGCTACCAGATGCAGGTGACGGACGAGGCCGTCCACCGCCTCACCGAGGCCCTGCGCGAGCGCGACGCCCGCGTGGCCGACCTCGAACGCCAGCTCCACGACCTGCGCAGGCGTGCCGGCGACGACACACCGCCGATCGGCGCGCTGCACGGCCTGGAGGAGCCCGCCGAGCAGGTCGTGCTCCGCAAGGAGACCGCGCCCGCCGAGAAGCAGACCGTGCCCGCCGAGGACGAACCGGGGGAGGAGCACCGATGAGCGAAGTCGCCGTCATTGCCGAGGCCGTGTCCGCCGCGCCGCCCGAGCGGGTCTTCGAGATCCTCACCGACTGGCCGCGGCACGCCGAGTGGATGCCGTTCACCAGCGCCGAGGGCGGCACCAAGGCCGGCGACGAGATCAGCGCGCGGACGGGCGTCGGCCCGGTCGGGTTCGTCGACACCATGGTCATCACCGACTGGCAGGACGGCCGGCGCGTCGCCGTCCGGCACACCGGCCGCGTCGTGCGCGGCGAGGCGTGGTTCAAGGTCGTCCCCGAGGGGACGGGCAGCCGCGTCGTCTGGGCGGAGCGCATCGACCTCCCGTTCGGCCCGCTGGGCCGCGCCGGCTGGCTCGTCGCCGGCCCGGTCGTGAAGGCGTTCCTGCGGCTCGGGCTCCGCCGCCTGGCCGTTCTGTCGGAGGCGTGAGGTAGAACGGGGCGCGTGAGCACCGCGATCATCGGCGAGGACGGGCGGGGACGCTGCCCGTGGGGGCTGTCGACGCCCGACTACATCGCCTACCACGACGACGAGTGGGGCCGTCCCGTCCGCGACGACCAGGGTCTTTACGAGCGGCTCTGCCTGGAGGCGTTCCAGTCGGGCCTGTCGTGGCTGACGATCCTGCGCAAGCGCGAGAACTTCCGCGCCGCGTTCTGCGGCTTCGACCCGGAGAAGGTCGCCGGGTTCGGCCCGGACGACGTCGAGCGCCTGATGGGCGACGCCTCCATCGTCCGGAACCGGGCGAAGATCGAGGCGGCGGTCGGCAACGCCCGCGCCGCCCTCGAGCTGCCCGGCGGCCTCGCCGCGACCGCCTGGCGGCACGCCGACCCGGCCTCCCCGGCCTACACCGACACCGCCGAGGTCCCCGCCTTCACCGACGCCTCGAAGGCGCTCTCCAAGGAGCTGAAGAAGCACGGCTTCCGCTTCGTCGGCCCCACCACCGCCTACGCCCTGATGCAGGCGTGCGGCCTCGTCGACGACCACCTCACCGGCTGCCACCGGCACGGCGCCTACCGGTAGCCGCCGCCTACCGGTAGACCGCCGCGCCGGCGTCCGGCCCGCTACTCCGACTTGGCCGCCTCCAGCAGCGGGACCTCGGCGGCCCGCCGGGCCGGGAGCGCCGACGTCGCCAGGGCGACCGCCGCCGCGCCCGCGATGACCAGCGGGAACAGCCACCACGGCGGGTTCGGCGCCAGGAACGAGCTGCCCGTCGCGACGTACATCAGGAACACGCTGCCGAGCGCCGTCCCGATGCCGAGGAGCCCGCCGAGCAGCACGACGGTCGCGGCCTCCCAGCGGACGATCGCCCTGATCTGCGCGACCGTCGCGCCGACGGCGCCGAGCAGCCCGAACTCGCGGGTCCGCTCGCCGACGCTCATCGAGACGGTCGTCGCCATCCCGAACAGGGCGAGGACGAGCGCCATCCCGATGAACCCGTAGATGACCGTCAGCCCGCTGGTCATCGCGCCCTTGGCCAGGTTCACGTAGGCGCCCTTGCCGAGGACCTCGACGCCGGGCGTGTCGGCGAACGCGCGGGCGAGGTCCCGCTCGGAGCCGCCCCGCGTGAGGACGACCTGCGCGGGCGCGTCCGGGTCGAGCCGGTCCATGGTCGCCGCCGACACCAGCGCCTGGTCGGCGAACAGGTGCGACGGGTCGTGGTAGGCGGCGGCGACCGTCAGCGGCACGCGGCCCTGCGCCCCGCGCACGACGATCCGCTGCCCCTTCTTGATCTTCTGGCCCTTCATCACCGTGGAGGTGAGGGCGATCTCGCCGTCCCCGAGCCGGGGCAGCCGCCCGCCGAGCCTCAGCACCTCCGGCAGCGCCTTCTGGTCGGCGCCCGTCACCGCCAGGTAGACCGGCAGCGGCGGCTCCTCCGGCGACGGCCGCCTCGGCGGCGGCGAGACGAGCTTGATCTGCGACGCCGTCAGCGCGGCCGCGGCGGACACGCCGGGCACGGCCGCGGCCTTGGCCGCCGCGTCGCGGGGCAGCGGCGCCTGGCCGCCGGACGTCGCGCCGGTCGCGGCGATCGCGTGCTCGGCGCGCATCACCTGCTCGCCGGTCTCGGCGAACCGCGCGTCCACCGACAGCACGGTCAGCGCGGTCGCGCCGACCAGCGCCACGCCCAGCATCAGCGACGACGCCGCCGACGACACCCGGCGCGGGCTGCGGGTGATGGTGGCGCGGGCGAGGCGCCCGGCCTCGCCGCTGACGGCCGTCCCGATCCGGCCGACCAGGCCGCCGAGCGGGCCGACGAAGAACGGGGCGAGGACGGCGAGCGCCGCGACCGTCGTCATGCAGCCCAGCAGGACCATGACGCAGACGCCGATGGTGCGCTCCGGCCCCGGCGGCTCCTCGTACCTGATCCCGAAGACGCCGCCGAAGAAGATCCACGCACACGCGAAGATGGCGAGCGCGCCGATCACCCGCCCCCGGCGGCGGCCGGGCGTGTCGGTGCTCGCCGCGCGCAGCGCCTGCATGGGGGAGACGCGGGCCGCGCGCCGCGCGGCCCGCCACGCCGCGAGCTGGGTGACGACGATCCCGGCCACGGCCGGCACGGCCAGCGCGAGCCAGCCGAACTGCACGTCCGCGGCGGAGATGTCGAAGCCGTCGTCGGCGAACAGCCGGGTGAGCAGCGCCGACACCGGGTAGCCGAGCACCACGCCGCCCGCCGACCCGACCAGGCCGAGCGCCAGGGCCTCCCACCGGATCAGCCGCTTGATCTGGCGGGGCGTCGCGCCGATCGCGCTGAGCAGCGCCAGCCGCCGCGTCCGCTGCCGCACCAGCGTGCCGAAGGTGTTCGCCACGACGAACAGCCCGACGAACACGGCGACGGACGAGACCATGCCGATGGCGCCGCCGATCGACGCGCCCGCCGACTGCAGGTCGGCCGACTGGGCGTTCCGCACGGCCGCGGCGGTGCGGACGGTGACGTCCTGCCCGAGGGCGCGGGCCAGCTCCCCGCGGAGCTTCGCCGGCGCGACGCCCGGCGCGGCCTTCACCCACACGCCCTGCCAGGTCCCGGCCGGGAGGCCCGCCGCCGCCTGGACGGTCGCGGGCGGCGCCAGCAGCAGGTCACCGCTGGCGACGGAGCTGTGGTCCTGCACGGTGACGATCCCGACGAGCTTCAGGGTGCGGCTCTGCTTCGGCAGCAGCACCCGGACCGGGTCGCCCACATCGAGCTTCCCGGCCCGCGCCACGTGCCGGGTCACGGCGATCTCGCCGTCCGCGGCGGGCGCCCGGCCCGACTCCAGGTGGTACGGGTTGAGGCGCTCGTCGGACGTCCACGGCCGCAGCGTCATCCCGGCCCCGGCGGGCGGCAGGATCGCCTTGCCGCCGGACCCGTGCGCGGTCACGGGGACCATCGCGTCCCCGGCGGCCGCAGCGACGCCCGGACGTCCCGAGACCGCGCTCAGCGCGACCTGGCCGTCCGGCCTCGCGTACGGGTCGTCGGTGTCCACCGACCCGCCGAGGACGAGCACGTCGGAGCGGGCGTACTCGCTGGCGTCGCTGCCCGACACCGCCTCCTGCGCCCGCAGCGTGAACTGCAGCGACCCCGCGATCAGCCCGATCGAGAACGCCGCCGCCAGCAGCGTGGCGGCCATCCGCATCCAGCCCTCGGCGAAGGAGCGGCGCGCGATCAGCCACATGGCGCTCAGCCCTCCATCCGGCGCATCACGTCGTGCACCTGGTCGATGGTGGGGGAGTGCAGCTCGCGCACGATCATGCCGTCCGCGAGGAACAGCACCCGGTCGGCGTGCGCGGCGGCTCCGGGGTCGTGCGTCACCATGATCACCGTCTGGCCGTAGGCGTCCACCGCGCGGCGCAGGAACCCCAGCACCTCGGCGCCCGACCGGGAGTCGAGGTTGCCGGTCGGCTCGTCGGCGAACAGCACCTCCGGCCGGGTCAGCAGCGCCCGCGCCACCGCGACCCGCTGCTGCTGCCCGCCCGACAGCTCGCTCGGCCGGTGCGCGAGGCGCCCGCGCAGCCCCAGCGCGTCCACGATCGTGTCGAACCACTCCCGGTCGGCGCGCCGGTTCCCGAGCCGCCCGGTCAGCCGGATGTTCTCCTCCGCCGTCAGCATCGGCAGCAGGTTGAACGACTGGAACACGAACCCGAGCCGGTCGCGGCGCAGCTTCGTCAGCCGGGTCCGCGACAGCTTCGTGATGTCCACGTCGCCGATCAGCACCGCGCCGGAGGTGACCGTGTCGAGCCCGGCCAGGCAGTGCAGGAACGTCGACTTGCCGGAGCCGGACGGCCCCATGATCGCGGTGAACCGGCCGCGCGGGAACGCCGCCGAGACGCCGCGCAGCGCGGTCACCGCGTGCTCGCCCGTCCCGTAGGACTTGACGAGGTCGCGGGCCACGGCGACATGGTCGTGGAGCTGCCCGGCAGGGGGTGCGGCGGATGTCTGGGTCATGCCCTCAAGACAACCGCCGGCACCCCCTCGGGCACATTGGCGGAGCCTCCCCACTCCATGCGGGGGAAGGCCCTACCTTCAGCGGCCCTCGAACCCCGGCTGCTGCTTCTTCAGGAACGCCTCGGTCGCGTTGCGGTGGTCGGCGGTCTCGGCGCACTCGTCCTGCAGTTCCGCCTCCCGCTCCAGCGCGGACGCCAGATCGTGGGTCGCCGCGTGGTCGAGGGCCGCCTTCACGGCGCCGTAGGCGACCGTCGGCCCGGCCGCGAGCCGCCGGGCCAGCTCCACCGCCGCCGGGGCCAGCTCTTCCGCCGGGACGACCCGGTTCACCAGGCCCAGCTCCAGCGCCTGCTCGGCCTTCACCGGCTCGCCGAGCAGCAGCAGCTCGGCCGCCTTCGCGCGGCCGACGAGGCGCTGCAGCGTCCACGACATGCCGCTGTCGGGCGCCAGCCCGATCCCGGTGAACGCGGTCGCGAAGCGGGCCTTGTCGGACGCGACGACCAGGTCGCAGGCGAACGCCAGCGACGCGCCCGCGCCCGCCGCGACGCCGTTCACCGCCGCCACCACGGGCTTGCGCATCCCGGCCAGCGCCAGCACGATCGGGTTGTAGTGCTTGCGGACGGTGCCGTCCAGCCCCTTCCCGGCGGCGAGGTTGTCGGCGTGCTCCCGCAGGTCCTGCCCCGCGCAGAAGGCCCGTCCCGCGCCGGTGAGCACCACCGCGCGGGCCGCCTGGTCGGCGGCGGCGCGCACCACCGTCGCGCGCAGCAGCTCCTTCATCTCGGCCGTCAGCGAGTTCATCCCGTCGGGGCGGTTGAGTGTGATCGTCCCCACACCGTCGGTCACGTCGTACAGCACGGTCTCAGACATCGGCGTCCTCCCGGTTCTCCCGCAGATCTTCCCATCTTCCGATCTGGAGGCTGATCGTTACCACTTCGCGCCCGGAAGACGAGATAATGGACCACTACTGATGACGCGGATGCGACACGCGGCCACGCGGCCAACGGTGTGCGAGGCCGCGGCCCTGACGCAGGAAGGGGAAGCACGCATGGCGGCGATGAAGCCGCGGACGGGAGACGGTCCGCTCGAAGTGACCAAGGAGGGACGCGGAATCGTCATGCGGGTCCCCCTCGAAGGCGGGGGCCGCCTCGTGGTCGAGCTCTCCGCCGACGAGGCCAAGGAGCTCGGCGAGGCGCTCAAGGGCGTCGTGGGCTGACGGCACACCGCTCCCGGCCTTTCTGGTGACGGTCCCGGCGACGCCGCCGGGGCCCTTGCCATTTCCGCACGCGAACGTCCAGATCAGGGGGGACCAGCACCATGCCCATCGAGACCCGCGTCCAGGGCGCCGGCGGCACCGTGTCGCGGACGGCGGCCGACCTCGGCGCCGAGGTGGTGGCGGTACCGGTCCTGAAGGGCCCGGTCGCGCCCGCGGCGGAGGTCGCCGGGTCGCTGCCCTTCACGCTGGACGAGCTGCTCGCGCTGCACCGGGCCAAGGGCGAGCCGGGCGAGATCACCGCGACCCAGGTCCGCATCGGGGACCAGGTCCGGGAGCTGCTGCTGTACGGGGTGGGCGACGCGGCCCCGGCCGACCTGCGCAGGGCCGGCGCCGCGCTGGCCCGCCGCGGCAAGGGCCGCGCGGCGCTCGTCGCCGGCGTGCCGGCCGGCGACCTCGCCGCGTTCGTCGAGGGCGCGCTGCTCGCGTCCTACGAGTTCAAGATCGGCGCTCCGCCCGCCAAGAAGGCGCTCGGCACCCTCGCCGTGCTGACCGAGGCCGGGCCGGCGGCCGACGCCCCGGCCATCGAGCGCGGCACCGCGCGGGCGCGGGCGACCGCGCTGGCCCGCGACCTCGCCAACACCCCGGCCTCCGAAAAGGACCCGTCCTGGCTCGCGGCGCGGGCCGAGCAGGCCGCCGCTGAGGCGGGCCTCACCGTCCGGGTCCGCGGCGAGAAGGAGCTGGCCGAGGGCGGCTTCGGCGGGCTGCTCGCCGTCGGCTCCGGGTCCGCCCGCCCGCCCCGGCTGATCGAGCTCTCCTACGTGCCCGACGGGCCCGCCGACCGGCACATCGTGCTCGTCGGCAAGGGCATCACGTTCGACAGCGGCGGCCTGTCGCTGAAGCCGAACGAGGGCATGAAGACGATGAAGACCGACATGGCCGGCGGCGCCGCGGTCATCGCCGTCATGAGCGCGCTGCGCGGCCTCGGCGTCCGCGCCCGCGTCACCGGCCTGGTCGCGGCGGCGGAGAACATGCCGTCCGGGTCGTCGATGCGCCCCGGCGACGTGATCACCCATTTCGGCGGCACGACCTCCGAGATGCTGAACGCCGACGCCGAGGGCCGGCTCGTCCTCGCCGACGCGCTCGCCTACGCCGACGCCGAGCTCGCCCCCGACGCCGTCGTGGACGTCGCGACCCTGACCGGCGCCGCGAAGGTCGCGCTCGGGCTGCGGCACGCGGCGCTGTTCGCCACCGACGACGACCTCGCCGCCGCGCTCACCCGGGCCGGGACGGCGGCGGGCGAGCCGCTGTGGCGGCTGCCGCTGACGGCCGACTACCGCGCCGCGATCGACTCCGACCTCGCCGACGTCGCCAACATCGGGCGCGGCGGCCACGGCGCCGGCGCCACCACTGCCGCGCTGTTCCTGCGCGAGTTCGCGGGCGAGCGCCCCTGGGCGCACCTCGACATCGCCGGCCCGGGCCGCGCCACCGCCGACGACGCCGAGATCACCCGCGGCGCGACCGGCTACGGCGTCCGGCTGCTGCTCGACTGGCTGACCGCCTGAGCGGCGGGCCGCCGGTCACTTCGTCCGGCGGTCCACCACCGGGACGCGGCGCCGCCGCCGGGCCTCCTTGACGATCTCGGGGAGCGTCGCGTCCCAGCCCGCCTCCACCGGGAAGCACCACGGCGCGGCCGCCGCCGTCGCCGGGACGTCCCGCATCGTCAGCGCCACCAGGCCCGGCCGCTCCGACGTGCGCGCCAGTTCGACCAGCTCCGCGGTCGGCAGGAACACCACGTAGTCCTGCTCGCCCCGCCGGGTGCCGGGCACGCCGCGGCGCAGCGCCGCGATCGCGGCGACCTCGTCCCACGGCAGCGACCGCCCGGCCGAGCGCGGCAGCGGCCAGCGCGCCGGGCGCCGCACCGCGTCGCCGTCCAGCTCCAGCACGGGACGGCGCGCCAGCATCGCGCCCGCCGACACGAGCAGGCCCGCCCCGAACAGGGCGATCCCCGTCGCGCCGAGCACCATGAAGGTGACGCTGGCCACGCTCGTCCCGCGCACCGCGCCGCCCGTGACGAACGCCACGGACGCCGCGAACAGGATCCCGAACGCCACCAGCTGCCAGACCCCGCGCCACGTCACCCGATCGCGCACCGAGAACAGCTCGCGCGTCTCGGCGGTCTCCACGGCCTGATCGTCTGCGGCCATCGGTGTGTCCTTTCAGGGGGGAGGACCAGCCTGCCGTGTCATTGTCCGGGGGCGCCCCTCAGACCCCCGATGGGGGGCCGACCGCTGTCTTCGCTCCGCTGGAGCTCCGCTCCGGGCGGCGGTCAGCCGCGCTTCACCGCGCAGAGGAGGCCGTCGCCGACCGGGACCAGCAGGGGGACGAGGCGCTCGTCCTCGCGGATCATCCGGTGCACCTCGCGGATCGCCTCGGTGTCGGGGTCGCGGACGGCGGAGTCGGCGACCCGGTCGTGCCACAGCGCGTTGTCGAACGCGACCACGCCGCCGGGGCGGAGCAGGCGCAGCGCGTCCGTCAGGTACTCGGGGTACTCCCGCTTGTCGGCGTCGCAGAACACCATGTCGTAGGCGCCGTCGGTGAGCCGGGGCAGCACCTCCAGCGCCGGGCCCGTGATCATCCGGGTGCGGAAGCCGGACAGCCCCGCCTCGCGGTAGGCGATCTTCGCGAGCCGCTGGTTCTCGGGCTCGATGTCCACGCTCGTCAGCACCGCGTCCTTGGGCATCCCGCGCATCAGCCAGACGCCGGAGACCCCGCAGCCGGAGCCGACCTCGACGACCGTCCGGGCGCCGAGCAGGGTCGCGAGGAAGCGCAGCGCCGCGCCGCCGGCCGGGCCGATCGGCGCCGCGCCGACCTCCGCCCCGCGCCGCCGGGCGGCACGGAGCGGTTCGTCTTCGGGGAGGAAATCCTCCACGTAGGCCCGGGTGGCCTGAATGGCGTCGATGGCTGCCTCCTCGCGGGACCCCCGCATGCCTCATGCTGGAAAGACCATATCGTTGACAGGGAACCGACTGGAGTTTCCGCGCGTTGTAACGAGTGAAAGCAGAAGCACGCAGTAAGTCACGAGCACTCAGCAGTTGGTTCAGCAACCGCCCCAGCCCAGGCGAGACCGTGCCGTTCCAAGGCGAGAACCTTGGCTCACGAGAGAGGAACAGCCCGGCACCATGGGAGTCGCAGCACTCAGTTTCAGAAGCGCTGTGGGGGTCGGCGCCAGGCAGGGGCTTGGGACCGCCGCTCGCACTCGAGAGAACGCCCCCGAGGCCGAGTGGGCGCCGCCGTCCTGGGACGAGGTCGTCCGCGAGCACTCGGCGCGGGTCTACCGGCTCGCCTACCGGCTGACCGGCAACCAGCACGACGCCGAGGACCTCACCCAGGAGGTCTTCGTCCGCGTGTTCCGGTCGCTGTCGAACTACACGCCGGGAACGTTCGAGGGCTGGCTGCACCGCATCACCACGAACCTGTTCCTCGACATGGCGCGGCGCCGCCAGCGCATCCGCTTCGAGGGGCTCGCCGACGACGCCGCCGAGCGCCTCCAGGGCCGCGAACCGACCCCGGCGCAGGCGTTCGACGACACCAACTTCGACGCCGACGTCCAGGCCGCCCTCGACGCGCTGGCCCCCGAGTACCGCGCGGCCGTGGTGCTGTGCGACATCGAGGGGCTGTCCTACGAGGAGATCTCGGCCACGCTCGGCGTCAAGCTCGGGACCGTCCGCAGCCGCATCCACCGGGGGCGGGCGCAACTGCGCGCCGCGCTGGAGCACCGGGCGCCGACGCGGCGCCGGCCCGGCACGCGGAACGACTACCAGGCGGCGGCCGAGGCGCGCACCGCCGTGGCCGACGCGGCGCCGGGGGGCGCGCACGCGGCGGTCGTGCCACCACTGCCGGACGGGGCGTAAAGCCGTACTTATCGCGCGCGGGGCGGGACCGCGCGCCTGATCGAACGGAATCGACGGAGGCGGCGTGAGTTGTCTGGGGGAGCGTCTGACCGCTCTGGTCGACGAGGAGCTGGGGCATGAGGAGCGCGACCGCGTCCTCTCCCACCTCGCGGGATGCGCCCAGTGCCGGGACGAGGTCGCCGAGCTGCGCAAGGTCAAGCGGCGGCTCCGGGGGCTGTCCGCCGACCCCGCCGCGGACGGCGCCGACGACCTGCCGACCCCCGACTTCCTGAACCGGCTGCGCGCCATGCCGGCGTCCGCCGTACCGCCCGCGGGCGGCCCGCCCGCCGAACCGCCGGGGCGGCCCGCCGCCG
>NZ_VCKZ01000260.1 GCF_005889745.1 Actinomadura geliboluensis
TCTCCAGGCTCGCCGGACGGCCCGTCCTGCTCGCCGCCGGGCTGCTGGCCGCGCTCGCCCTGCCCTGGTTCGTCTATCCGCCGGTCGCGCTCGACATCGCCTGCTGGGCGCTGTTCGCCGCCGCCGTTGACCTCCTGCTCGGCTTCACCGGCCTCCTGTCGTTCGGCCACGCCGCCTTCTGGGGCGGATCCGCGTACGCCACCGGCCTGATCGCCCTGCACTCCGGGCTGCCGTTCCCTGTGGCCGTCCTGGGCGGGGCTGCCTTCGCCGGTGTCCTCGCCGTCCCGATCGGTTTCCTGTCGGTGCGGCTGCGCGGCATCTACTTCGCGATGGTCACCTTGGCCTTCGCCCAGATGGTCTACTTCGTCTCCAACCAGTGGCGGGACGCGACCGGTGGAGAGAACGGCCTGCAAGGCATTCCCAGGGAGTTCTTCGGCGTCGACCTGTCCGACCCGTTCTTCTTCTACTACGCCGCCCTGCCGTTCGTCCTGGCCGGGATGTTCGTGGCCTGGCGGATCGTCCGGTCGCCGTTCGGGCGGGTGCTGGTGTCCATCCGCGACAACCCGAACAGGGCGCGCGCCCTCGGGTACAGCATCGACCGTTACAAGCTGCTGGCCTTCGTCTTGTCGGCGGTCCTGTCGGGCCTGGCCGGCGGCCTGTTCACCATCGGGCACGGCTTCGCGTCCCTGCAGGGCGTCTACTGGACGACGTCCGGGCAGGCCGTAATGATGGTCGTCCTCGGCGGCATCGGCACCCTGTGGGGCGGTGCCATCGGCGCCGCGCTCGTCGTGGAGCTGCACGACTACCTGGCCACGGCCGGGTTCGAGGAGACCGGGATCATCACCGGCTCGATCTTCATCCTGGTCGTGCTGCTGTTCCGGCGCGGCGTCTGGGGCACCGCGCGCGACCTGGTCGCCGCCCGCACGTCCCGCGAGCGCACCGCACCCGAACCCGTCCCCAAGGTGGACGCCTCCGTCTGAAACGGCGGTGCTGAAAACGGCGGTGCAGGCGCAGCGCCAGCTGGAGCTCCAGGGCGCGCTCGGGGGACTGCCAGTCCTCGCCGAGGAGGCGCGCGACGCGGTCGAGGCGCTGGCTCACGGTGTTGACGTGGATGTGCAGGCGCTCCGCCGTCCGCGACAGGTTCCCGCCCGTCCCGAAGTACGCCTCCAGGGTCTGGACGAGGGCGGTGCCGCGCCGCTCGTCGTAGTCGAGGACGGGCCCGAGCGCGCCCGCGAGGAAGCCCGTCACGTCCCGGTCGTCGCCGATGAGCAGGCCGACGAAGCCCAGCTCGGACGCGCCGGCGCCGTCGCCGCGGCGGCCGAGGGCGAGCAGCGCGTCGGCGCAGCGCTGCGCCTCCCGGTGCGCGGCCGCGACCTCCGCCGGCCCCCGCACCGGGCCGGCCGCGCCGACCGTCGCGGGGCCGCCGAGGGAGCCGCCCAGCTCCTTCGCCACCCGGCGCGCGGTGTCGCCGGGGCGGTCGCCCGGCAGCAGCAGCACGACCTCCTCCACCCGGGAGGCGGCGAGGCCGTGCTCGACGGCCGCGAAGGACGACGCCCAGAACGCCGCTCGCTGCCGGTGCTCGCGGGACTCGTACTTGGCGCACAGCACGACGTGCGGGGCGCTCAGGTCGACGTCCACGCGCCGGGCGCGGGCGGTCAGGGCCTCGACGCCGGTGCGGCGGCCGGAGAGCAGGTCGTCCAGCAGCTCGCCGCGCACCCGGCCCTCCGCCTCGGTGACGCTGCGCTGGAACAGCAGCAGCAGGGCGGTGACGAGCGCCGCGCGCTCCAGGATCCGCTGGTCGGCGTCGTCGACCTCGTCGGCCGTGCGCAGGACGAGCGTCCCGAGCATCTCGTCGCCGGTCGACACCGACGCGATCCACAGGTCACCGCGCCGGACCGTTCTGCCCTGCGCGCGCGCAGAGTGCGCCGAGGCCGACACCCCGGTCAGTTCCTCATCGCTGAGGCCGCCCGAGTCGATGCCCGTCGTCGCGAGCCGTCGGCCGTCCGCGTCTAGGACGTACAGGGTGCCGCCCAGCAGTTCGGTCACGACCGCGCCGACGTCTTCCACGCCGCCGCCTCGCACGACGACGGCCGTCATACGGTCGTGCGCGCGCGCCGCCCGTTCCACGGCCGCGCTGCGCGCCTTGACCTCCTCGTTGGCGGCGCTCAGCTCCTCCAGGGCGGTCCTGGTCTCGTCCAAGAGGCGCGCGTTGTCGATGGCGATCGCGGCGTGCGCGGCCAGCGATCCGAGGAGCGCCACCTCTTCCTGGTCGAACGGACGCTCGCTGCGGTTCGCGGCCGTCAGCACGCCGATGACGCGGCTGCCCAGCCGCATCGGCACGCCCAGGATGGCGACCAGGCCCTCTTCAGCGACCGCGTCGTCGATGTAACCGCGGTGCTGGAACTGCCCGTCACCCAGGTAGTGGGCGCTGTTGTACGGCATCGCCGTCTGCGCCACCAGGCCGACCAGTCCCGTGCCCATCGGCAGCCGCAGCCGCCGGAACGCCGCCGACACCGACCCGTCCGTCACCCGCATGTAGGTGTCGCCGCGCTCGTCGTCGTTCAGCGTCAGGTAGGCGATGTCGGCGCTCAGCAGCCGCCGGGCGCGCCGCGTGATCGCCTCCAGCACGGCGTCCAGGTCGCGCAGCCCGGCGAGGTCGCCGGCGGTGTCGAACAGCGCCGCCAGCTCCGCCTCCCGCCGGGCGTGCCGCCGCATGATCATCCTGACCCGGAGCGCCGCCAGCTTGGCCGCCTCCAGCTCCGCCAGGACGGCCGGCGGCGCGCCGTCCGCCCGCGCCTGGACGAGGGGCCCCTCGAACTCCACGGGGGACGCCTCGCGGGCCAGTAGTTCGAGGAAGTCGCCGCAGGACATACGGGCCATTGTCAATGGGCCGTCCAGCCACCGTCGAGGGCGAGGGACGCGCCGGTCACCATGGACGCGGGCGGCGAGCACAGGTACGCGACGAGCTCCGCGACCTCCTCGGGCTCGATCAGCCGCTTCACGGCCGCGTGCTCAAGCAGCACCCGCTCGACGACCTCGCTCTCAGGGATGCCGTGCGCGCGCGCCTGGTCGGCTATCTGACCCTCCACCAGCGGGGTCCGGACGAAGGCCGGGTTCACGCAGTTGGACGTCACGCCGTACGCGGCACCCTCCAACGCGATCACCTTGGACAGCCCCTCCAGCCCGTGCTTGGCCGCCACATAGGCCGACTTGTAGGGCGAGGCACGTAGCCCGTGTACGGACGAGATGTTGACGATGCGTCCCCAGCCTCGCTCGTACATGCCGGGCAGGGCGTCCCGCACCAGCCGGAACGGCGCCTCCAGCATCAGCCGCAGGATCCGCGCGAACATCTCCGGCGGGAACTCGTGGACGGGAGCCACATGCTGGATGCCCGCGTTGTTGACCAGGATGTCGACATCGGCCGCCAGACCGCCGATCGCGTCCACGTCCGCGAGGTCGGCGCACAGCGGGACGCCGCCGATCTCGGCCGCCGTCCGCTCCGCCGCCGCCCCGTCCATGTCGGCCACCACCACCGCGGCGCCCGCCGCGGCCAGCCGCCGCGCGCAGGCCCGGCCGATGCCGCCCGCGCCGCCGGTGACCAGTGCGCGCCGCCCCGCCAGATCCAGCGTCCCCGAACTCCCCGCGGCGGGCCGCGGTGTCACGCTCGTCATGCGCTGAACCTACGGAGCGCGACCCCCGCCGTCCCATGTGGCGCACGCACACAATCCACCGCCGGACGGTATGGACACGCCGCATCCACATTGTGTTCGCCGTCCGGCACGGCGGCCCGGAACGGGTGGGGCTACCGTTGGGCCCGCACGGTCCCGCCCACGCCGCGAGGGGTCATCGATGACCGAGATCACGCATCGCTTCGTCCAGTCCGAGAGCGGCCTGCGCATGCACGTCGCCGAGGCGGGCGAAGGGCCGCTCGTCCTGCTCCTGCACGGCTTCCCCGAATGCTGGTACTCCTGGCGGCACCAGCTCACCGCGCTCGCCGAGGCCGGATTCCACGCCGTCGCCCCCGACCAGCGCGGCTACGCCCGCACCGGCGGCCCCGCCGAGGCGGACCAGTACACGATCCTGCACCTGGCGGGGGACGCGGTCGGCCTCATCGACGCCCTCGGCGCGGACCGGGCCGTCGTCGCGGGCCACGACTGGGGCGCGCCCGTCGCGTGGGCCGTCGCGCAGATGCGCCCCGACAAGGTGCGCGGCGTGATCGGCATGTCCGTCCCGCACCGGCCCCGCTCCAGCAGGCCGCCGGTCGAGTCGATGCGCCGCCTGTTCGGCGAGGGCTTCTACATGGTGCGCTTCCAGGAGCCGGACGCCCCGGAGGCCGACCTCGACCGCGACCGGGCCGCCACGTTCCGCCGGATGCTGGTCGGGATGTCCGGCGACGGGGCCGCTCCCGCGCTGATCGCCCCCGAGGGCGGCGGCTTCCTCGACGTGATCCCCGAGCCGGAGAAGCTGCCCGGCTGGCTCACCGACGCCGACATCGCGACCTACGTCGAGGAGTACGCCGAGAGCGGCTTCACCGGGCCGGTCAACTGGTACCGCAACCTGGACCGCAACTGGGAGCTGACCACCGCCTGGCACCGCGCCCCCATCGGCCCGCCCGCGCTCTACATCGCGGGCGACCGCGACATCGTCGCCGTCGGCGCGCGGAACGTCATCGACTCCATGACCGACTTCGTGCCGAACCTCCGCGACACCGTCTGGCTGTCCGGATGCGGCCACTGGACGCAGCAGGAGCGCCCCGCCGAGGTCAACGAGGCGATGCTCGCGTTCCTCCGCGCCCTCTGAGCGCGCTTCCTGACACGGGAGTCCCCTTGGAAGCGCTGCGCGACGGCGACCCCCGCCAGATAGGCCCGTACCGGGTGGAGGGGCGGCTGGGCGCCGGAGGCATGGGGGAGGTGTTCCTCGGTGTCTCGCCGGGTGGCCGGCGCGTTGCGGTGAAGGTCATCCGTTCGGAGCACTCAGCGCGCCCTGAGTTCCGGGTGCGGTTCGCGCGCGAGGTCGAGGCGGCCCGCAAGGTGGGCGGCTTCTACACCGCGCAGGTGGTGGACGCCGACCCGGAGGCGCCCGAGCCGTGGATGGCGACGGCCTACATCCCAGGGGCGTCCCTGCGGGATGTCGCCCCGCTGCCTGCCGAGGAGGTCGCCCGGCTCGGTGCCGCGCTGGGCGAGGGATTGGCGGCGATCCACGCGAGCGGGCTGGTCCACCGGGACCTCAAGCCCGGCAACGTCATCATCTCGCCGGACGGGCCGCGCATCATCGACTTCGGCATCGCCCGCGACGTCGGCGCGGGAACGCTCACCGCGGAAGGCGCGGTTCTCGGCACGTACGCCTACATGGCGCCCGAGCAGGTGCTGGGCGAGCCGTCCGGGCCGCCCGCCGACGTGTTCGCGCTGGGCTGCGTACTGGCCTTCGCCGCGACCGGGCGCAGCCCGTTCGACGCCGCGACGATCCCGGCGATCGTGCACCGCGTCCTGCACGAGCCGCCCGTGCTGGACGGGCTGGCGGAGGCGATGCGTCCGCTCGTGGCGTCCTGCCTGGCCAAGGCGGCGGTCGACCGTCCGTCCACCGACCGGATCATCGCCCACCTGGCCGACCTGGACGCCGTGCCTCTCTCGACATCCCCGTCTGATCCGGACGCCGACCGCACAGTGGAGCGCGGCACGACGCCGTTCACCCGCCTGGCGGACGCCGTCCGGCCCGTCGCCGGGGTTCCGCGCCGGACGGTGCTGGGCGGCGCGGTGGCGGCGACCGCCGCCGTTGTCGGGGTGCCCGCGTTTCTGCTCACCCGAGGCGGCGGGCAGCCCCAGGCGTCCGGCGATGCGATGCAGCCGCCCGCCATGACGCTCGCCAAGGACGGGCAACCGGTGGCGGACGTGGCGTTAAGCCCGAACGGCAAAATCCTGGTCTGCGGGACGCCGGGAGAGACCGTGTACCTGTGGGACCCTGCCGCAGGCCACGTCATCCACGAATTGAGCACTTCCGCCGGCACGGCCGCATTGGCCTTCAGCCCGGACGGAAGGCTGCTGGCAACCGGCCACACGAACGCCACCGTCCGCCTATGGGACGTGGAGTCGGCGGACACACGCCCGCCCCGCCCTCTCCGGACGCTCCATGCCAAGGACGTTAAGGTCAACGCTCTCGCGTTCAGCCCGGACGGCCGTGTCCTCGCCGGACCTGGTCGGCTCTGGGACGCCGCAATGGGAGATGTCCTGGGTGACCTCTCCGGCGCTGGGCGTGAACGACGTGGTGTTCAGCTGGGACGGCCGCTGGGTGATGGCCGGAATGGACGGTTTCCAAGGCCGCGCCGAGCCCGGCTCCATCCGGGTATGGGACGCGCGTACTCGCACCTTGGTCGCCCATACCGCCGACCAGGGAAAGAAGACGACTTCACTGGCCATCACCCCGGACGGCCGGACTCTCGTCACCGCAGGGGGCGGCGCCGCGATCCGGCTATGGGACGCCGCCCGAATCCGCATCACAGGCGTCCTCGACTCCGACCGCGCCGGAGACGTCACCGAGGTGGCCGTCAGCGCGGACGGTGCGATGCTGGCCGCCGCCGGCGCCGACCTCACGATCCGGCTGTGGGACCTGGCGACCCGCCGGGTGACCGCCACCCTCGCCGCGTCCGGCGGGCCGATCAGAGGAATCGCGCTGTCGGCGGATGGCCGGACGGTGGCGGGCGGCAGCGAACGCCGCGGACAGACCGCCGTGAACCTGTGGAGCCTGCGCTGATGGAGCCCCTGCGCGACGCCGACCCCCGCCAGATGGGCCCGTACCGGCTGGAGGGGCGGTTGGGCGCGGGAGGCATGGGCGAGGTGTTCCTCGGAGTGTCCCCGGGCGGTCGGCGCGTCGCGGTCAAGGTCATTCGCTCCGAGCATCTAGCGCGGCCTGAGTTCCGGGTGCGTTTCGCGCGTGAGGTCGAGGCGGCTCGCAAGGTGGGCGGTTTCTACACGGCCCAAGTGGTGGACGCCGACCCGGAGGCGCCCGAGCCGTGGATGGCGACCGCCTACATTCCCGGCCCGTCCCTGCGCGAGGCGGCACCGCTGGACGTCGCCGCCGTCCGCGCACTCGGTGCCGCGCTGGCCGAGGGGCTGGCGGCGATCCACACGAAGGGGCTCGTGCACCGGGACCTCAAGCCCGGCAACGTCATCATGTCGCCGGACGGGCCGCGCATCATCGACTTCGGTATCGCCCGTGCGGCCGGCGCCACCGCGCTGACGTCCACCGGCGCGGTCGTCGGCACGTACGCGTTCATGTCGCCCGAGCAGGTCCGCGCGGACACGGCGGGCCCGGAGTCGGACGTGTTCTCCCTCGGCTGCGTCCTGGCGTTCGCCGCGACCGGGCGCGGGCCGTTCGACGCCGCCAACGTGCCGGGGATCGTCCACCGGATCGTCAGCGCCCCGCCCGACCTGACCGGCGTGCCCGCCGAACTGCGGCCCGCGATCGAGGCGTGCCTGGCCAAGGAACCGGAGCGGCGGCCGTCTCCCGCCGAGGCGGCCCGACTGCTGGCGGACGCGCCGCCGCCCGGCCGGACGGGACGCCGTACCGTCCTCGCCGGGGGAGCGGCGGCGGGCGTCGCTGCCGTCCTCGGCGTCCCCGCACTGCTGTGGCGGTGGAGCGGAGAGGACGCCCCGCCCCTGAAGAACCCTCGTCCGGTCGTGCTCGCCGGTGGCCCTGTCGCGACGTTCCAGCTCGCGTTCACCCCGGACTCGGCGACGCTGGTCTGCGCGGGGACCGGGCAGATCTGGCGGTGGAGCGTCGAGACCGGCCGAGGATCCGCGCACGAGCTGGGCGACGAAGGCGCCGACCAGCTCACTGCCCTCAGCGGGGACGGCCGGCTGGCGGCGACCCTGCGCGGGACGGCCCCGATCCAGCTCTGGGACACGGCCACCGGCGCCCGCGTCCGGACGATCATGCCCGAGGGCAGGACGTTCACCAAGGCGCTCAGTGCGGACGGCCGGACCCTGGCGACCGTCGGAGCCAACGGCATCGAACTCTGGGACACCGCGACCGGGCGCCGCACCGGCGCCTTCACACCGCGGAGCGGCGGCACCCTGCGGCTGGCGTTCGACGCGGCCGGCGACAGGATCGCCGCCATCGGCAGCCGCGGCGACATCCAGGTCCACGACCTGCGGGTGCACCGAGACATCACCACGGCCGGACGGGTCAACGTGCTCTTCACGTTCGCCCCGGACGGGCGTACCGCCGCAACAGACGTCGTAGACGACACGGACAAATGGATGATCCGGCTCCTCGACGTGCAGACCGGGAAGCAGCGCCGCGCCCTGCAAGGACACGAGGGGACCGTCCAGGCCCTGGCCTTCAGCCCCGACGGCCGGGTCCTGGCCAGCGCTGCCCAGGACGGGACCATACGGCTCTGGGACACCCGCAGCGGCGACCAGTTCATGTCCCTTGACTGGGAGAGGTCGGACGGCACGACCCTCGCCTTCAGCCGCGACGGCCGCCTTCTCGCCGCCGGAGCAGGCAGCGCCAACGGAAAGGTGAGCCTCTGGCGCTTCACCTAGCGCCCTGTTACGAGGTTCCCGGAAATGTCGGACCCGGCGCGTACGTTCGGCGCGTGAACCGCACCGACCGCTTGTACGCCATGGTGGAGGAGTTGCGCGCCTGCGCGCCGCGCCGCCTCGCCGCGCGCGAACTGGCCGCGCGGTACGAGGTGAGCGTCCGGACGATCGAGCGCGACATCAGCGCGCTCCAGCAGGCCGGCGTGCCGATCTTCGCGGACGTCGGCCGGGGCGGCGGCTACACCCTCGACAAGAGCCGGACGCTGCCGCCGCTGAACTTCACCCCCGCCGAGGCCGTCGCCGTCGCGATCACCCTCTCCCGGGCGGGCGGCTCACCGTACTCCCGCGCCGCCCGCACCGCCCTGCACAAGATCGTCGCGGCGATGTCGGCGGACGACGGCGCCTCGGCCCGCGAGCTGGCCGCCCGCATCCGCTTCATGGCCCCCGCCGGGATCGACGACCCGGCGTCCGTGCCGGCCGTGCTGGAGGAGGCCGTCCTGGCCCGCCGGGTGGTGCGCCTCACCTACGTCGACCGGGCGGGCACCGAGACCGAGCGCGACGTCGAGCCCGTCACGTTCACCGCGTCCGGCAAGGGCTGGTACCTCACCGCGTGGTGCCGGATGCGGGGCGGGTGCCGGGTGTTCCGCACCGACCGCGTCCGACGCGCCGCCCTCCTGGAGGAGACCGCCCCCGACCGCAGCACCGAGGCCATGCACAGCGACATCCCCGCCGACTACGTCGTCCGCCCCCTGGAGTTCGTCTGAGCTCCGGCTGAAGGCGGTCAGGAGCGGGGCTTCGGCGGGAAGATCGCGCTGACGGCGCGGATCACCGCGGCGCGGCGTGCGGCGAGCGCGGGGTCCGTTGCGGCCTGGTCGGCGACGGCGGCCAGTGTGGCCTGGTCGAGCCAGGTATGGGCGAGCTGGGAGACCACCGCCATGACGTCGACCGGATCCCACGAGGCATCCAGATCGCCGGCCTCCTGCGCGCGGCGGATGGTAGCGATCTTGCCGAGGACGGCGTCCCGATAGGGGCTGTCCACGGGTGCGGATGCAGAGGCGGAGGCGGAAGCGGGGGCCAGCTCCAGACGTCCCCACGCGATGAACCGGTACCGGTCGGGGTGCGCGGTGAAGTAGTCGAACAGCTGTCCCGCGTAGTCGGGCAGATCGGCCGGATCGAGATGGACGGCGTCGGCCGCGGCGGCGAGTTCGGCGGCGGCCACGTGCTCGTACAGCTTCTCCTTGCTGCGGAAGTAGGCGTAGATGCGTTCCTTGCTGGTGCGGGCGGCCTTGGCGATCCGGTCGACGCGCGCGCCGGCGATCCCGTACCGGGCGAACTCGTCGCGCGCGGCGGCGACGATCCGGGCGTGGGTCGAGTCGGCGGTGCTGGCCATGCCCTCCAGCCTAGCCAACCGAACCGTTCGGTTTGATTTGCCGGGACGAGTGAGTACTGTGATTGAGGGCCATACCGAACGGTTCGGTTCGTTCTATGCGGTTACGACAGGGAGGGTTGGTCATGCAGAAGCGCACTCTGGGCCGCCAAGGGCTGGTCACTTCGGCGATCGGCTACGGCACGATGGGCCTGACGATGGCCTACGGCCCCGGCGACGAGCAGGAGGGGATCGCCGCCATCCGGCGCGCCCACGAGCTGGGCGTCACCTTCTTCGACACCGCGGAGCTCTACGGCCTGGGCACCGGCTCCAACGAAATCCTGGTCGGCAGGGCGGTCAAGGGCTTCCGCGACGAGGTCGTCCTGGCGACGAAGTTCGGCTTCGACCTGTCGTCCGGGAGGGTCTCCGGTCTCAACAGCCGCCCGGACAACATCCGCAAGGTCGCCGACAACAGCCTGCGCTACCTGGGCGTCGACCACATCGACGTGCTCTACCAGCACCGCGTCGACCCGAACGTCCCGATCGAGGACGTCGCCGGCACCGTCAAGGAGCTGATCGAGGCGGGCAAGGTGAAGTACTTCGGGCTGAGCGAGGCGGGCCCGCAGACCATCCGCCGCGCGCACGCCGTCCAGCCCGTCTCCGTCCTCCAGACCGAGTACTCGCTGGTCGAGCGCGACGTGGAGCAGCTGTTCCCGGTGCTGCGCGAACTCGGCATCGGGTTCGTGTCCTACTCCCCGCTGGGACGCGGCTTCATCACCGGCACCGCCAAGCCCGCCGGATCCTACGACCCGACCGACATGCGCAACCACGACGCCCGCTGGCAGCCGGGCAACTTCGAGAAGAACCTGGCGGCCGTCCAGCGGCTCACCGAGCTTGCCGCCACCAAGGACGCGACGGTCTCGCAGCTGGCGCTGGCCTGGGTCCTGGCCCAGGGCGATGACATCGTCCCCATCCCCGGCACCCGCAGCCCCGCGCGGGTCGAAGAGAACAATGCCGCCGCCGACCTGACCCTCACCCAGGACGACTTGGACGCCATCGCCCAGATCCTGCCGACCGGCGGCTTCGGAGCCCGCTACGCCGAAAAGTCCCTCCCCACCTGGATCTGAGCGTCCCCGGAATCCACCTGACAACCCCGACACAGGGTTGTCGCGCCCTCCGTCCACCCTCGGTTCCACAACACCGACATGGAGGACACATCATGGGCATTCCCGCGTACAACACCGTCGCCTGGTTCCAGATCGGCACCGACACGCCCGACGAGGCCCGCCGCTTCTACGGCGACATGTTCGGCTGGCGCTTCGGGGACGACTCGGCCGACACGGGCTACGAGCTGATCACCTACCCGGGCGGTCAGGCCCCGAGCGGCGGCCTGACCGCCCAAGGCGGCCCGCACGCCGTGTTCTTCGTCCTGGTCGAGGACGTGGACGCCGCCTGCACCGAGGCCGAGCAGCGCGGCGGCAAGATCACCGTTCCCCCGGTGACCGCCGAAAGCGGCCTACGCTTCGCCCACCTGGAGGACCCGTCGGGCAACCGCTTCGGCATTTTCAAGGAGCCGTCCGCCTGACCGTGAGCCGGTCGCGGCGGCGTCCCTCACCGCAGCCACGGGACGTATCGCGGACGTATTGAAAAGTGCATACGCCACCGCAACAGTCTCCCGTCTTCCCTGGAGGCGCGGACCGCAGCAGCAGTCCGCGCCGGAGGACACGTGCCCCGGTTCCGAGAGGTGAGCGTAAAAGGAGAAGGCCGTGGCCGCTGACGGAAAATGGGACCGGCGCGAACTGCTGCGGGGCGCGGTCGTGGCGGCCGGCGCCGCCGCGACCGCGCCGCTGCTCGGCACGGCGGGCACGGCACACGCCGACGGCGGCGGCGCGGACGCGTTGTTCAAGGCCGGGAAGTTCGAGCAGGCCGGCCGCGCGTACGAGCAGATCTTGAGAACAGACCCCGCGAACCTGCACGCGGCGCGCCAGCGCGGCTATGTCGGGCTACTGGCCAACAAGTTCCGCGACGCGGAGAAGTACCTCACGCTGGCCCTTGAACTGGCGCCCGACGACAAGGAGACCAACTGGCTGCTGGGCGACTGCTACATCCGGCAGGACAAGCTCTCCCTCTCCGTGCCACGCTGGCGAGCAGCCGGCGAGAAGGGCTACGCCGAATGGTTCGCGGCGGTCCGCGGCAAGCCGTACCAGATTCACGGCGACATCGGCCGCGTGCCATGGCTGCAGATGGACCCAGTGCCCCTGGTGCATGCCTCACTCAACGGCGGGCCGCCGAAGCGCTTCACGTTCTACACCGGCGCTCCGAACCTGAGCCTGACCGCGACGTCGGCCAAGGAAGCCGGGCTGAGCCCCGTCTACAAGGAGAAAAGCGAGTTCGAAGGCGTCACCATTTGGGTGTACTACGGGGTGCTGGACTCCCTCAAGCTGGGCGGCATCGAACTCCGGAACGTACCCGTTGGATGGTCGTCAACGGAATCGGGCGAAGATGTCGGCACCGGCAGCGACGGAATGATCGGCACGTGGGTCTTCTACCACCTGCTGACCACCTTCGACTATGCAGGCCGGTCGCTGATCCTGCGCCGTCCAACTCCGGAAGCGACCAGAAAGGTACGCGCGGACGCCGCACGGGCGGGCGTCAAGCCGCTGCCGCTATGGCTATCCCGTGATCACGACGTCAGCAGCATCGGCAGCATCGTCGACTCCGGCCCCCGGGTGATGGGCGTGAACTTCGGCGGAGACAGCGGCGCGACCGTCGCAGGCATGCCCGGCGAAGTGGCCGAGCAGTTGGGTATCCGCACTGACTACGACCGCCCGTTCGAGACTTTCGCCCACAGCCATGCGACCACGACCTATCCCTGCTACCCAAAGGAGATCCGCCTCGGCAACGCCGTCGCCAAGGAGGTCTTCTGCGAAATGGACCCGAACATGCCGGTCAACGTCCCGTGGCCCTACGGACCGGGATTCGATGCGATCGGCCACTTCGCCCACTGCTTCTTCAAGCCTTTCAACGTCACGCTCGACTTCACCCGAATGAACCTCTACATCGCCCACGGCAAAGCCACCTGACCGCGGCAGCCAGTAGGCCGGGACGGCCGACGAAGCGAGTGGCCACGGCGGCGTCCGCACAGGGTTGCGGCGACCTAACCG
Organism: Actinomadura geliboluensis; assembly: GCF_005889745.1. Classification (GTDB taxonomy): domain Bacteria; phylum Actinomycetota; class Actinomycetes; order Streptosporangiales; family Streptosporangiaceae; genus Spirillospora; species Spirillospora geliboluensis. The sequence continues at coordinate 13,068 of NZ_VCKZ01000260.1, forward strand.
TGGCCGACCGCAGCGGCGAGGTCATCGTCCCTCCAGGTGATCGCCGCGAGCGGCCCGCCCGTCGCCGACGTGCAAGACCCCTCAGGTGGCACCCATCTCACCGACGCCAGGCGGGCAAGGAGGGCGGTGAAGTGCTGGCGAGTGAGGTCTTGGCTGCAGGTTCTTGCTGTCGCGGATGCCGAGGGGCCGTTGAGGTCGGCAACCTAAATGCCGTCGCACGCCTGATGCGAATGCGTCTGAAACGCAGCGTATCCGTGCCCGACCACTCACTTCTGGGCGACGAGATACCCGTCGACACGGACGAGCATTCCCACTGAGGAGTTGCGTGGGGCTGGGGCGAAGGTTGGAGCACTTGCCCCGCAGGGGTCGGCTTCGAGATGCGTTTCGCTGTCCTTCATGGTCGTGGCGAAGGTGCCGCCGTGACAATAACCCACATGCGGTGTTCCGGCATACGGCTGGACACGCCGAGAACGGGATCCTCAGCCCCTTAGCGTGGCTGGTGTGTTGTGAATGGCCTGTTCGGTGTTCGGGGAATTGTGGTGGGGGCGGCGCTGCGTACGGGGCCGCCCCTCCAAAGTCAAGGGCGCCTTCGGCGTCGCTTCGCGATGGGACTCCGTCCCACCCTTGACTTCGGAGCCTCTGCGGCCCCTGAGTGCAGCTTTCGTCGGGCAGGCTCCGCCTGCCCTCTGCCCGACGCGCCGCCCCCACCCCAAC
>NZ_VCKZ01000727.1 GCF_005889745.1 Actinomadura geliboluensis
GACCCGCCCGCCGCGTTCTGCCCCGGCGGGGACACGTCGGTGTCAGCCCGGCCGCTTCCCGGCGGCGCGTCCGGGGCGGGGGACTGGTCGCCTGAGCTATCGGCCGGCGGAGGTGTGGCCGCTGAGTCGTGCGGGGTGGACGGCTGATCGGACGGGTCGCCGCCGGGAGGCGCGGAGTCCTGGTCGCCGAGCTGCTGCTTGATGTAGGTGGTGTGCTCGGCCGCCGAGCCGGACTGGCCGCCACCGGACCCACCGCCACCGCCGTAGGCGCGCAGCGCGCCGAGCGCGGCGGCACTGCCCATCAACGCGCCGAGCATCCCGCCCCCGGCGCTGGACTCGGTTCCGCCGGTGGTCCAGGTGAAGAACTTCAGCAGCACGGGGAAGGCGATCAGGCTGATCAGCATCATCGCAAAGCCCATCAGCACCGTCTGCAGGTCCTTGCCTTTGCCGACCAGCGTGAACGCGGTCGCATACACCGCCGCCGCAGCGGGCTTGTAGAACACCAGCGCCAGCATCCAGCCCGCCACGCGCGGGAACCATGACTTGGTCGAGGTGGTGATCATCCCGGCCGCCGCCAGCGGCAGCAGCCCGGCCAGAATGACCAGGGCCGCTCCGCGAAACAGCAGCAGGATCGCCTGGACGATCCCGATGACCAGCGCGAACAGGCACAACAGGAGCACCAGCGCGCGCGGCGCCGCGCTCGGGAACGCCACGATCTGACTCATCCGCCGCGCGAAGTCCCCATCGGAGGAGGCGTTCAGCACCCAGCCGCACCACAGGTCGCCCCACTGGATCAGCAGGTTCGGCACCACCGTCCCGATCACGGTGACGACCGCCAGGATCACCAGTCCGCGTCCGGCGTCCACCAGCGGCAGCGCTTTGCGCGAGAGCGCCATCCGCGCGGCGACCGCCAGCAGCGCCACCACCGCCACCGCGACCGTCAACGGCCGGACCAGCAGCTGCAGATACCCGACCGCCGGCTCACCCTGCAGATCAGGAGAGGGAGTGTGCACCCACCAGGACGCGGTGTTGGACACCAGCCAACCCACCGCCTCCTCGAACGACTCGGTCATCTCCTCCAGCACATGACCGCCGATCGCCCCCGGGATATCGGACAACCCAGGAAGGCCAGGCAGGAGCGGGTTCCCGCCGCCGTCATCGTTGTCCACCGGCTGAACGCACGCAGGCTCGGTGACCGGCGAGCACGGATCCAGTGGAAGCAGGGCAAGCATCAGCCACCCCCGTGCGGGAAGCGGCTGTAGCCGTCCAGCGACGTGATCGGTGCCGCCGCTCCCGCCCACGTCCCGCCGGGAGGAGCGACGACGCGCCAGTCACCGTCCTGCCAACGCAACTGCAGCCGGGTCACCGCACGCACGGTCACATCACTGGAGCGCCCCGGGTTGGGTGGAGGCCCTGAAACCTGGAAGGGTGAGGGGCTATGGCACCCCCGAGAAAGTACTCCGTTGAGCTGCGTGAACGCGCGGTCCGTATGGT
>NZ_VCKZ01000261.1 GCF_005889745.1 Actinomadura geliboluensis
CGCGGCGGGGCCGGACCCGCAGCGCCGCCACGCGCGGGGTCAGCTCGCGCGCCACGGATGGAGACGACGCGGGTCGGCGCCGTCCCGGCCCCGCCGGAGGAGGGCACCATCACCCGCGACATGGTCGACCTGTCGCGGCCCGCGCTCGACTTCGTCGCGCTGGCCCCACCTCTCCGGCGGCCTCACCTCCGCCGACGTCGACACCCTCGGATCAACGGGTGATGAAGGGCTGTAGGGCGGCCTGGTAGTCGGCCATCGAGGGATAGGTCTCGACCTCGTGCCGGTCGTAGGGCGGCTCGCCGTAGGCGAGCTTGGCTGGGGCGCATTCGCCGACACCGGCGAGGCCCGTCAGCGTCCGCCGGCCGACCCGGCGGCCGGTGCGGGCCTCGTAGACCTCGAGGCGATGGCGGCCCTGGAAGGTCTCGAAGCGCAGCCCGCCCTCGTACATGCACACCTTGATCGGCTTGTCCGAGACGCGGCCCGCCGGGTAACTGCACGCCACCAGCTCCACCTCGTCCGGCGCGGGCCGCTTCGCGCCCACGCCCGCGGTCGCGTACTGCGGACGGCCCGCTCCCTCGCGGAAGAACACCAGCGGATGCGGGCCCGCCCCACCATGCTTCGCGGCCCGCTCGAAGGGACGGTCCTGGCGCCAGCACAGCCGGGCGAGATCCTGCAGCTGCTCCGGCCGCTCCCCGAGGACGGCGCGGACGAGCCACGGCTGCACGATCCAGCCCACCAGCACGAGCACCGCCATGCCCGCCGCCCCGGCCACCAGCCGCGGACGGAGCGACGCCCGCACCGGCCCCCGGCGCTCCACGGCCCTGCCCAGATCCCGGGGCGCGTTCACCGGGCCGACGAACACGGACCGCTCTTCGGCGCCGTCCGTCCACGCCAGCCGCACGACTCGCCGCTTCGGGCCCCAGTCGGGCGTCGTCAGCGAATCCCACGGGACGGCGGTGGCGGCGTCCCGCGCCCACACCAGCAGGCCGTCCTCGCAGATGGCGAACCGGTGCCGCGGCCCGTCCACCGGCCCGAAGCGGACCCAGCAGGCCAGGCCCGCCCACACCAGCGCGGGCAGCAGCAGGACGAACCGCCAGTCGAAGGCGGCGGCCACGCCCGCCGCCATGGCGAAGCCGAAGACCCAGGGGACGAGGTCGGTCCAGTCGGGCCGGCCGCGGTGCTGCCGGTGCACGCGCCGCACGGCGCCCAGCCCCGCCTCGGCGGCCCGCCCCGACATCGCCCGACGCAACCGCCTCACCGCTAGGGTTCGCGGCCGGCGGCGGGACTCCACCGATCCGCGCCGAGCATCATCGGCCGGGTTCGGCCCGCAACTCGGCGAGCCGCTCCGCCGCGCCCCGGTGCCCCTTCTCGGCCGCCTTGGCGAGCCAGGACTCGCCGTCCTGGAGGTCGCCCATCTCCAGCTTCAGGCGCCCCAGGTTGGCCATCCCGTCGACGTTGCCGGTGTCGGCGGCGCGCCGGAACCACCGCTCGGCGTCCGCGTGCTCATCCTGGAGGACGTGCTGGACGGCGAGGTTGTTCATCGCGATGTCGACACCGGCTTCGGCCGCGCGCCGGTACCAGGCCATGGCCTCATCACGCCGGCCGGTGCGGCTGAGGAGCGACCCCAGGTTGTTCATCGCCAGCGCGTGACCCGCTTCGGCCGCCCGGCGGTACCAGCGCTCCGCCTCGTCCGGCTCCGGCACGGACCGCCCCAGCTCGTACATGGCCCACAGGTCACCGGTCTGGGCGGCGCGCTCAAGCCACGTCCGGGCGTCGCCGTCCTCCCCGGCCTCCCAGGCGAGCCACACCATGCACTTGACTGCGGCGAGGTCGCCCTCCGCTGCGGCAGGACGGAAATGCTGCCTGGCTGCCTCGACCATCCCGAACTGGGCCAGACGTGAACACCACAGGGACGCGGCGTCCTCGTCGTCCTCGGCCGCCGCCTGCGGCAGCGCGATCGTCGCCGCAGGACCGATCCCGTGTGCAAGGCCGTCACCGCTCATGACGCCAAGCTACCGACCGAGATCACACGGTCATACCGATTTCGCCAGACCCGTCCGCTCCACTTGGGGTCGACCGAGTCACGCCGCCGTCGGCCCGGCTCCGGATCCCGCTCAGGACGGCGTCGAGCAGCCGGCCGAACTGCGCCGCGGAGCCGAAATCGTCCTGCAGCGGAGCGAGGGCGGCCATCGTCGGGTACTCGGCCGGGTCCATGGCGGACATGTCGGCGGGCGCATCGGGGCCGCGGTCGCGCCGGTGACTAAAGGGCGGGCTTGGTGGCGCGCAGGGAGTACATCAGGGGGATGCGGGGGTGGCCCTCTGGGAGGCGGTAGGTGGTGCCGTGGCGTTCCAAGATGGAGAACCGCTGCCAGAGCGTGTAGTCGTGCTCGTGCAGGAAGTCGATGCGCAGGCCCTGGGTGGTCAGGGCCGTCACCACTTCGCCCAGGCCGTGGGCGAACTCGATCGAGCGGGTGTGCTGGACGGGTACCTGCGGGTCGGCGTAGCTGCCCACATCCGGCTCGTCCCAGACCTGGGGGCCCTCGGCGAAGTAGTCGTAGGTGAGCGTGCGGCCTTCGCGGTCGTCGAGGGTGTCGGCGAACGGGTGGAACTCCGCCAGGTACAGGAACCCGCCCGGCTCCAGCAGTGACGCCACGACTCCGGCCCAGCGGTCGATGTCGGGCAGCCAGCACAGGGCGCCCAGGCCCGTGTAGACGATGTCGTAGGTCTCACCGAGGACCGCCGGCGCGTCGTACACATCCGCTACGGCGAAGCGGGCCGTGAGACCTGTTTCGTCCGCCACCCTGCGGGCGGCCTCGATGGCCTTCTCGGAGAAGTCCAGCCCGGTCACCTGCGCGCCCCGGCGGGCCCACGAGAGGGTGTCGAGGCCGAAGTGGCACTGCAGGTGAACGAGCCGCCGCCCCGTGACGTCTCCGACCTCGGCCGTCTCGAAGTCGCGCAGGGCCTGGCCGCCGGCCTTGAACCCGGCCACGTCGTAGAAGTCGCTGGCCAGGTGAATCGGCACCCGCTCGTCCCACAGCGCCTTGTTCGTCGCCAGATACTCGGCATCCGTCATGGCCAGAGCATAGGCCGAACTGATCACGCCTTGAGGGGTAGAGGATTTACTACACTCCCACTCGGGGACGAGGAATGGCAGATCCGCGTCACGAACGAGTTCCTCGGCTGGATCGGCGAGTTGGAGAAGCGCTCAAAGGCCCAGGTCGTCGATGCCGTCGACCGACTGGCCGAGGGCGGCCCAGGGCTTGGACGCCCCCTCGTCGATCGCCTGGAGGGTTCCGAGATCCACAACCTGAAGGAACTGCGTCCGGGCTCGGCCTGACGATCAGATTGGTCGGGCTGGTACCGGCGGGCGATACCGCGCGCCGAAGAGCTGTACGTCGACTACCTGAAGGAGCGAGAGGGCGAGGAGGGACTGTCGCGATGACGAATTTTCCCAAGTGGAGCGATGTGCGGGCCGACGTCGTCGAGGGCGCCGGCGGTGAGCGGGGCGTGGCCGAGGCGCGCAAGCGCAACCAGGCGTACATCGATGGGCACCGCCTCGCGGAGAGGCGCAAGGCCATCGGCCTGTCCCAGAAGGAGGTGGCCGACCGGATGGGCGTGACCAAGAGCCGCGTGTCCCAGATCGAGCGAGGCGAGGTCTCCACCGTCGAGGCCATTGCCCGCTATGTCCAGGCCATCGGTGGTGAGCTTCAGATCTCGGCCGTCTTCGGGGATGACATGTACGTCCTGCGCGGCACCGATACTCACGCCGCGTAGCGGGGCCGGTGTGCGTTCGCCATGGTCGCGAGCGTGAAGCAGCCGTGGGGTCAGTGGGTTGTGAAGCGGTGGGGGGTGAAGGTGGTGCCGTCTATGTGGAGGTCGCAGCGGGGCTTGGTGTCGTCCTTGGTGAAGAACTCGGTTTCGCGGGCGGCCCACTGTTCCCAGGCGTCGGCGTACTCGATGCCGTCGCGGGCTAGGGCGCGGGCCTGGCGGACGTCGTAGGGGGCGTCGATCCAGATGCGGTAGGCGGCGGGGGAGCCGGCCCAGGCTGAGCCGACGCCCTCGACGATGAGGACGGGCGGCGGCGGGATCTCCTCCTCGGGGCCGTAACCGTCGCGGTGCCAGTCGTAGCGGCGGAGGCGGGCCGGGCGTCCCGCGCAGAGGGGGTCGAGGACGGCCGCGCGCAGCGGTTGCCACCAGGTGAGCGGGTCGGCGTCCCAGGGGACGCGGAAGTCGTCGGAGCGGACGATCGGCGCGCCCACCAGGGCCTCCGCGAGGTGGCCGGCGAACGTCGACTTCCCGGCGCCGCTCGGGCCGTCCACCGCGACCAGGCGCGCCGGGCCGCAGGACGGCGGCAGGACGAGCAGGCGCGCGGCGAGCGCGGGGTAGGTCGTCGCGGAAGGCGGCACGGACGGCATACTTCCAGGTGCCGTACCCGCGAAGGAGGACGTCCTTGCCCGGACCGCTCGAAGGCGTCGTGATCGTCGACCTCAGCCGCGTGGTGGCGGGCCCGCAGGCCACCATGGCGCTCGCCGACCTCGGCGCCCGGGTCATCAAGGTGGAGCATCCCGGCGGCGGCGACGAGACCCGCGGGTGGGGGCCGCCGTTCGCGGGGGACGAGCAGGTCAGCACCTACTACCTGTCGATCAACCGGAACAAGGAGTCGGTGACCCTCGACCTGAAGTCGCAGGAGGGCGCCGGCGTCCTGGCCCGGCTGGTGCGGCACGCCGACGTGCTGGTGGAGAACTTCCGGCCCGGGGTGCTCGACCGGCTCGGGTTCCCCGTGGAGCGGCTGCACGAGCTGAACCCCGGCCTGGTCGTCCTGTCCATCACCGGGTTCGGGCACGGCGGGCCCGAGGGCGGGCGGCCCGGCTACGACGCGATCGTGCAGGGCGAGGCGGGGATCATGAGCGTGACCGGGCCGCCCGGCACGCCCAGCAAGGTCGGTCTCTCGATCGCCGACATCCTCGCGGCGCACAACGGGGTCGCCGGGGTGCTCGCCGCGCTGTACGAGCGCACGAGGACCGGGCGCGGGACGGTCGTGCGCACGTCGCTGCTGGCGTCGGTGGTCGGCGCGCACATGTTCCAGGGCACGCGGTGGACGGTCGCGCGCGACGCGCCCGAGTCGGTCGGGAACGACCACCCGTCCATCGCCCCGTACGGGACGTTCCGCTGCAAGGACGGGCAGATCCAGATCGGCGTCGCCAACCAGGGCCTGTGGCGCCGGTTCGCGCCGCTCGCCGGGCTCGACCCGGACGACCCGCGCTACGCCACGATCCCGGACCGGGCGGCCCGGCGCGCGGAGCTGACCGCCGACATCGAGCGCGCGCTCTCGGCCGACACGCGGGACGTGTGGCTCGCGCGGCTGGACGAGGCGGGCGTCCCCGCCGGGGCGATCCGGTCGATCGACGAGGTCTACGAATGGGCGCAGACCCGGTCGCAGGGCCTGGTCATCGAGGTCGACCATCCGCAGCTCGGCCGGATCGAGCTGCCCGGCCCGCCGCTGCGGTTCGACGGGGCGCCGCCGCGCGAGCACACCGCGCCGCCGCTGCTCGGCGAGCACAACGACGCGGTCCTGGCCTGGCTGGACGAGATGGAGAGGGGCGAATGATGGACCTGCTCGGCGAGACCGGCGGGCCGGTGCGCGTCGCGGGCCGGGAGCTGGCGCGGGACGAGCTGCTCGGCCGGGCGTCCGCGGTCGCCGCGGAGATCCGGGGCGCGGACGCCGTGGCCGTGCACGCCACGGCGTCGCTGGAGACGGTCGCGGCGGTCGTCGGGGGCCTCCTCGCGGGCGTCCCGGTGGTGCCGCTGCCGCCCGACTCCGGGCCCGCCGAGCGCGCCCACATCCTCGGCGACTCGGGCGCGAGCATGATCCTCGCCGCGGGGAGCACGGAGCCCGCGCCGGGCGAGCCGCCCCTGGTTCCGGTCGACCGGCTGCCGCGCGGCGGAAGCGGCGGCGGCGCCGTCCCCGCCGGCGCGACCGCGCTGATCCTCTACACCAGCGGCACGACGGGCGCGCCGAAGGGCGTGCTCATCTCGCGGAGCGCGATCGCCGCCGGGCTGGACGCGCTCGCCGAGGCGTGGGCGTGGACGCCCGGCGACGTGCTCGTCCACGGGCTGCCCCTGTTCCACGTGCACGGCCTGGTCCTCGGGGTGCTCGGGGCGCTGCGGGTGGGGTCGCCGCTCGTCCACACGGGACGTCCCAAGCCGGAGCTGTACGCGGCGGCCGCGCGGGACGACGGCGGCAGCCTGTTCTTCGGCGTCCCCACGGTGTGGTCGCGGACGGCGGCCGATCCCGCGACCGCCGAGGCGCTCCGCGGGGCGCGGCTCCTCGTCTCGGGCAGCGCGCCCCTGCCCGTGCCCGTCTTCGAGCGGCTCTCCGAGCTCACCGGGCACCGGCCCGTCGAGCGGTACGGCATGACCGAGACCCTCATCACGGTCAGCGCGCGCGCCGACGGCGACAGGCGCCCCGGTTATGTCGGCATGCCGCTGCCCGGCGTCGAGACCCGCCTGGTCGCCGAGGACGGCAGCGCCGTCCCGCACGACGGGGAGGCGCCCGGCGAGCTGCACGTCCGCGCGCCGCTGCTGTTCAAGGGCTACCTCAACCGGCCCGAGGCCACCGCGGAGTCGTTCGCGCCGGACGGCTGGTTCCGCACCGGCGACATCGCGACCATCGGCCCGGACGGCTGGCACCGCATCGTCGGCCGCGCGTCCACCGACCTCATCAAGAGCGGCGGGTACCGGATCGGCGCGGGGGAGATCGAGAACGCGCTGCTCGCGCATCCCGCGGTCCGGGAGGCGGCCGTCGTCGGCACCCCGCACGACGACCTCGGCGAGCAGGTCACCGCGTACGTCGTCGCCGACGGCGTCGGCGCGGACCAGCTCATCGGGTTCGTCGCCGAGCGGCTGTCGGTGCACAAGCGGCCCCGCGTCGTCCACCTGGTGGACGCGCTGCCGCGCAACGCCATGGGCAAGGTCGTGAAGACCCGCCTCGGCGAGCTCTAGGGCAGCACTTCCGCGAGGACGGGCCGCACGAGGCCGCGCGCGAACGACTCCGGCAGGTCGGGGCCGTCCTCGCCCTCGGCGAAGTAGTGCAGGAACCCCTGCTGGAAGCACGCCCCCATGAGCAGCGCCGCCACCGCCTGCGCGTCCGCGCCGGCGGCGACGCGGCCGAGGCCGCGTTCGGCGTCCAGGTACCGGGCGAGCGCCCGCACCGGCTCCCGCGGCCCCGCCCCGTACTTGCGCAGCGACTCGCGGGTGGCGTTCAGCAGCGCGGGCTGCGCCGCCATCGACGCCATCATCGGGAACGCCCGCCGGTAGAAGCGCAGCGCGCCGTGGACGACCGCGACGAGGTTGGACTCCACGGTGCCCTCGCCGGGGACGGCCATCGAGGCGAACGGCGGCATCCGCTCCTTCAGCACGCTCAGCATCAGCTCCTCCTTGTCGCGGAAGTGCTTGTAGAGCAGTGCCTCGGAGTAGCCGGACGCCTTCGCGATCTCCTTGGTGGTGGCGCGGGCGACGCCGTGCCGCCGCATGAGGTCCGCCGCGGCGTCCAGGATCCGTTCCCGCGCGCTCAATAGGGCCCCCTTGACAGGTGAGTGAACGCTCACCACGATAGAGGTTAGTAAATACTCACTCACCACAGGGGGCGACCATGAGGATCACGATCTTCGGGGCGACCGGAGCCACCGGCCGGCTCACCGTCCGGCGGGCGCTGGACGCCGGGCACCACGTCACCGCCGTCGTCCGCGACCCGGCGCGGCTGCCGTCCGAGCTGCGCTCCTGCGCGGAGGTCGTCCAGGCCGACGTCATGGACCCGGCCGCGATCGAGGAGGCGGTCAAGGGCGCCGACGCCGTCGTGTCCGCCCTCGGCAGCCGCGAGGGCCGCGCCCCGACCAGCGTCTGCGCGGACGGCGCCCGCAGCGTCCTCGCCGCCATGGACGCCGCGGGCGCCGACCGGTTCCTGCTGGTCAGCGCGTCCGGGCTGCACGCCGGGCCGGGCGACGACCCGCTCACCCGGTTCGTCGTCAAGCCGCTCGTCCTGCAGCCGCTCCTCAAGCACGCGTTCGCCGACATGCGCGCCGCCGAGCGCCTGGTCCGCGCGTCGGGGACGCGCTGGACGATCGTCCGCCCGCCCCGCCTCACCAACGGCCCCGGCAACGGCCGCTACCGCAGGGCGGTCGAGCGCAACGTGCTCGGCGGCGCCTCCATCGCCCGCGCCGACCTGGCCATCGCCCTGCTCGACCAGCTCGCCGACGACTCCACCGTCGGCCGCGTCGTCAGCGTCGCGAGCTGAGGGATGTGACACCTGTCATGCCGATCGCCTGACAGGCGCCGCCGGAACCGGTGACAGCGGCTCCTACCGGCCGCCGCGCGCGGCCGCGAGGCTGGGACGCATGGACGATCCAGCCATCACCGTCACCGGCCTCCGCCAGCGGTACGGGGACTTCGAGGCCGTCGCCGGCATCTCGTTCGACGTCGGCGCGGGCGAGCTGTTCGCCCTCCTCGGCACCAACGGCGCCGGCAAGACGACCACGCTCGAAACCCTGGAGGGGCACCGGCCCGCCCACGCGGGCACGGTCCGGGTGCTCGGGCACGACCCGTACCGGGAGCGCCGCGCCGTGCGCCCGCGCATCGGCATCATGCTGCAGGACGGCGGCTTCTTCGCCGACCTCACCGTCGCCGAGACCGTCGAGCACTGGCGCGGCTTCACCCCGGCGGCGCGTCCCAAGGACGAGGCCATCGCCATCTCCGGGCTCGCCGCCAAGGCCGACGTGCGGGTGCGGCAGCTGTCCGGCGGCCAGAAGCGCCGCCTCGACCTCGCCCTCGCGCTGCTCGGCCGCCCCCAGGTCATCTTCCTGGACGAGCCCACCACCGGCATGGACCCCGAGGCCAGGCAGGCCACCTGGGCGACCGTCCGCGACCTGGTGGCGGACGGCACGACCGTCCTGCTCACCACCCACTACCTGGAGGAGGCCGAGCACCTCGCCGACCGCCTCGCCATCATGCACCGGGGCCGGATCGAGACGTCCGGGACGGTCGGCGAGGTCGTCGCGGGGCACGGCGACCGCATCCGCTTCCGCGTCCCCGAGAGCCTCCAGGTCGCCGAACTGCCCGATCTGCGCGGCGCCCGCGCCGCCATCACCGTCGACGGCGGCCGCACCGTCGCCTCCTACACCGTCACCGACACCGGCCTCCAGGCGGGCCTGTACGACCTGCTGCGCTGGGCCGACGACCAGCGCGTCCGGCTCGACGGCCTGGAGGCGCGCAGCGCGTCCCTCGAAGACGTCTTCCTCCGCACCGCCGAAGGAGCGGCCCGATGAACCCGTCCGCCGTACTCGGCGTCGCCCGCCTCGACGCCACCCTGCTCTGGCGCAACCGGACGGCGATGTTCACCGTCTTCGGCCTGCCGGTGCTGTTCGCCGCGATGCTCGTCCCGATGAAGGGCCAGGAGATCGGCGGCGTGGACGGCGCCCTCCTCCAGGGCACCGGCCACCTCGGGTTCTTCCTCGTCTTCGCCGTGTTCATGAACCTCGTCAACGTGTTCACCGCCCGCCGCGAGGACCGCACGCTCAAACGGCTGCGCGGCACCGCGCTCTCGGACGCCGAGATCACCGGCGGCAGCGTGCTGACCGCGACCGCCATGTACGCCGTGCAGGCCCTCGCGCTGCTGGTCGCGCTGGGCGCCGCGTTCGGCGGCCGGTTCCCCGCCGACCCGGTGCTGCTGCTCGCCGGGCTCGCCGGCGGCGCCGCCGTCTTCGCGCTGCTCGCCTTCGCCGTCTCCGGCCTCACCCCGAACGCGGAGCTGGCGCAGCTCACCGTGCTGCCGATCATGTTCGGCTGCATGCTCGGCGGCGGCGTGATGTTCCCGCTGGAGGAACTGCCCGGCTGGCTCCAGCAGGTGTGCCGGGCCGTCCCGCTCAACCCGGTCGTGGAGATCGTCCGGACCGGGTACTTCGGGCGCGACTTCGTCCACCACGGCGCCCCGCACCCGCCCCTCGGCATCGTCGAGGGGTGGGCGGCCTGCGTGCGGCCGTTCCTCTACCTGGTCGTCTGGGGCGTCCTCGGCCGCGCCCTCGCCGCCCGCTGGTTCCGGTGGGAGCCGCGGCACGCCTGACCGGCGTCTACGCTGCGTTGAGAGGAGGAACGGCACATGACGGTCGCCACCACGGCGGATCTCGAAGAACAGGACACCCGCAGGCTGGAGCGCTACCGGCGGGTCACCTACCGCTCGTTCATGTTCGCCGCCGTGGGCTTCGCCGCGCCGCTCGTCGCCGGGCTCGGCTCCGCCTACGCCGACGGCGACGTGGGCGGCCCCGTCGCCGCCGCCGTGCTCGCCGGGTTCGGCGTGCTCGTCTGGTACTACCACCGGCTCGTCCGGACGGGCCTGGAGGGCGGCGCGTCCCGCCGCGACATCGCCGGCGGCGGCGCCGTCGCCGCCGCGCTGAGCCTGATGCTCCTCGTGAGCCCCTGGTTCACCATCGTCCCGGTCTTCTGGCTCTCCGCCGTCGTCCTGACGCCGATGGGCCGTAGCCGAGTCGCCGCCCTCTGCGCGGCCACCGGCGCGTACAGCGGCGCGGTCTCCACCGTCGCCGCCGACCGCCTCGACACGCACGGGTCGCTGCCCTGGTACGCGGTCTTCCCGATGCTGTTCGCGCTCTACACCGCGGTCTGCGGCGTGGTCGCGTTCGTCAACATCTACCAGCGCCGCATGTGGGACATGCACCGCGAGACCCACGCGGCCCGCGACGCCCTCGCCCGGCTCGCCGTCACCGAGGAGCGGCTCCGCTTCTCCCGCGACCTGCACGACCTGCTCGGCCACAGCCTGTCGCTCATCGCGGTGAAGAGCGAGCTGGCGATGCGGATGGCCGGCACCGACCCCGAGCGGGCCGGCGCCGAGATGGCCGACGTCCGGCACGCCGCGCGGGAGGCGCTGCGCGAGGTGCGGGCCGCCGTCAGCGGGTACCGCGCCGTCGAGCTGGACGCCGAGCTGGCCGGGGTGCGGGCCGTGCTGGAGGCCGCCGGGGTCCGCTGCGAGGCCGGCGCCCCGCCGGACGGGCTGCCGTCCGAGGTCCGCTCCGTGCTCGCCTGGGTGATCCGCGAGGGCGCCACCAACGTGATCAAGCACAGCGAGGCGCGCCGCTGCACGATCTCGATCACCGCCTACGGCGGGTCCGTGGTGCTGGAGATGCTGAACGACGGCGCCCGCGCGGCCGACGGGCCGGGCGGCTCGGGCCTGACCGGGCTCGCCGAGCGCGCCGCCGTGCTCGGCGGCGAGGTCGCTTTCGGGCGGCGCGGCCGCGACGGGTTCCTGCTGCGCGCGGCCGTCCCGCTGCCCGAGCCCGGCGACGGCGGCGGCGCCGTGCCCGCCGCGGCGCCCGCCGGGAGGGGAGCGTGATCCGCGTCCTGCTCGCCGACGACGAGCACCTCATCCGCGGCGCCGTCGCCGCGCTGCTCGGCCTGGAGGCCGACCTGCAGGTCGTCGCCGAGGTCGGCCGCGGCGACGAGGTCGCCGCCGCCGTCGCCGCGCACGACCCGGACGTCGCCGTGCTCGACATCGAGATGCCGGGCGCGGACGGCCTCTCCGTCGCCGAGGACCTGCACGCCGCCGGCGCCCGCTGCGCGGTGTGCATCCTCACGAGCTTCGGCCGCCCCGGCTACCTGCGCCGCGCCATGGCCGCCGGGGTCCGCGGCTTCGTCGCCAAGGACGCCCCCACGCAGGAGCTCGCCGCCGCCATCCGCAAGGTCCACGGCGGCGGCCGCTACCTGGACGCCGAGCTCGCCGCCGGCGCCATGGCCGCCGGCGACAACCCGCTCACCGAACGCGAGCGCGAGGTCCTCCGCCTCACCGGCACCGGCGCCGGGACCGCCCGCATCGCCGCCGCCCTGCACCTGTCCGAGGGCACCGTCCGCAACTACCTCTCCACCGCCATGGGCAAGCTCGACGAGTCCAACCGCCTCGCCGCCGTCCGCACCGCCGAGCGGATGGGCTGGATCTGACGCCGTTACCCTGGTCGGCGTGGGTGAGCCTCTCGTAGCGCGCATGCAGGGATTCGGCGAGACGATCTTCGCCGAGATGTCGGCCCTCGCCGTCCGGACCGGGGCGATCAATCTCGGCCAGGGCTTTCCGGACGAGGACGGCCCGGCCGGCGTCCTGGACGCGGCGGTCGAGGCCATCCGGTCGGGCGGGAACCAGTACCCGCCGGGGCCGGGCGTGCCCGAACTGCGGGAGGCGGTGGCGGCGCAGCGGCTCGGCCGGTACGGGCTGGAGTACGACCCCGCGACCGAGGTGTACGTGACCGTGGGCGCCACCGAGGGCATCGCCGCGTCCGTGCTCGCGCTCGCCGGGCCCGGCGACGAGGTCATCGTCTTCGAGCCGTACTACGACTCCTACGCGGCCGTCGTCGCGCTCGCGGGGGCCGTGCGCAGGCCCGTCACACTGCGGCCGGTCGAGGGCCGGTTCACCTTCGACCCCGACGAGCTGCGGGCGGCCGTCGGGCCCCGCACGCGCGCGATCCTGGTGAACTCGCCGCACAACCCGGCGGGCACCGTCTTCACGCGGGACGAGCTGGAGGCCATCGCCGGCGTGTGCCGCGAGCACGACCTGGTCGCCATCACCGACGAGGTGTACGAGTACCTCACCTTCGACGACGCCGAGCACATCCCCCTCGCCACGCTCGACGGGATGCGGGAGCGGACGGTGTCGGTGTCGTCGGCCGGCAAGTCGTTCTCCGTCACCGGATGGAAGACGGGCTGGGTGACCGCGCCCGCGCCGTACGTCCGGGCCGTCCAGACGGTGAAGCAGTTCCTCACCTACGCGGTCAGCGCCCCCTACCAGCGGGCCGCCGCGTACGCGCTGCGCAACGAGATCCCGTGGGTGGAGGAGCTGCGCAAGTCGCTCCAGGGCAAGCGCGACCGGCTCATCACCGGCCTGGAGGCCGCGGGGTTCACCGCGTACCGGCCGCAGGGCACCTACTTCGTGCAGGCCGACATCCGGCCGCTCGGGTTCACCGACGGCATGGAGCTGGCCCGCGCCCTGCCGGAGCGGGCGGGCGTCGTCGCGATCCCGACCCAGGTGTTCTACGACCACGCCGAGGCCGGGGCCCACTTCGTCCGGTTCGCGTTCTGCAAGAAGGACGAGGTCATCGACGAGGCCGTGGAGCGCCTCGCCCGGCTCCGCTGAGAAAACCGCGCCGCCCCTGTCAACGGGGCCGCCCGTCCGGGATTACGTCACGACAACCGATCCCGACGGGAGGTACTCGTGGATGATCCCGGATCACGGTTCACCAGCCTGTACGACGAGAACCACCGGCGCGTCCTCGCCTACGCGCTCACCCACGCCGAGCCGCACACGGCCGAGGACATCGCCGGCGAGACGTTCCTGATCGCCTGGCGGCGGCTGGACGACGTCGGCGACCCGCCGCTGCCGTGGCTGCTCGGCGTCGCCCGCAACCTGCTGCGCAAGCAGCACGACCGGCGCCGCCGCGGCCACGCCCTCGCCGACCGGATCCGGGCGCTGACGACGCCCGCCGACCTCGCGGCCTGGGACGTCGCCGAGCACGTGGTGGAGCGCGAGACCGCGCTCGCGGCGGTCGCCGCGCTGCCCGAGCGCGACCTGGAGGTGCTCGCGCTCGTCAACTGGCACGGCCTGGAGCCCCGGCAGGCGGCGAAGGTCATGGGCTGCTCGGCGCCCGCGCTCGCCGTCCGGCTGCACCGCGCCCGCAGGCGCCTCGCCCGCGCCCTGGAC
>NZ_VCKZ01000728.1 GCF_005889745.1 Actinomadura geliboluensis
GCTGCACACCAAGCTCGGGCCGGGCGGCCTCGCCGACGTGGAATGGGTCGCGCAGCTCCTGCAGCTCCAGCACGCCCACGACGTCCCAGGGCTGCGCACCACCCGGACGCTGGACGCGCTGGACGCCGCCGTCGAGGCCCGGCTCCTGGACGCGGACGACGCCGAGGTCCTCGCGGAGTCGTGGTGCCTGGCGACCCGCATCCGGGGGGCCGTCATGCTGGTGCGGGGCCGCGCGTCCGACCTGCTGCCGACCGACCACCACCGGGAGCGCAGCGCCGTCACCCGCGTCCTCGGCTATCCGGGGACGGGGGACCTGCTGGAGGACTACCGGCGCTGCACCCGCCGCGCGCGCGCCGTCGTCGACCGCGTGTTCTATGGAGCCGACTGAGAAGCGGGGCGTACTACTGGAGGAGGCCCTACTACTCCGGTAGTAGGGCCGTCAGGGCCGGCTCGCCCGGCATGGGGCGGCGCGGCCCGTCCCGGACGGGGTCGCGGGGCCCCGGCCGGTGCGCTGCGCGAGCCGGTGCGTGATCCGGGCCCGCACGATGAGGATCGGGACGGGGCAGCGCGCGTAGAGCAGCCACGACACCCACAGGGCGCCGCCGATCAGCGCCATCCCCGCCACCGCGTCCAGCACGTAGTGGTTGGCGGTGGACAGGATCACGAACACCGTCGTCGCGGGGTACAGCGCGCCGAGGATCTTCGCCCACGGCCGCGACGCCAGCTTGACCAGGATGAACCCGCACCACAGCGCCCAGCCGGCGTGCATCGACGGCATCGCCGCGTACTGGTTGGTCAGGCTCCCGGACGCGTCGCTGGCGTACAGGCCGAGCGAGTGCAGCGCGGTCACCGGGTCGACGAAGCCCTCGCTGTGCAGGAACCTCGGCGGGGCGAGCGGGTACAGCCAGAACCCGATGAGCGCGACCCCCGTGGCGACCATGATGGACGTGCGGAGCCACCGGTAGTGCTCCGGCCGGTAGCGGTACAGCCAGACGACGACGCCGAGCGTCACGATGAAGTGCATCGTGGCGTAGAAGATGTTGGCGGTCCGCGCCAGCCACGGCACGGCCAGCAGTGTGTGGTTCAGGTGCAGCTCAACGTCCAGCCCCAGGTGGCGTTCCAGGCGCAGGATCTCGTCCGCGTGGGCGAACGCGGGGCCCGTGCCGTCCTGAACCAGGACGACGCGCGTCAGCGTATATCCGGTGTAGAACAGGACGACCAGCAGAAGCTCACGCCAGACCGGAGGCGCGGTGAGCACCCGGTGCCGCATCCTTGCGGCGGCCGCCGGGGACGGCGTCTTGTCGGTGATCACTTCGTCGAACGCGTCGAGCCCGCACACGCGGTGCGCGGCGACGCGGCCGAGCTTGCGGGAGTCCCATGTCGGCCTCTTCGTCGGACGCGGCAGGTTCCTGCACGCGCCGCACTCCGGCGCGCGGGTCCGCATCGACAAGATCGGCAAGCGGCGCAAGGGGCAGTTC
>NZ_VCKZ01000729.1 GCF_005889745.1 Actinomadura geliboluensis
CACCACTTCAACTACCGTAAGTGATCTTTCGGCTACCGTGACGGAGGTGAGTGGGCCCGAGCAGGACAGCACGCGCCGCCCGATCCGGGAACTGCTGGACGACCGGCTGCTGGACCAGCTGCTGGCCCGGTCCCGGGACGAGGCCGGCGGGCTGCGGCTGACCGGCGAGGGCTCGATGCTCGGCGACCTGGTCAAGGCCGTGCTGGAGCGGGCGCTGGAGGCCGAGCTGACCGCGCACCTGGGCTATGACAAGCACGCCAGCGACGGGTACGGGACCGGCAACTCACGCAACGGCAAGATCTCCAAGACGGTGCAGACCGGGGTCGGTCCGGTCCGCCTGGCGGTGCCGCGCGACCGGAAGGGGTCGTTCGAGCCGGTGCTGGTGCCCAAACGCGCCGGGCGGGTGTCGGGCGGCCTGGACGACATGGTCATCAGCCTGTACGCGCACGGCATGACGGTGCGCGACATCGTCCACCACCTCGACCAGGTCTACGGCACCCAACTGTCACCCGAGACCGTCTCCCGCATCACCGAGCAGGTGATGGACGAGGTCAAAGCCTGGCAGCGCCGCCCCCTGGACCCCGTCTACCCGGTGGTGTTCTTCGACGCGCTGATGGTGAAGGTGCGAGACAACCACGTCGTGCACAACAAGCCCGCCTACCTGGCGGTCGGGATCGACACCGACGGCGACAAACACGTCCTGGGCATCTGGGTCCCCAAAGCCGGCGACGGCCCGGCCGGCCCGCCCGGCACCAACCGGATCGGGGAGGGCGCCGCGTTCTGGCGCGGCGTGGTCGCCGACCTGCGCAACCGCGGCGTCCACGACATCCTCATCGCCTGCGTCGACGGCCTGACCGGGTTCGAGGACGCCATCTGCGCCGCGTTCCCGCACACCACCGTCCAATCATGCGTGGTGCACCTGATCAGAAACAGCCTGCGCCCCGTCCCGCGCAAGCACCGCGCCGCCGTCGCCGCCGAACTGAAGAAGGTCTACACCGCGCCCGACGCCGACGCCGCCCTGGACGCCCTCGCGGCCTTCGCCGACACCGACCTGGGCAGACGCTACCCGCAGGCAGTGAAGGCCTGGGAAACCGCCTGGGAACGGTTCATCCCGTTCCTGGCCTTCACCCCCGCCGTCCGCAAACTCCTCTACACCACCAATGCCATCGAGTCCCTGAACTACCAGCTCCGCAAGGTCACCAAGGCCCGCGGCCACTTCCCGACCGACGACGCGGTGGTCAAGCTGCTCTGGCTGGCCATCCTCAACATCGAGGACAAACGCGCACGCGAACGCGCCGCCAGAGCCGACCTGGACGGTGTCCGCGCCGGCTATCCGGCACGGCTCATCGAGGGCCAGAAGACCTACGGGTGGGCCGAAGCCCTCAACGAACTCGCCGACGCCTACCCAGACCGCATCCAGTAAAGACAACCAGACCCACAACAAGATCATCTTTACACACTTCGAGTTACAGGCTC
>NZ_VCKZ01000730.1 GCF_005889745.1 Actinomadura geliboluensis
AGCTCCGGCAGCCGGGACAAAGCGGCGAGCCGCTGGCCTCGCGCGGCGGCCCGGACGAACGCGGCGAGCCGGTCGCGCTGCGCGGCGGCCTCCTCGTAGCGCAGTTCGGACGCGAGCCGGTCGATGCGGACCTGGGCGGCGGCCATCACGGGGCGGACGTCGCCCTCCATGACGGCGCGGGCCGTCCCGGCGTGGACGGCGTAGGCGTCGGGGGACTCGCGGCCGTCGCAGGGCGCGCCGCAGCGCCCGATCTCGGCGAGCGCGCACGCGCGGGCCTTGCCGCGCTCGATCAGCCGGAGCGTCAGCCGCTGGGTGCACTGGCGCAGCGGGACGGCCTCGTGGAGGGCGGCGCGGGCCTCCTCGGCCTGCCGCCGGGACGAGATCGGCCCGAGGTAGCGGGCGCCGTCGGCGCGGCATTCCCGGACGATCGACAGCCGCGGGAAGGGCTCCACGGTCAGCTTCAGCCAGATGGCCCGCTCGGGGAACTTCGAGCGGCGGTTGTAGCGCGGTTTGTGCTCGGCGATCAGCCGCAGCTCGCGGACTTCGGCCTCCAGGCCGGTGGCGCACACGATCGTGCGGACGTTCTCGGCGAGGCCGACCATCTCGCGGACGCGCCAGCGCGTCTCCGAGCCGGTGAAGTAGCTGCGGACCCGGGAGCGCAGGTCGCCGCTCTTGCCGACGTAGAGCACCTCGCCCGCGGCGTCTTCGAACAGGTAGACGCCGGGGGTGCTCGGCACGTCGTCGGCGAGGTGCCGCTTGCGGCGCTGCTCGGGGGTGGGCGCCTTGGCGAAGCCGCGCATCTCCTCCAGCGAGGTGACGCCGAACGAGCCGAGCCGTTCGATGAGGCCGTGCAGGACCTCCGTGGTGGCGCGGGCGTCGGCGAGGGCGCGGTGCGTCGGCTCGTTGGACGTCCGGAAGAAGCGGGCGAGGGTGCCGAGCTTGCAGTTGGGCACCTCGTCCTTGGACAGGACGCGGCGCGCCAGGTCGACGGTGTCGACGACGGGGAAGGCGGGCCAGGCGTACCCGTTCGCGGCGCAGGCGGTCTTCAGGAAGCCGATGTCGAAGGGGGCGTTGTGCGCGACGAGCACGCAGCCGCGCGCGAACTCCAGGAACGCGGGCAGCACCGACTCGATGCGCGGCGCGGCCGTGACCATCGCCGTGGTGATGCCGGTCAGGGCGGTGATGAACGGCGGGACGGGCCCGCCGGGGTCGACCAGCGTGCCGAAGTCGCCGAGCTCTTCGCCGCCGCGCACCTTCACCGCGCCGATCTCGGTGATGGCCGAGTCGGCGGCCGAGCCGCCCGTCGTCTCCAGGTCGACCACCACGAAGGTGACCTCGGCGAGCGGCGTGCCGAGGTCGTCAAGCGTCCCCTGCACTCCCTCAACACCGTGCGCAGCCGTCATGTGCGCGACCGTAGAGGACCCCACCGACAGAAGCCGGGGCCGCTAGGGTTGGGCTGTCTCTTATAAACATC
>NZ_VCKZ01000262.1 GCF_005889745.1 Actinomadura geliboluensis
GTTCCCCCCTCAGATCCCCCTGAGAAGCGCCCGGCTTGTCGTTGAGTGCCAACGAATGTCCCCCAGGATCGGAAGATCTCACCGAACGCGGAGCCGAGTGACGGGCCTATCGTTCTGCCGTCCCCCTGCGGAAGGAACGGGTGCGCCATGGAGAATCCACAGCCGCGCTGGTGCTCGTGCCGGGTACCGGACGACGCGAACCCCGACCATGGCCACGGCCACGACACCGCCCGGGGCGTCACCCGCAGGCAGGTCCTCGGCGGGCTGACCGCCGCGAGCGCCCTCACCCTCGCGGGCTGGCCCGGCACCGCCTCCGCCTCCGACACCACCTCCGACACCGGCACCGCCTCCGCCGCCACGGAGAGCACCCGCCACGGCAAGTCCGTCACGATCACCGTGATGGGCACGTCCGACATCCACAGCCACGCGGTCAACTGGGACTACTACAAGGACGCCGAGTACAGCGACCGCGACGGCAACGTGGTCGGCCTGGCCCGCGTCTCCAGCCTGGTCAACGAGATCCGCGCCGCCCGGGGACGCGAGCGCACCCTGCTGTTCGACGCGGGCGACACCATCCAGGGCACCCCGCTCGGCTTCTACTACGCCACCGTGGAGCCGATCACCGAGACCGGCCGGACGCATCCGATCGCCGACCAGATGAACGCCATCGGCTACGACGCCGTGGCCCTCGGCAACCACGAGTTCAACTACGGCATCCCGTTCCTGGACGCGTGGATCCGCCAGATGGACGCCCCGGTCCTCGCCGCCAACGCCGTCCGCGCCGGCACCCGCCGCCCCGCCTACCGCCCGTACATGATCAAGAAGATGCATGTCCGCGGGTACCCGCCGATCCGCGTCGGGCTGCTCGGCCTGACCAACCCCGGCATCGCGATCTGGGACAAGGCGAACGTCTCCGGCAAGCTCGACTTCCTCGACCTGGTCGAGACGGCCCACCGCTGGGTGCCGGTCATCCGCGCGCAGGGGGCCGACGTCGTGATCGTCAGCGCCCACTCGGGCGACAGCGGCACCTCGTCCTACGGCGACGCGCTGCCCGTCGAGAACGCGTCCGCCCTGGTGGCCGAGCAGGTCCCCGGCATCGACGCCATCCTGTTCGGGCACGCGCACCTGGAGATCCCGGAGCGCTTCGTCACGAACACGACCACCGGCGAGACCGTCGTGATGAGCGAGCCGAAGTGCTGGGGCGAGCGCCTGTCGGTCTTCGACCTGACCCTGCGCCACGAGCGCGGCCGCTGGAAGGTCACCGGCAAGTCGGCGACGGCGGTGAACACGAACACCGTCCTGGAGGACCCGGCGCTCGTCACCCTCGTCAAGAAGCAGCACGACGCGGTCGTGGCGTACGTGAACAAGGAGGTGGCGACCTCCACCGAGGAGATGTCGGCGGCGGAGTCCTGCTGGAAGGACACCGCGATCCTCGACTACGTCCACCTCGTCCAGACGGCGAAGGTGAAGGACGCCCTGGCCGGCTCGGAGCACGCGTCGCTCCCCGTGGTGTCGATCGCGGCACCCTTCAGCCGCGCCGCCACGTTCCCCGCCGGGAAGGTCACCATCCGGGACATCGCGGGCCTCTACATCTACGACAACACCCTCATGGCGAGCGTCCTCACCGGCGCCCAGATCAAGGACTACCTGGAGTACTCCGCGCAGTACTTCAAGCAGGTCGCGGCGAACGCCCCCGTCGAGCCCGCCTCGTGGACGAACGCCAACAACCGTCCCGACTACAACTACGACCAGTTCTCCGGCGTCACCTACGACCTCGACATCGCCAAGCCGGAGGGCTCCCGCATCACCGGTCTCTCCTACGACGGCACAGCCGTCACCCCTGACCAGCGGTTCGTGGTCGCGGTGAACAACTACCGCCAATCGGGCGGCGGCGGCTTCCCGCACATCACCGGCGCCGAGGTCGTCTACAACGCCCAGGTGGCGATCCGCGAGGCGATCGTCGAGTACGCCTCCGCCGCCGCCGGGACCATCGACCCAGCGACGTTCCACACCGAGAACTGGCGCCTGACCAGGGACGGCACGCCGGTCTTCTAGCCTCGCCGGTCTTCTAGCCTCGCCGGTCTTCTAGCCTCGCCGGTCTTCTAGACTCGCCGGTCTTCTAGACTCGCCGGTCCTCTAATCCCGCCCGTCCCCCACGAGCCAAGGCGGTGCGCCGCCGCAACGTCGCGGCGGCGCAGGCCCCCCATCGACCAGGCGCACCCCGGGGTCAGGTGTGCGCAGGCAGCGGCTCGACACCCTCGGCGCCGTCCGCCGGGGTGGCGGTGGCGGCCGGTGCCTTCCCTCCCGGACGCGGGGTGTTCATCAGGAGCGCGACGATCAGCGCGCCGCCGATGAGGATGCCCGCCGCCCAGAGGCCGGCCGCCGCGAAGCCCTCCACCAGGGCCAGCTTGGCGACGGCGGGGCTCGGACCGTGCTCGGCCAGGTAGTCGGCGGTCGCGGTGGTGGCGATGGTGTTGAGCAGCGCGATGCCGATCGAGCTTCCGACCTGCTGCGCGGTGTTGACGCTCGCCGACGCCACGCCCGCGTCGCCCTGGTCGACGCCGTGGGTGGCGTAGTTCATGGCCACCGGCATGATCATGCCGGCGCCGAAGCCGAACACGAGCTGGGAGACGAGCACACCGGACGCGTAGGACGTCCCGGGGTCCAGCCGCATCAGCCACAGCATGCCGACGGCGCCGAGGAGCATGCCGGGCACGATCAGCGTCCGCGGCGCGACCTTGGGCAGCAGCCGCGAGGCGAGGCCGCCCGCCGACGCCAGCACCGCCGCGGTCATCGGAAGGAAGGCCACGCCCGTCCTGATCGGCGAGTACCCCTTCACGACCTGCAGGTAGTAGGTCATGAACAGGAACGCGGCGAACATGCCGGCGCCGGCGACGGCGACAGCCAGGTAGGCGGCGCCCCGGGTGCGGTCGGCGACCACGCGCAGCGGCAGCAGCGGCCGCGCCACCAGGGCCTCGACGACCGCGAACGCGGCGAGCAGCACGGCGCCGGCGACCAGCAGGCCGATGATCGTCGCCGAGCCCCAGCCGTCCGACTCGGCGCGGCCCGTGGCGTACACGATCGCGACCAGGCCGCCGGTGACCAGCAGCACGCCGGGGACGTCGAACCGCGCCCTGCCCTCGCTCCGCGACTCGGACAGCATCACGTACCCGCCGACCGCGGCGGCCAGGGCGATCGGGATGTTGATGTACAGGCACCAGCGCCAGTCCAGGTAGTCGGTCAGCGCCCCGCCGGCCAGCAGCCCGAACGCGCCGCCCGCGCCGGCGATCCCGCCCCAGATGCCGAACGCCTTGGCGCGCTCCTTCGGCTCGGTGAACATGACCGTCAGCAGCGACAGCGCGGTCGGCCCGAGCAGCGCGCCGAACGCGCCCTGCAGGGCACGGGCGACCAGCAGCATCTCGAAGTTGCCCGCCGCCCCGCCGAGCGCGGACGCGGCGGTGAACCCGAACAGGGCGATCAGGAACGCCCGCTTGCGTCCGGTGTAGTCCGCGATCCGGCCGCCGAGCAGCAGCAGCCCGCCGAACGCCAGCGTGTAGGCGGTGATGATCCACTGCCGGTCGCCGTCGGAGATCCCGAGGTCCCGCTGGATGGACGGCAGCGCGATGTTCACCACGGTGGCGTCCAGCATGAGCATGAGCTGGGCCAGCCCGATGAAGACCAGCGCCCCCCAGCGGCGCGGGAAGGCCGCCGGGAGCGGCGCCTTCGTGTTTGCCATGGCTTCCTCACTCGTCTGCGTCGCGCGCCGCGCGGATCGTCGCGCGGCGTCCTGACGACCACGAGATGTCGGCGGGCGGCCCGCTGTGACAGCCCGGCCGTGTGACGTGTCCCACGGGACGCCGATGTCACAAAATGGCCGGGACGGGCGTCTCGTGCGTATAGCTCTGTTGGAGACAGGCAGGTGGGAGCCAGAGATGACCGAGCGGACCGAGCGGATCGACCCGGCCACAGAGGCGTTCGTCGCCCATCGGAACCTGCTGTTCACCGTCGCCTACGAGATGCTCGGCTCGGCCGTCGACGCCGAGGACGTCCTGCAGGAGACCTGGCTGCGGTGGGCGGGCGTCGACCTCGCCACCGTCCGCGACAAGCGCGCCTACCTCGTGCGGATCACCACCCGCCAGGCGCTGTCCCGGCTGCGCGTGCTCGGCCGCCGCAAGGAGAACTACGTCGGCTCGTGGCTGCCCGAGCCGCTGCTGACCACGCCCGACGTCGCCGAGGACGTCGAACTCGCCGACAACGTCTCGATGGCGATGCTGCTGGTCCTGGAGACGCTGACGCCGACCGAGCGCGCGGTGTTCGTGCTGCGCGAGGTGTTCGACCTGCCGTACGACGAGATCGCCGAAGCCGTCGGCAAGACCTCGGCGGCGGTCCGGCAGATCGCCCACCGGGCGCGCTCGCACGTCGCGGCGCGCCGCCCACGCGACGCCGTGTCGGTGGGCGAGACGCAGGCGGCGCTCAACGCCTTCCAGCGCGCGGTCGAGACCGGCGACCTGCAGCACCTGTTCGACATCCTCGCGCCGGACGTCGTCGTGCTGAGCGACGGCGGCGGCATCCGCCGGACCGTGCCGCGGCCCGTCGTGGGGTCCGACAAGGTGAGCCGCCTGCTCGGCCTCGGCCTGCGGCGGCTCCACGCCGAGGCGTCGTTCGTGCCGGTCCAGGTCAACGGCCTGCCGGGGCTCGTCATCCGGCTGGACGGGCAGACCGACACCGTCATGACGATCCGGGTCGAGAAGGGTCTCATCAAGGGGTTCTACTTCGTCCGCAACCCCGAGAAGCTGTCGCGCCTAGAGCAGGAGACCACCCTGAGCCGCTGAGCGTGGGCAGGCCAGGCACCCTGTCACTTATTTAGCGGTAATGGTCCTTGCTGCCACTTTGCCTGGTCGCCACCCAGGCGCGAAGGTCGGGTCATGCATGGATTTCCTCTGGGACGCGCCTCCTTCGCCCCTTCCCGCGCGGACGCCGAGGCGATGTGGCGGCACGTCGTGGACCTTCTGGAAGACGAGCGCGAGCAGGTCGCCGAGCGGGAGGTGAGCGCGCCGGTCGGCGACCGGGACCTGAAGGCGCTCAGGGACGCGATCGGCGCGTACGACTTCGGCCGGCCGGTGCCCGCCGAGGGCGTGGTCGAGGACGTGGCCCGGATGCTGCGGGCGGCCACCGTCCACACGACCCACCCGCGCTACTTCGGCCTGTTCAACCCGACGCCGGCGCTGATGGGCGTCGTCGGGGAGACGCTCGCCGCCGCGTTCAACCCGCAGCTCGCCGCCTGGTCGCACGCGCCCGCGGCCGTCGAGATCGAGGCGCACCTGCTGCGCTTCCTGGGCGGACGGCTCGGCTACCCGCCCGCGGCGGTGGCCGGGTCGTTCACCAGCGGCGGCGCCGAGGCGAACATGACCGCCGTGCTGCTGGCGCTCACGCGGACCTGGCCCCGCTACGGCGAGGAGGGGCTGCGGGCGCTGCCGGGCCGTCCGGTGATGTACGCGTCGGCGGAGAGCCACCTCGCCTGGCTCAAGATCGCGCACGCGGCGGGCCTCGGGCGG
The DNA here is from genome assembly GCF_005889745.1 of Actinomadura geliboluensis. Lineage (GTDB taxonomy): Bacteria > Actinomycetota > Actinomycetes > Streptosporangiales > Streptosporangiaceae > Spirillospora > Spirillospora geliboluensis. Next base: position 5,556 of record NZ_VCKZ01000262.1, read on the forward strand.
GACGCCGTCCGGCTCGTCCCGGTGGGGCCGGACCTGCGCATGGACACCGGCGCCCTCGCCGACCGGGTGGCCGCCGACCGGGCGGACGGCGACCTGCCGTTCCTCGTCGTCGCGACCGCCGGGACCACGGCCGCCGGGGTCGTCGACCCGCTGCACGACCTCGCCGACCTGTGCCGCGACCTGGGCCTGCGGCTCCACGCCGACGCCGCGTACGGGGGCGCGGCGGCGCTGTCGGACCGGCTGCGGCCCGCCCTGGCGGGGATCGAGCGCGCCGACTCGATCACGGTGGACGCGCACAAGTGGCTGAGCGTCCCGATGGGCGCCGGGGCCTTCCTGTGCACGGACGCGGAGGGCCTCGCGGAGACGTTCCGGGTCACCACGTCCTACATGCCGGCCGAGGTCCCCGGCACCGCGAACCCGTACACGTCCAGCCAGCAGTGGTCGCGCCGGTTCATGGGCCTCAAGCTGTTCCTCGGCCTCGCCGTCGCGGGCCGCGCCGGGTACGCCGAGCAGCTCGAACACGACGCCGCCCTCGCGGACGCGCTCCGCCGCGGGCTCGCCGCGGCCGGCTGGGACATCGTCAACGACACCCCGCTGCCCGTCGTCTGCTTCGCCGACCCCGGCACCGCGACGTGGGAGCACCACGAGGCGCTCGCCCGCCGGGTCGTCGAGGGCGGACGCGCGTGGATCAGCCCCGTGCGGCTGGCCGGCCGCGCCGCGCTGCGCGCCTGCGTCATCAGCCACCGCACCGCGCCCGCCGACGTCGACGAACTCGTCCGGGCCGTCGGCGAGGCGCGCGCGGCGTCCTGACGCGGGCCCGCCCGCCGCGCGGTCAGGTGCGGCGGCGGCCCCGGACGAAGTAGTCGACGACCAGGGCGATGGCGCCGAGGCCGGTGACGGCGTTGACGGTGATCGACAGCCAGGTGTCGGCGAACGCGACGCTCACCACCACGTTGATCGCGAGGAGGACGGCGACGATGGTCCAGCGCAGGCTGTTGCCCATGGGAGTGCCTTTCATGTGGGGGGTCTGCTCAGGGACGGGTCTTCAATGGACGGACGGGGAGGTGCGGCGGCGCAGCATCGCCCGTGCCGGGAGGAGGATCGCGGCGGTGCCGGAGCCGGCGACGCCGAGGAGGACGGCCGCGCAGGCGGCCGGTGAGACGGCGGGCAGCGGGACGCCGGTGACCGCCGTCGCGAAGGCCATGAGGGTCACGGCCGCGATGGCGACGCCGATCACGGTTCCGGTGCCGAGGATGATGGCGGCCTCCAGCCGCAGCATCCGCAGCACCTGCCGGCGGGTCGTGCCGACCAGGCGCAGCAGCCCGAACTCGCGGCGGCGCGCGGCGGTGGCGAGGGCGAGGGTGGTGACGAGCCCGATCGCGATGAACCCGCCGATCGCGGCGACGACGACCTGGTTGACGAAGCCCTGGAGCCGGATCTCCTCCGACAGGGCCTCGTCGAAGGCGTCGCGGTCGATCGCCTGGACTCCGGTGTAGGCGGCCGTGGCGGCACTCAGGTCGGCCTTGCCGCGCACGAGGACGTGATCGTCCAGCCCGGTGGCCGTGTGGGCGGCGACCAGGTCGCGCGGCAGCAGGACGTCGCCGAAGCCGAGGTCGCGGTCGTAGACGGCGACGACGCGGGCGTCGATCCGGGTGCCGTCGCCCAGCCACAGCGGCGCGGTGGAGCCGACGCGCCGGCCGCCCGCCGCGTTGCGGCTGAGCGCGACGGCGGTGCCGCGCAGGTCGCGGAGGCGGCCGGAGGTGACCTTCGGGTCCATGGTGGCCTCGGCGTCCGCGCCGATGCCGCGCGCGGGCAGCGAGGTCAGCTCCTCGTCGCCCATCTCCTTGATCTTCATGACCACGGTGGTGCGGTTGACGGGGGTCGCGGCGGTGACGCCGGGGACGCGGCGGACGGCCTCGGCGGCGCCCGGCGGGAGGCCCGGCCCGGCCGAGACGACAACCTGGTCGGCGCGGCTCCCGGCCGCCGCCTGCTCGGTCGTCGCGTGGACGATCGTGGTCTGCGCGAACAGCTGGGTGCCGGCGAACGCGACGGCCAGCGCGACCGGCGTGATGACGGAGCCGGCGCGCAGCGCGGCGGCGGCGCTGCCGTGCCGGGCGAGGCGTCCGGTGACCGGGGCGAGCGCCTGGGCGGCGCCGCCCAGCAGGCGGGCGCCGTGCCGCGCGAGCAGCGGCCCGAGGAACGCGGTCGCGACGATCAGCGACATCACCAGCCCGCCGACCGCGGCGACCGCCGCGGCGCCGGAGGTGGAGCCGGAGAAGCCGAGCGCGCCCAGGCCGACGATCAGGAAGACGACGCCGGTGCCGATCCGCCATCCGGGCAGGTCGGCGGGCTCGACGGCCGCCTCGCCCAGCGCCTCGACGGGCCGGATCCGGGTGACCCGCAGGGACGCGAGGAGCGCCGTCACCACCGCCGCGAGCAGCGTGACGGCGACCGCGGCGAGGGCGGGCAGCGGGCTGAGCGCGGGGCCGAACCCGTCCGGCAGGACGTCCTTGCGCCCCATCGCGGTGAGCATCGCGGCGCCGAGGCCGAGCGACAGCACGCCGCCGATCAGCGCGGCGGGCACCCCGGCGCGCAGCGTCTCCCGGACGAGCCGCCCCTGCACCTGCCACGGCGTCGCGCCGATCGCGCGGAGCATCGCGAACTCGCGGGCCCGCTCCCGCACCGACAGGACGATCAGCCCGCCCACGACGACCAGCGCGGTCATCACGGCGACACCGGCGAACGAGGCGCCCATCTCCAGGATGTCGGGACGCGCGGCGGCCACGGCCGGGGACTCGACGTCGCCGCGCGCCTTCCCGGTGGAGACGGTGAGGCCGGCCGCGGCCTTCCGGAGGTCGTCCGTGTCGGGGTCACCGATGACGGCGAGCGCGTCGGCGTGTCCGGGATGGCCGTAAAGCGCCGCCGCCGTGGCCGGGGTGAAGAACGCCGCGGCGGGGCCGTCGCCCACGACGCCGGAGACCCGGTAGGGGCGCGGCGTGCCGTTGGTCTGCATCTTGACGGTCGTGCCGGGCGCGACTCCGGCGGAGCGGCTCAGCACGACCTCGTCGGCGGTTTGCGGGGCGCGTCCAGCGCTCAGCTCGTAGGGCCGGAGGGCCGCCGAGTCCCAGCCGTGGCCGGTCAGCGTCCGGCCCGAGGGCAGCAGGACGGGGAACGACACGTCCGCGACGACGGACCGCACGCCGGGCACGGCCCGCAGCCGGTCCGCGGCACCCGCCGGGACCCGGGACGGCTCGGTCACCGGCCGGGTCGCCTTCGCCGGCGGGTCGCCGAGCTTCTTGACCGTGGTGGAGACGCTGCGCGGCCCGGTGACGACCGCCGCAGCCGCTTCGTACCGCTCCACCGGGCCGTGCGCCCGCCACGCCGACTCGATCAGCACCCCGCAGGCGCCGACCAGCGCGGCGGCGAACAGCAGCGCCGCGAAGATCCCGGTGAACGCGCCGCGGTTCCTCACAGCGACTCCCAGCGGTTCATGATCGCGGCGGCGGACGGGTCGGCGACCTCGTCGACGATCCGGCCGCGGTCCAGGAACAGCACCGAGTCGGCCCACGCGGCCGCCATCGGGTCGTGCGTCACCAGCACCAGCGTCTGCCCGGTCTGGTCGACGGCCTCGCGCAGCAGCCGCATCACGTCGCGGGCGGTGCGCGGGTCGAGCGCGCCGGTCGGCTCGTCGGCGAACACGACCTCCGGACGGGTGATCAGCGCGCGGGCGATGGCGGCGCGCTGCTGCTGCCCGCCGGACAGCTCCGACGGCCGGTGCGCCAGCCGGTCGGCGAGCCCGACCCGCCCGACGACCTCGCGCAGCCACGCCGGGTCGGCGGCGGCGCCGGCGAGCCGGAGCGGCAGCGTCACGTTCTGCTCGACGTCCATGGACGGGATCAGGTTGAACGACTGGAACACGAACCCGATCCGCTCCCGGCGCAGCCGCGTCCGCTTGGTCTCGCTGAGCCGGCCGATGTCCGCGTCGCCGATCCGGACGGTGCCCTCGGTCGGGCGGTCGAGCCCGGACGCGCAGTGCAGGAACGTGCTCTTGCCCGAGCCGGACGGCCCCATCACCGCGGTGAACCCGCCGCGCGGGAACGTCCACGTGACGCCGTCCAGGGCCCGGACCGAGCCGTAGGTCTTGGTGACCGACTCCAGTCCCACGGCCCGCGCGGTCGCCTCGGCCGTCATCGTCGTCATGATCCCCTCCGGGTGAAATCCCCCTCTGACCTTGACGAATCTAGGTTCGAGAGGGCACCCGGCACATGGGCCCGCGCTCCCGAATCGATGGTGTAGCGGGCTACACCACCGAGCGCGGGAAGGAGCGTTCCAGGGTCAGGGAACGCGGGCGACGGCGCAGAGCATGGAGACGTCCTCGATGCGGGGACGGTCCGCCGGGGGGACGTCCGAGCGCCACTCGACGACGGAGCCGACGCCCGGCGGCAGCAGCTCCAGCCCGTCGAAGAAGCGGGCGAACTCGTCCCGGCTGCGGAGCCGGAACGGGACGCCGCTGCGCTCGTTCGCCGCCTCGTTCTCCGCGTACTCCTCGGCGGTGAGGTAGTCGCCGGTCGCGTGCGTCATCACGAGGTGGCTGCCGGACGGGAGCACCGACAGCAGCCGCGAGACGATCCCGTACGGGTCGTGGTCGTCGGTGACGAAGTGCATGGTCGCGACCAGCATCAGCGCCATCGGGCGCGTCATGTCCAGGGTGCCGGCGAGGGCGGGGCTCGCGAGGATCGCCTCCGGGTCGCGCAGGTCGGCCTCGATGTAGGCGGTCCGGCCCGTGGGGGCGCTGTTCAGCAGCGCGCGGGCGTGGACGAGCACCACCGGGTCGTTGTCGACGTACACGATGCGGGACGTCGGCTCGATCGACTGCGCGATCTCGTGCACGTTCCCCGCCGACGGCAGCCCGGTGCCGATGTCGAAGAACTGGTGGATTCCCGCCTCCCCGGCCAGGTAGGTCACCACCCGCTTCAGGAAGGCGCGGTTCTCCACGGCGGCCAGCCGGACGGTCGGAAAAGCGGAGGCGACCACCTCCGCGGACTCCCGGTCGACCGCGAAATTGTCCTTGCCGCCGAGCCAGTAGTTGTACCGCCGGGAGGGGTGCGCCTTCGTCGGGTCGATCCCCGCCGGAACCCGCTCATCACCCAACGCAGCCCTCGATTCGGTGTTCCGCCGCGCCGGCGCGGCGGACGGGCAGATCGCAGTCTCCCATTGTGCAGGTCGCGGCGGGAAACCGCACCGCCAGGGGCCCCGAAACGGCGCGCGTTGTGCCATGGTTGCGAGGTGGATCTCTTCTACAGTCCGTTCGACTTCGCCATTCAGGACGACCCCTACCCGGTGTATTCGGAACTGCGCGAGAAGTCACCGGTCTACCGGAACGACAATGACGACTTCTGGGCGCTGTCCCGGCATGCCGACGTCGTCGCCGCGCTGAAGGACTCGGCCCGTTTCTCCAGCCGGAACGGACTGCGGATCGAACCGGCCTTCTGGGGCCCGGACGCGGAGAAGTTCTTCTCCTTCGTCGCGATGGACCCGCCCAAGCACACCCGGATGCGCGGGCTCGTCTCCCGGGCGTTCACCGCGAAGCGCGTCCAGGCGCTGGAGCCGCGGATCCGCGAGATCGCGCGGGAGTGCGCGGCGCCGCTGCTGGACGGCGCCGAGCTCGACCTGATGCGCGATTTCGCCGGCCGGTTCCCCACCGATGTGATCTCCGAGCTGGTGGGCGTCCCCGAGGCCGACCGCGGCATGGTCCGCGACCTCGGGATGGCCGTGATGTACCGGGACGAGGCGGGCACCGACATGCCGCCGGAGGCGCTGCAGGCCATCGGCGCGCTCGTCGGCTACTACACCGAGCTGACGATCGAGCGGTCCAAGGAGCGGCGGGACGACCTGCTGTCCGGCCTGATCGACGCGGCCGAGGACGAGGACAGGCTCACCCCCGAAGAGATCGTCGGTGTGCTGATCCTGCTCGTCGGCGCCGGCATCGAGACGACGATGCTGACGCTCGGCAACGCCTGGCACGCCGCCTGGCTGCACCCCGAGCAGCGCGCGAAGGCGTTCGGCGGGCGCATCGCGGACTGGGTGGAGGAGACGCTCCGCTGGGACCCGCCGTCGCAGGCGCTCGCCCGCACCACCACCGAGGACGTCGAACTGCACGGCGTGACGATCCCGGCGGACTCCCGCGTCCTGCTGCTCGCCGGCGCCGCCAACCACGACCCCGCCGTGTTCACCGACCCGGAGCGGTTCGACCTGGACCGCGACACCGGCCAGTCCCTCGCGTTCGGGAACGGCCGCCACCACTGCCTCGGCATGAACCTCGGCCGGATGGAGGCGCGGCTCGCGCTCGGCGAGATCACCGGCACGGTCGCCGACTTCGAGATCGACATCGACCGGGCGGTGCGGGTCCGCTCGTCCAACGACCGCGGCTTCGCCTCGCTGCCGACCCGCGTCACCGCGCGCCGCTGACGCTCGCCGACCGCACCATCGGCGGCCGGTCCGGCCGCCGATGGACGCCTTCGCCCGCCGGCCGTGCCACTCATGAACGAATTACTCTCCCCGATCACTGAGAAGTGAATATCCGGGCAAGAGTCCAGATCATGAAGGGCAAGCGCGAGCCCGGGGCCGAGTTCCCCGGCACGGAACCGGCGGGCCTCGCCCAGCATGGCCGCGCGCACACCGACTGGATCGTCTACGGCGTCACGGCCGTGCTGTCGGTGGCGTTCGTGATCTGGGGCGGGGCGTCCACCGGCACCCTCAGCTCCGCCGCGCAGAGCACGCTGAACTGGCTCCTCGGCAACGTCGGCTGGCTGTTCGTCCTCGCCTCGACCGGCTTCGTCGTCTTCTCGCTGTGGCTGGCGGTCAGCCGCTACGGACGCATCCCCCTCGGCCAGGAGGGCGACGAGCCCGAGTTCCGCACCGTCTCCTGGATCGCGATGATGTTCAGCGCCGGCATGGGCATCGGGCTGATGTTCTTCGGCGCCGCCGAGCCGCTCACCCACTTCGTCATGCCGCCGCCCGGCACCGACGCGCCGCAGAGCGAGGCGGCGATCGAGACGGCCATGGCCACCACGATGTTCCACTGGACGCTGCACCCGTGGTCGATCTACGCCGTGCTGGGCCTCGCGATCGGGTACGGGCACTACCGGCGGGGCCGCGACCAGCTGATCAGCTCGGCGTTCGCGCCGCTGCTCGGCCACCGGCGCACCCAGGGCCCGCTGAGCAAGCTGATCGACATCCTCGCCCTGTTCGCGACGCTGTTCGGGTCGGCGGCCTCGCTCGGCATCGGCGCCCTCCAGATCCAGACGGGCATGCGGGAGGCGGGCTGGATCGAGAGCCTCGGCACCAGCGTCCTCGTGCTGACCATCGTGGTGCTGACGATCTGCTTCATCCTGTCGGCCGTGTCCGGCATCGCCCGCGGCATCCAGTGGCTGTCGAACATCAACATGGTGCTCGCGGCCGTCCTCGCCCTGTTCGTGTTCGTGGTGGGGCCGACGGTCTTCATCCTGGAGCTGCTGCCCACCTCCATCGGCGTCTACATCCAGGACTTCGGCGAGATGGCGTCCCGCTCCGGCGCGACCGGCGGCGCGGCGATGAAGAAGTTCCTCGCCAACTGGACGATCTTCTACTGGGCGTGGTGGATCTCCTGGGCCCCGTTCGTCGGCATGTTCCTGGCCCGGATCAGCCGCGGCCGCACCATCCGCCAGTTCGTCGCCGGCGTGATCATCGTGCCGAGCACCGTCAGCCTGGTCTGGTTCGCGATCTTCGGCGGGACTGCGATCAACCAGCAGCACCGCGGCCTGAACCCGTACGGGAACGGCTCGGAGGAGCAGATCACCTTCAACGTCCTGAGCGACCTGCCGTGGGAGTCCATCACCGGCGTCATCGTGATGCTGCTGGTCGCGATCTTCTTCGTGTCCGGCGCGGACGCCGCGTCGATCGTCATGGGCACCCTGTCGCAGCGCGGCTCCACCCGTCCGGCCCGCTGGATCGTCATCTTCTGGGGCGCCCTGACCGGCGGCGTCGCCGCCATCATGCTGGTGATCGGCGGCGACGAGGCCCTCAACGGCATCCAGAACATCACCTTCATCGGCGCGCTGCCGTTCACGATCGTCCTGATCCTGCTGTGCTTCTCCCTCTGGAAGGACGTCCGCGACGACC
>NZ_VCKZ01000263.1 GCF_005889745.1 Actinomadura geliboluensis
CCCCAACACGCGCCGCGAAGCCCACCTCCGCGCCCTCCTGGGAACACCACCAGTACCGGTCGCGACAGCTGTCCACACACCCACCGACGCCACTACCGGCGGCTCCGCCGGGCCCGTATGGCTACCCGCAGGACAGGACGGCCCCCGCCGCCGATTGACCGACCTGACCACCGCAGCGCCGCCAACGCCCGCCACCGGCCCCGGCAGGACGGAGGACACCGATTGCCGGTAATCGCGCTCCTGGTCGCCCTCATCGTCCTGGCCGTCGTCCTCATCGGCGCCGTCACCGGCTCAACGCCCCCACCCGACACATGCCGACAGCAGGCCACCGGACCGCCAGTCACCGGAATCCCCGCCACCTACCTCGCCCTCTACCGCAAAGCCGCCACCGACTACGGCATCCCCTGGGAGATCCTCGCCGCCATCGGATCCATCGAGTCCGACCACGGACGCTCCAAAGAGCCAGGCGTCCAGTCCGGCGAGAACCACGCCGGAGCCGGGGGCCCGATGCAGTTCCTATCCGGCACCTGGGCCAGCTACGGCGTCGACGGCAACCGCGACGGCAAGAAGAACCGCTACGACCCGACCGACGCCATCCCCGCCGCCGCCAACTACCTCCGCCACAACGGCGCACCACCAAAGATGCGCGCCGCACTCTTCGCCTACAACCACAGCAACACCTACGTCAACGACGTCCTCAACCGCGCCCGCCACTACAAGAAGACGCCCACCACCCCGAGCGCCCCGACCGAGACCACACCTCCAGCCGAGTGCGCCGAAGCCGCCGCCATCACCGCACCCAACAAGACCATCGCAAAGATCATCGCCTTCGCCATGGCCCAACGCGGCAAGCCCTACGCCTTCGGCGCCACCGGCCCCGACGCCTGGGACTGCTCAAGCCTCGTCCAAGCCGCCTACGCAGCCGCCGGCCTCACCATCCCACGCACCACCTTCACCCAATGGCCCTTCGGAGTCCGAGTGCCCAACAACGAAGCTCAGCCTGGTGACCTGGTCTTCTTCAACTCCGGCCCCGGCACCTCCACCAACAACCCCGGCCACGTCGGCCTGGTCATCGGCCACGGCCAAATGATCGCCGCCCGCTGCTCCACCTGCCACCCAGCCATCGGCGTAGAGACCTACCACCGACCCGACTGGACAGGCACCACCCGCCCCCTTCTACGCCTGACAAACACTTCCGGCCGAAACCAGCCGCTCCCCGTGGATGACCATCAGCCCTGAAATATCTACGTCTTCGGGTAGACGGGCTAGCGAGTCCGGGCGGGACGGCCGCCACCTTCCCACCCGGCCTCCTCATGAGCAGGGCCGTTGCCCAGGGCGAACGCGCCGCCGCACGGAGAAGGTTCCCCGGCCGCGGGGATACAGCGGCGAGCTCACGCCGACCTTGCCCTTGATACGCGAGGTGGCAGTCAATGACGCCCGGTTCCGTCCGGAACCGGACCACCGGCACGCGGGGGCACCCCGTCCCCGCACCGCCTAGCCGAAGGAGCACAACGCCCATGGAGCACACCGACCGCCCTCACGACACCCAGAAGACACCGACCGCGCCCGACCACCTCGCCCGGGAGGTCGCACGGCTGGTCGAACCGCTGGCCCAGGCCAGCCTGATCAGCCCCGAGGACGCCGAGGTCACCCTCGACCTGGACCTCGGACAGGTCGGCGTCCGGCCCTTCCGCCCCGGCCTGACGCCCGGGTACCGAGCCTGGTCCGGACGCCTCCTGGGCTGTGCTCATCCTCTACCCCCACACCCCGCCCTCCGTGGAGTTCCCGGTTACCGAGGAACGCCTCGCCCGCGACGCCGCCGACGCCAAGGCGTACGCCTTCCACGCGGCGCTCTTCACCACCCAGGCATGGCGCGAAGGCGGCACATTCCAGCTCGTCGACCACATCGGCCCAGACGACCCAGGCGTCTTCTGGATCAACCTTGCTGATGCGTCCGTACACGGAGACCTCGAGCCCTACCGCACCCCTCTTACCGACATGACCAACTGAACAAGAAGGGAACAGTACCCAAAAGAGGGGGCGGGGACCTGTCCACCAGGTCCCCACCCCCTCGCTCCTCGCGCCGCCTGACAGCACTTGCACCTTGCCAGGTGCCTCGACCGTCCAGGCCATGCCCGGATACCGACCCGGCGGATGGGGCCGCACGCCTGGCCGCGCGCAGCTTCGCGGTTGGACGTGACACCGGTCGGCGGGGCTCATGGTGACACCTGTGGCGACTCCTTGGGCAGTCGATCAACACAAGAGTACTTTTCGATCAATTTCACATCCGGCCTATAACGATCCTCATCCAGGCCTTTAAAATTCTCCTTAAAGACCCGGTTCCACTCGCCGTTCTCGATGTATTTTCGGAGCGCCGATTTTATTTGCATGCACTCTTTTCGATGCCCCCGAGGCAGCGCAATCCCCCATCTTTGATTCTTGTCTGGAAAATCCTTCACTGAAGCGCTCGGGATGGCGACCAGATTCGAGCCGGGCTGAAGGGCGAATCCCTGCATGATCAGTTCGTCTGAAAAGACCGCTTCGACTTTGCCTTTATTGAGCTGATCCACACACTCGCCGGCACTCTCCGGCGGGTTGAGGAGTTCTAGGCTCCGTCCCGAATCTTCGATGATCTCTGCTACCTTTTCGAGGATCTCCTTTGACGTGGTGCCGCCCCACGTGCACACCTTCATTCCCCTGAGGTCGTAGATGCTCTGCGGAGGGGGATGGTTCGATTTCAGCAGGAACCCGGTGCCTGTCACGGCGTATGGACCGATGAAGTCTTTTTCCTCACCGTCCATCCGTTCTTGGCTGATCGAGTACGTGGAGACGATGAAGTCTACCTTGCCCCCATTTTTCCCGAGGAATGCAGTCCGGCGCTGTTCGGAACTCAGAGGCTCGAACTTGGCTTCCTTGCCGAGCGCGCCAGCGGCCATACCCGCGATGGCAATGTCCAACCCGGAGAGTTTCGAGTAAGAGGGACCGAAGCCTGTACCGGGTTGGTCATTTTTTATGCCGAAGCGCGCGGTTTTATTGGGTGGCCAGAATGACTCCTGCTTCAGCAGGAAGCCTGCCGCCAGGGCAAATAATACGAGAGCAGATACAGTGATCAGGGCATTCCGGCGACCGTACCGAACGACCCGTGAGCCGATCTCACTGGCGAGCGACGGGGCTGCTTTCGCATGTTTCGGTGCACGCGGTCCCGCCTTCTCCCGACGGCTTCCTGATGCGCCGCCGGACGGTGCCTCCGCTGAAGAGCCGGGGGGGCCGTCCTCGGGCGGGCGCGCGGCCGTCGCCGCGGGGGATGGCCCGGAAAGCCAACACCGCCGGATGAGTTCGGTGGTCGCCTCGCGCGGAGTCGACTCGCCCACAAGCTGGACGAGCAGGTTCTTGGCAGTCGGTCGCCGAGCCGGGTCGGGATCCAGCGCCGACTCGACAATGGGCACAAACTCGTGCGGCACACCTGTCAGATCGTATTGGGCCTGTTTCGCCCGGACGGCCAGTTCCTGCAGCGTGCCGGAACCGAACGGGTTGTGCCCGGACGCAGCGTGGGCGACGAGGGCCCCCCAGGCGAAGATGTCACCGGCGGCACCGACCCGTCCCTCGAACGCGAACTCGGGCGCGACGTAGCCGGCGGTGCCGATGACGTTGCCCGGCTGGGTGATGGGGATGTGCGAATCCAAGGCCCGCGCGATACCGAAGTCGATCACGCGTGGTCCGTCGACCGCGAGCAGGACGTTGCCCGGCTTGAGGTCCCGGTGGACCAGGCTGACCGCGTGGATCTCGGCCAAGGCGGCAGCCACTCCCGCCGCGAGACTGCGGAGCGCATGCGACGGGAACACGCCGTGCGCTTTGATGTATCCGGACAGAGACGGCCCCTCGATATACTCGGTGACCAGGTAAGCGAGCCCGCCGGCATTTCCGTGATCGAGCACCCGCGCAGTGCAGAAGGACGCGACGCGCCCCGCGTAGGCCACCTCCGAGTCGAAACGCACAGAATAACCCGGGTCATCGGTCAGTTGCGGGTTGATCACCTTGACAGCGCCTCGCTGCCCGTCCGGATCCCGCCCCAGATAGACCACGCCCATGCCGCCCTGGCCGAGCCGGCCAAGGAGTTCCCAACTGCCGATGGAGGTGGGGTCGAGCGGGTCGAGCCGGTTCGAGAAAGGGGCCGCGTCCGACCACCCGTCAGGGCCCGATGAGCTCACCAAGCCGACCTCCTCCAGATGAAGTATCCACGGCACCCTTACGAATCACCGAGATCACCGCTTGCGACAAGCCGTCCGTGCCCTCCTGCCCCACGCGCCGACCTCGGACCGGCCACACCTATCATGGTCGCGGCCGAGGCAGCCGAATTCCGTCCGATCTCCAGGTAGAGACATCGTACGGTCGGCAGCCCCTTCCGCAAGGGGCGAGGTCTTCCTATGAGACGCCATGCGGTTGCCCATAGTTCCAACGATGAGAAAGACGGGGCGTAAGGTTTTCCGGACTGGGCGATTCAGACATTCGGGCTTACCTACCCACACACAAAGACCATGCCCGTCGTGGCCGACCTCGGCGCCCGGCGGCGCGCACGGGGCCGCACACCCGGCGGCGCGCACGGGGACCGGCCACCGGGACGGTGCGCACAGGCCCGGGGTGGTGTTCCGCCTACCCGGGGCCCAGATCTGTCCCCTTAACTCCTGAAGGTCGTCAGAGGTGGAGTGGCCTCACCTGCAGAGAAACACACAACGTCACGAGTGGGGTATGCAGCGTCGTGGGCGGGTTACAGGTCCAGGTCGCCAGCTCTCGCACGGTTGAGGATGCCAGCGAACGAGTCACGATTCAGCGTGAGGTGACCGCCACCGGGATTCTTACTGTCGCGGATGGCGATGGCAGTCGCCAACGGCGCAACCTCCACGCACTCCTGTTGCGAGTTGCTGTGGCTGCTCTTGCGCCACTTGGCCGCAGCGAAACCAGCACTCATGGTCCGTTCATCTCCCTTGCTATCTGCCGGAACAGTGCCGAGCTCTCCTCCTGCGACAAGGCGTCGGCCCAGATGAGCGCGAATGCTTCGGCGTAGCGGTCGATCTCGTGGGGTTTGTCCAGGTACAGGGCTCCGGTGAAGCCTTGCACATACACCGTGGGAGGTTCGTGGTTGCGTCCGTCGCCGGTAGTCGGGAACCGCATGAGGATGAACGGCCCGGTCTCAAGTCCTTGGTGCGCGCCGGCTGAGAAGGGTACGACGCGGATGCAGACGTTGCTGCGTTCGTTTAGCTCTGCGAGCCGCTCCAACTGGGCCGCCATGACTGCGGCCCCGCCGATGGCCCGCCGCAAGACTGCCTCGTTCAGAGCGACGTTGAGCATCGGCGGCGCAGTCGGGCGAGTCACCAGCGTCTGGCGTTGCATTCGCAGCTGCACCCGGCGGTCGATCTCTTCATCCTGAAGGCCGGCGTTGTTCCTGATGACCGCACGCGCGTAGTCGGGGGTTTGGAACAGGCCCGGGATCAGCTCAGGCGAGTACTCTTCGCGGCTGACCGCTGCACCCTCTAGGCCGATGAACAGGTCGAAACCATCCGGAATAACGTCGCCGTAGGCGTGCCACCACCCCTTTCCTTTGGTCTCCTTGGCGAGGCCCATTAGGGCCACTTTCAGCTCGTCGGGTGCCCCGTAGACGCGACACATGGTCTCGACGTCGTGTGATCGCAGGGAGGTTTGCCCTGTCTCGATCCGCCACATCTTCGCCTCGGACCATTCGAGCGCTTTAGCAGCGGCCTGCACCGTTAGACGCGCGTTTGTCCGAAGTTCGCGCAGGTAGCGGCCGAGCTGCCTCCGGGGGACGGTCGACCCCGTCGCGATCTCCGTCATCCCGCGTCACCTCCATCCCGGGGCGGTCTTTCACTCGAAATGAAAGCATCCCCCCGCACGATTCGCAATGAGCCTCCGACCTGCGGAAATTCGGTGCGGAGATTCACTCTGAAACCTTGCAGTCCTGGTTTTCATGGTGCTCTACTCGGAGTCAGCACGGAGGTGGTTCGCAACAATCCGTGATCACGGCGAGCCGGTCAGGGCGCCCGTTCCGCGCTTCGCCACCGCAGAGGAACAACAGCCCCCACGCACTGAAGAGGCCGATCATGAAGATCATCGACGCACACGGGAGCACGGACGGCACCGGCTACACCCTCGGGACCTGACCCATGGGAGCACATGTGCGGACTCCCGAAGCGCGCTACTTCCCTCCACCGCCGCCGGAGCCGAGTCGGGCGAGCAGCCCCACCACCGTGATCCCTCAACGCGAGCGAGTCGCGTTCCTCGTCGGCCTCTCCGCGGCTTTCGCCCACATGGAGGGCATCATCACCGCCTTTGCCGAGGTCCAGGGATACCTGGTCCTCAACGTGATCCCCCTGGGCATGCCGGGGCGAGCGGTCACGGTCGGCTGCCACTACTGCCGCGACGGGGCGTGGTGGTTCTACGACACCCGCACGGGCGAGTCCATCCGGCCGGCGAACGAGACAAGGCCAGCGGCCCACCAGATCAGGACCAAGATAGAAAAGGCAGCAGCGGCATGACCTTGGTCGTATCGGATTACCCCCGCAAGCACGTCGGCAAGGTCGCCGAGGTCAACGGCATGACCATCGCCGACGGCCCGTGGATTGCCGTACGCGAGGCATTCGCCATCACTGGTCTCAGGTCCGGTGTGCTCATGCGCTGGGAAGAAGAGGGCCTCATCTCAGCCGCCCAGGACTCCGAGCGGTCGCCGCGGCGCTACCTCAAGCCCGAGCTGGAGATCGTCGCCAAGCTGAGTACCAACGGCCCGCCGAGCCTGCGGGCCCTGCGCCGCTACCTCACGTCTCGCCCCCGAGACAAGAGTGACGACCGCCTGCCAAACGACTCCACCGACACCGGCACGCAACAGGCCGACACGCTCGCCCCGGACGGTTCAGAGAGTGCGGCGTTTCTGGCCGTGCTGGCGAACCTGCTACGCGGGCAGAAACTCTCGCCGGAGGCGGTCAGCGAGCGGCGGATTCATGTCACCAGGGATGCGGCCTCGCGACGGGTCGCGATCGAGTGCCGGCGACGCGCGAGTGACGGTGATCGCTGGTGGTTCAGCTGGGGCGGCGGCGTCTGGCTGTGCGAGGCCGACAATCCGACCGAGGCCGTGGTTCAGGTGAAGGCGGCGCTGCGCACGGTGGGAGGGCCCTGATGACGGCGAGTGGGCCCATGGGCTACACGGCCCGTCCAGCGGCCATGGGGGCGCTGATCTCCACCCTGTTCTCCGACCGGTTGTTCGAGCACGGCATCCCATTCCTGCGCGTCGGCCTGATGACCGTCTACGTGGAGGACCGCGTGGCGGCGGAGCTGGCGAGCATGAAGCGCCGTCCCGCAGACCAGGCGATCGGAGCGGCCCTCGGCGTCGTCGCGAAGGCGTGGGACGAGGCGATGACCATGCACGGGATGCTCCGCCGGACGATCGATGAGTGCCAGCGGCAAGTCCGTCTGGAGCTGGAAGAGATCGTGGACGAGCACATCACGCTCGTGAGGAAGGCGGGCATGACAAGGGAACACGAGCCGAACCCGCGTGAGCCCGAACAGACCAAGGCCCGCTGGCACGAGCCGTTGCCTGCCCACGTGCGCACCTTGGGTGCGGACCTCATCCCACAACGCTCAGGACCGCCGTAAAAGTCACGCCCCGCAGCGCAGGGACGGGTGCGCTTCGGGGCGCGGGCCCTGGAATCACCGATGGTCGGGCGGTTCCAGGGCCCATCCAGCCGCTACACGAACGGCCCTGCCCTCACCAGCATCGGTCAGTCGTTCAACAACTCCTCTGTGAAAGTGAGGTGGGACGTGTTCAAGGGGGCATACCTCCAACTGTCTGCGGATCGTCTCGTCATGGTCGTACTCGTCCGTGAAGACGGCAGGGAAGGCGGCCCAGTCCCGACCTACCGCCTGGAGCAACTGCCGCGCTTGACGGCACGGGCCCACAAGGCCGGCGTGACCGCGTTGAAGGTCTTCGCCACCGACCGGCGCGACGCCTCGGGGTCAACAGCCACAGCGGGCGCCTCTGTGATGACGCGTGCGGTCCGCGCTATCAAGTCGACGCGCCTCGGTATCCAAGTGATGACGGAGACCTGTCTCTGCGGCTATCTGTCCAGCGGGGATTGCCATCTCACCGCGCGAAATGGACGGCCCGACCAGGCGGCGACCATCGCGGCGCTCGCCCAGCAAGCGGTGGCGCAGGCCAAAGCCGGGGCCGACGTGATCGGTCCCGCAGCGATGGTCCCCGGCTCGATCGCGGCATGTCGGAGCGCGCTCGACTCCGCCGGATACAGCCGCGTCGGCATCATGCCGCACTTGATCGTGAACTCACGCCTCTACTCCGGTTACCGCGCCGCGATGGGCATCCGGCCCCAGAACAAGCAGCGGCCCTTTCAACTCCCCGCCTCGGGCTCCACGGCCACGGCCGTCGAGCGGGGGCTGCTGATGCTGTCCGAAGGCGCCGACTCTCTGCTGATCGAGCCCGCCCTGTTCTCAACCGACATCCTTTGCGCCCTGTACGCCAGATCCGGCGTGCCCCTGTTGCCCTTCTCCGTCTCCGGAGAATGCGTCCTTCCGCCCGCGCTTCTGGCCGAGGAGTACGCCATGCTCCTGCGCGCCGGAGCGTCGCGAGTGGTCAGCCATGCCGCTCTCACGCTCGTGGCTACGCTCAGTAATGCGCCGTCCACCGTCCCGACGTCCCGGAAGCCTTCGTGATGACCGTCGTTCGCACCGAATCAAGTACGTCCCTCGCTCCGGCCGCCGCCTACTTCCGCGACGCGCTGCCCGCGAGGGCATTCCGGCTGGGGGGACGCACCAGCCACCTCGCTCGCGCCTACGCCAGTCGCGTCATCGACGGCCTCGCGGCGGTCGTGCCCGGCCTGGAGATCGAGTACGTCCCCATCGAGACCTCCGCGGACCGCTGCAAGGGCGACCTGTCGGAGCTGGGCGGCAAGGGCCTGTTCATGAAGGAGATCGACAAGGCCCTGATGATGGGCCACATCGATGCCGCCGTGCACTGCATGAAGGACGTCCCCGGCGACGTCCCCCTGCCCAAAGAGTTCGTCTTCGCCGCCTACCTCCAGCGCGACGACGTCCGCGACGCCGTGGTCTTCCCAGACGGCTCGAAGTACGCCACCATCAGCGACCTCCCGCCAGGAGCGCGCATCGGGACGTCCGCCGTCCGGCGCAAGGCACAGCTCCTACGCAGGCGCCCCGACCTCAACGTTCAGCGGTTCCGCGGCAACGTCGTCCCGCGGCTCACGCGCCTCGACGAAGAACGGGAGGTGGACGCCCTGGTCCTGGCGGGCGGCGGCCTGGCCAAGGTCGGCATGGAACACCGCATCTCGCAGCTTCTCAGCCTGGACGAGATGTGCCCCGCAGTCGGGGCCGGAGTCGTCGGCGTCCAATGCCGCAAGGCCGATGAGGGGATAGTGGAGCTCCTCCAGGTCATCGACGACGCACAGACCCGCACCCACATCCTCGCCGAACGGACGATGCTGCACGCCCTCCAGGGCCACTGCAACAGCCCGATCGCGGGACACTGCCACACCACCGACGACGGCCAGCTCAGCCTCATCGGCATGGTGTTCAGCCGCGACGGCGCGACATTCGCCTACGCCCACGAGTGGGACACCCCCGACCACGCCTACGAACTGGGCGCCTTCGTCGCCGCGAACCTCACCCGCAAAAACGCCCGAAGCATCATCGCCGGCACCCGCCTGCACTGAACCCAGGTGGCTACGAGCATCGCGGCTCCGCAGACGGCCGCGCACGCTGTGTTGACCGACCCGCGCGGACTCGTCCTGCTGGTCAACCCCGCCTACAAGAAGCGGTGGCACCTGCCCGGCGGATACGTCCACGAGGGCGAACTGCCGTCCGCCGGAGTCGCTCGCGAGGTGCGGGAGGAGCTGGCCATCACGCCACGGCTGCCTTCCACACCCTCGGTCATCGCATGGGCGCCGCACGCCGGCGACCGCCTCCTGATGTACTACGCGGCCAAGCTCACCTCGCACCAGGCGCGCGACGTGAGAATCAGCGGCAATGAGATCATCGGGTTCCGATGGTGCGACCAGCACGCCCTCGATCAATGGCTTCATCCGACCGTCGGCGAACGGGTTCGCCTCACCCTGCAGGCTTCCCGGCGAGGTCAAACCCTCTACACGGAACCTGGCAGGACCCTTGAAATCTGACCGGGAGATGGCCGTACTCAGTTGAGGGCTCCCCAGCGGGGAAACCAGAACGCCCCCTCCGGAGTCCAAGAGAGTGACACGCTCGGATCGTACCCTGGAGTTACGATGCATTCCACTTCCTCGCGTCCACCGTCACCCGAGGGCCAAGCGCCTCCTAGGGATGCAGGCGGGCCACGTCTCGTGCCAATAGGCGCAGCAATGGCCGGGTCTTTGATGATGGCCGTGGTTGGGGCAACTGGGCTTGTAGTGTCGATCTTGTTGGCTTTGGGAGCCCCAAGCCTCCAGGATTCTCGAACGATGCCTCTAGCGCAATTCTTGGATGTGATCAAACTCGCCTTCGCGGCAATTGCCGGGGCCGGTGGGGTGATCGCGCTAGTCGTGGCCTATCGGCGGCAGCGTGTAACTGAGGCAACGGCTCGCCTGGAGCACGCCAAAGAGGATCGCGAGACGACCCGCCTGTTCAACGAACGCTTCGCCGCAGCGTGCGGTCAACTAGGGGACGAAAGCCCGGCGGTCCGGCTGGCGGGTGTCCATGCCCTTGCCGGGCTTGCCGACGACTGGCCCGCCGGCCGTCAAACCTGCATCGACGTTCTCTGCGCCTACCTGCGAATGCCCTATGAGCAGGAATCTCCTGATGAGGCCACAGTTGAACATACTATCCGCTTGCGCTCAATGGGCGAAGTTCGCCGAACGATCTGGGCAATCCTCGGCTCTCACTTGCGGGCAGAAGCACACCCCTCTTGGATAGGCCACACTTTCGACTTCACGGGCACTGTCATCGACTGCGACGTCCCTTTCTTTGGTATCGAAGTTTCAAGCGGCAGCATGACATTCAACGGCGCCCGCATCATCGCCGGCAATGTATGGTTCCATAACGCTAATTTTTCCGGCGGTGAAGTAATCTTCGCCAACATTGAACTGCTCGGCGGAGAACTCTCCTTTCAGGGTTCCATCTTCGGGGATGGCGTCATCTGGTTCGTTGGCACAGATTTCTCTGAGGGAAAGCTATCCTTTGCTTGGACTCACTTCTCTGGTTCAGAGATTTGGTTTCCAGGAGCACGATTCTCCGGAACCAAAGTGCGATTCGATCACATCCACTTCGCTGCCGGAAAGGCATACTTTGGAGACGCACAGTTTTGCGGCAGTGAAATTGCGTTCAAAGAAGCGCGGTTTGAGGGCTGCGAGGTCGACTTGCGAGCTGCGACTGGTGTGGACCTGACTGCTTTCCGGCTACCGCCTTCGGCACCGGGACTTCTGCTCCCCGCAGGCATATAGCCGGCCACGGGGCCGCACGCCCGGCGGCGCGCACGGGGCCGCACGCCCGGCGGCGCGCACGGGGCCGCACGCCCGGCGGCGCGCACGGGGCCGCACGCCCGGCGGCGCGCACGGGGCCGCACGCCCGGCGGCGCGCACGGGGCCCGGGTGGCGTTCCGCCTACCCGGGCCCTGACGCGCGTGGTGCTGTGTGTGATGTCCCTGCCGGTCTACCAGGCGCGTTTGATGCCGCCGCCCATGAGTCGGCACGCACGCTCGTCGTCGCCGTTCAGGAAGATGACCGGCAACTCAGTGACGCCGGTCTGCCGCGCCTTGTGGATCCGGTGCCACCCGTCGATCACGATCGGCGTCCGCACCTCGGGAAGCGGAACGGCCAGCAGCGGGCGGGACAGATCAACCGTTTCCGCGTACTCGTGATCGATGCGAATGAGTGCGCCGAGCGTGCCGATCTCTGACACCTTCGCGCGCGTGACCGGATAGCGGGCGGCCGCCCGTGCGGCGCGCGCGACGTCCCACGCCCAACCGAGCAGGACGAACACCTGGTCGTAGGGGTCGTGTTCCGTGCCGTTCGAGGTCGTACCGGTCTCGTCACCGGACATGTAGCGTCTCCTTCGTCATGACACCTCATTGCGTGGGTGGGGTCGTGAGACCCCGAGTCATGACGGGGCGGACGGGCCGTCACCCGTCCGCCCCGCCTACGGGTCACGCAGCGGTCGTGCCGTCCGCGTCGTCGTCACCGGTGTCCGCGTCGTTGGCGGCCGTGGTCGCCGTGGTTGCCGCGCGGAACCGGCGGGGGCGTTCACAGGTCAGGACCGCCTCGCCCCGTCCGACGAGGGTGTCGAGGGCGTTGGCGACGGCCCCGGATGACCGGTCCAGGACCTTGGCGATCTCGCCGGGCGTGAATTCCAGGTCGGGGAACGCGTTCAGGTGCCCGGCGACCAGGGGCCGCAGGGGCGTCGGCGCGGTGCGGTCACCGGCCGCGCGCGGCGTCCGCGTCCCGGTGCCCGTCCGGGTGCCGGTGGTGGCGCGGCTGGTCCGGCGGACGCTACCGGCGTAGCGCGCGATGTCCTCCATGCCGCTCGTGATCCCCTCCTCGTCGTCCGCCGCGATCGCGGCGAGGGTGGTGGTGACCGTGCTCAGCAGGTCGGTCAGGATCACGCGGGCGGTTTCGCGCTGCTCGGCCTTGCGCAGCTCGGCGTCGACCCGCGCGCGCCGTTCGGCCTCCTCGTCCTGCGCCTTGCGCAGCGACTCGGCCGCCGCCGCACGCCGGTCGGCCTCTTCGGACAGGACCTGCATCGCGGTGGCGAGGGTGTCCGGTGAGATGACACCCGTCCCGGTGGTGGCGTCCGGGGCCGTGGTGGTGCCGGTGGCCGCGTCGTCCGCCGGGGCGGACGGGGTGGCGTCACCGGCCCCGGTGGTGACCGTGGGGGCGATCGGGGACCACACGTCCGGGGTGCGGCCCCGACCGGTGCCCTCACGGGCCGCCCGGACGGCGCGTCCCGCGTCCGCGAACGCCGTCAGGGCTTTGGTCACCGTCGCGCGGCTGACCCCGGACGCCTCGGCCAGTGCCGTCACCGTCGCACCGTCCGGCGCGGCGTTCAGCGCGTCCCACACGGCACCGGCCGCCCCGTCCGGACGTCCGTCCGCCATGCCGTCCGCCGGGGCGGTGGTGGCCGTGTCAGCGGTCGCGGTGGTGATGGTGTTCGCCATTGTTTCTGCCTCCTGATTGGCGGCCGATTCGGCGGGACTTTCCCGCCCGGCGTCGTCCGCCATAACGACCATTGCTCGACGCCACGATGAATGCAACACGGAGCGCCGACCAATTTCGTCACCGGAACGGCTGGAGAGGCTTACCTCAGTAAACAGAAATTTAATGACCGGGCCAACGGTCGCGACCTCAACCGAACCACAGCGCAGGGCTTCGAACGGGATTGCACTGACCTGCACGTGCAGCCCTGGGTGTTCAAGTCGCGTCGACTCGCGCCACGCGCGGCACAGACTTCTCGCCACGTCATCAATAGGACGCACAACGGCGCCGGCATCTAGCGGGCTTGACAGTGGGAATAAAAGGTGAGAAGGAATCCGGCCCTCAGGACTCGGTGAATTATTTATCGCGAACAACCGCCCCCATACCTGTTCCCCTTGGGGGGTATCCGGGTGCACCGCTGCCCCACTCGAGGCGCGGGCTGACCTGCGCTGACAGCAGTAAAAGGCCGGGG
>NZ_VCKZ01000026.1 GCF_005889745.1 Actinomadura geliboluensis
CGGTTAGGGGGTTGTTGTTAGCCAGGTGGTGATGGCCTGGTGGAGGTCGGTTTTGGTGGTGGGTGGGGCGAAGGAGGCGTCGACGGCTGCTTTGGCCAGGTCGGCTAGGGCGTGGTCGTTGTAGGCGAATGTGTCGCGGACGTGGGTGTACTCGGTGGTCAGGGAGGTGTCGATCAGGGCGGGGACGTCGGTGTTGAGCGTGACGATCAGGCCCGCGTCTCGGAGGCGGGGGAGCGGGTGCTCCTCCAGGGATGAGGCGAAGCCCAGGGCGACGTTGGAGGTCGGGCACACTTCGAGGGGGATTCCGCGTTCTCTGACCTCGGCCACGAGGTCGGGGTCGTCCAGGATCCGGATGCCGTGGCCCAGGCGTTCAGCGCGGCCGGGGCCGAGGGCCTGGCGGATGCTGGCGGGGCCTTCTCCCTCGCCGGCGTGGTGGACGACGTGCAGGCCGGTGTCGCGGGCGGCGGCGAATACCTCGGTGAACGGGTCTCCCGGGTGCGCCTCGTCGCCCGCCAGGCCGATGGCGACCACGCGGTCGTGGCGCCGGGCGAGGTCGAGCGTCCGCCAGGCGCGCTCGACGGAGCGGCGCCGGGAGTGGTCGAGGATGAGGCGGCACTCGATTCCGAATGCGTCCTCCCCGGCCTCCAGGCCCTCCAGGACGGCCTGGAGGGGCATGGCCAGGTCACCGAGCCGCTCGCCGTGTCCGGCGGCCGTGAACGAGACCTCCGCGTACCGGACGCCCTGTGCGGATTCGTCCGCGCAGAACTCGTAGGCGATCCGCCGGAAGTCGGCGGGGCGGCGTAGGCACGCGCGGACGAGGTCGTTCTGTGCGAAGAAGGAGGTGAAGTCGCCGAGCGTCGCCGTCTGGTCGGGAACGTCCACGCCGTTGGCCGCGCCGATCTCCCGGAGCGTCCCCCACCGGACGGTGCTCTCCAGGTGGACGTGGAGGTGTGCTTTGGGAAGGCTCAGCAGATCGCGCACGGCGGTACGCTACGGCCCCCCACGCCGAGCTGACCAACGATTATCCGTGGGGTGGCGGAGAGGCCGGGACGTCCGGTCCTTGCGCAGGTGTGCAGGTGAGCCGGTGGTCTCGTTGGGGTGGTTGGTTCGTGGCTAGGCTTGCGAGGTGAAGGTCCGATCTCTTGCTTTTCGCACGGATCTGTTGATCCGCCGCTTGGCCGGCTCCGTCATCGTTGATCACCCGTCCC
Source organism: Actinomadura geliboluensis (assembly GCF_005889745.1). Lineage (GTDB taxonomy): Bacteria > Actinomycetota > Actinomycetes > Streptosporangiales > Streptosporangiaceae > Spirillospora > Spirillospora geliboluensis. The sequence continues at coordinate 1,209 of NZ_VCKZ01000026.1, forward strand.
ACCAGGTGGTGCGGACGCCCGCTAACCCGAATTTCTGGTGGGGCAACTTCGTGCTCGTCGCTCCCGACGCGCTCTCGGAGGCTCCCGAGATCTTCGCTGCGGAGTTCCCGGAGGCGTCTCACCTGGCGATCGGTGTGGACGGGACCGAGGGTGAGACGGGCCGTCGCCCGGAATGGGAGCGGTTCGGGATCGGTGTCGAGGCCGATGCGGTGCTCACGGCTTCCTCGCTTCGAGCCCCGCGGCCGGTGGAACGAGCGGTCCTGCGTCCGTTGATCGATGACGACTGGAAGCAGGCGGAACGGCTGCGGCACGCGTGCGATGAGTCGGAGCCGTCGGAGGAGAACGCGGCGTTCGTGATGGCGAAACTCGCTGAGGAACGGCGCATGTGCGAGGTGGGCGACGCCACCTGGTTCGGCGCGTTCGTGGACGGCGAGATGCGCGCGGGGTTGGGTGTCGTCCTCGATGGCCGAGGGCTCGTCCGGTACCAGCATGTCGAGACCCATCCCGAGTTTCGTCGACGCGGTCTCGCCTCTGCGCTCGTCCACTTCGCCGGGGTGGAGGCCATGTCCAAGGGAGCACGGACGCTCGTGATCGTCGCAGATCCGGAGGGCGAGGCGATTCGGATCTACCGATCACTCGGATTCGTCGAAACGGAACGCCAAGTCAGGCTCCAGCGCGCGGCTGATGATGCGACATAGGGTCTTGGTGCGTTGGCATGAGTGGCCGATTGTGTGCCGTGCTTGGAGCTTTAGTGGCTTCGATGTGAGTGTTGGTCAGCCATTGTTGTTGACCGAGGTGGACGGCGGGCTATCGTGGCCCGGCTCGCTGGGGTCGGTCTTTTTTGTTTCGGGTGTTCGCCCTTGTTGGTGGTGCTCGGGCTCAGCTTGTAGTTGAGGAGTTCTTGAGGTGCAGCGGATCTATCGGGTTGAGGACGGGCGGCGTATCGATGGTGTTGCGCGGCCCGTTTTCATCCACAACATGTCGTACCACCTGACCGACCTGCTCGTGTTCGCGGACGGCGCGATCAACTGTTGGGACTGGGTCGATCTGGACGGCCTGCGGGAGAAGCTCGACTCCGGCTGGGTGGTGACGGAGGTTCCCGAGGGCGGTGAGATCAGCGCGTTCGAGCTGGGGCGCTGGAAGGCCGCCGAGCCGATGTTCGGTCTCACGGCGGAGATGCTGCTCGGCGAGGTGGCGGACGACATCGAGCGGCTGAACGGACGTCCCGACTCCACCGGCCGGTGCCTGGCCGTGCTGGACCGGTATCTGGAGTCGCGTGACGAGGCCGATCGGCTGGCGTTGCGGGAGGCTTACCTGGCGATCCCCGCGCACAAGCGGCACTACTCGCTGGGGGACATGGACAACAAGGATCGGCCGCTGGTCTACCTTTGCACCGATATCGGCGAGTCACCGATAGGCGGGTGGTTCAGTGATGACGAGGTCACCGAGGCCAAGCGAGAATGGGCGCTGGAGTATTTCGCCAGAAGGGGCCGTGATCGCGCGGAGTATGCGGCCAAGCGGCCGGCGGACGACCCGGTGGAGCCGGTGGCGGGGACGTTGCACTTCGGCGGGCGCGTGTATCCGAAGGGGTTCCCGGAAGACGCTGGAATTGATGTGCTCCAGAACGATTACCCGCGCCCGATCGAGGTCGGCGGTGTTGTTTATCCGTCTGTTGAGCATGCATACTGGGCACTTTCCACCGACGATGCTGGTGCTCGCGAGCTGATTTGTGCGGCTGAGCGGGGTTATGGTGCCCGGAAAGCCGCTGAGGAGGCGCCGCGCGTCCAAGGGTGGGCGCAGGCGCGGACGGCGGTGATGGCCGGTCTCCTGCGCGCCAAGTACGCGCAGCATCCGGATCTCGCGGAGATTCTGGTCGGTACCGGTGATGCGCCCCTGGCCTACAGCGGGACGGATTCCGACCACTGGAACACGCGCGGCGGGGCAGGCCGCAATTGGGTGGGGCGGCTGCTCGAACTCGTCCGGTCCGAACTGCAGGCGGAGCGGGCCGGGATCGGGCTGCCCTGACGCTCAGTGGGGCAGGGCGTAGCGGCCGTCGTCCAGGGGGTCGACCAGGCCGTCGGCGATGAGGGCGTCCAGGGCGCGTTCGCGTTGGACGGCGTCCGACCAGACGATGTCGAGGGCCGGCTTCTCGACCGGGCCCTCGGCGTCCCGCAGGACGGCGAGGATGCGGCCGCGGCATTGGCGGTCGGTGCCGGCGTACGTCTGGCCCCGGCGCGGCGGGCCGTCGTAGGCGGGGCGTCCGGCCGCGTGCCAGGCGCACTGGTCGAGCACCGGGCAGTCGACGCAGCGGGGCGTGCGGGCGGTGCAGACGAGCGCACCGAGTTCCATGGCGGCGACGGCCCAGCGGGCGGCGGTCGGCGCGTCGGGCGGCAGGAGGCTCTCCGCCAGCTCGACCTCCGCCCTGGTCTGCGACTTCGGCGGGTACTCGGTGCCGGAGACCAGCCGGGCCAGGACGCGCCGGACGTTGGTGTCGAGGACGGCGTGCCGCTGCCGGAACGCGAAGCTGGCGACGGCCGCGGCCGTGTACGCGCCGATGCCGGGCAGTGCCAGCAGGTCGGCGTGGGAGGACGGCACCTCGCCGCCGTGGCGTTCGGTGATCGCGCGAGCGGACTCGTGGAGGCGCAGGGCCCGGCGCGGGTAGCCGAGCCGCCCCCACGCCCGGACGGCCTCCCCGGACGGTTCGGCGGCCAGCGCGGCGGGAGTGGGCCAGCGGGCCATCCAGGCGTCCCAGACGGGCAGGACGCGCGACACCGGGGTCTGCTGGAGCATGATCTCGCTGACGAGGACGCCCCACGGGGTCGCGTCCGGGGCCCGCCACGGGAGGTCCCGGGCGTTCGCCTCGTACCAGGCGAGGATCGGGGCGGTGTAGACGGAGTTCAGGTTCATGGCGCGCGGCCATTGTGGCACGCGGCGGGTCGTCCCCTCGTTCCGGTCCGGCGAATGCATACTGCCCGTATGTTTCCGAATACTGGGCGTCACTCGGGTGGTTCTGGGTTGGACCAGTACTGGCGGCGTCGGGCGGTGGCGTTGGCCGCCGTTCTGGGCGCGGTCGGCCTGCTGGCCTGGGCGTGCGCCGGGACGGGCGGGAGCGAGCAGGTCCGGAACGCGGGCGCGGCGGAGAGCGCGAGCCCGCCGCCTCCGCCCACCGCGATGCCGACGGTCACGGTCACCACGACGACCACGCCCGAACCGGACCCCGAGAAGGACGGCGGCCCCTGCGACGACGATGACCTGGTCATCAACATGTCCGCCTTGCAGAGCACCTACAGCGGCTCCGCACGGCCCGAGTTCAGGGTCACGGTCGTCAACACCGGCCAGGGTTCCTGCAAGTTCGACACGGGTGGGCTGGACGTCCGCATCACGTCGGGCTCGGATCGCATCTGGTCGTCCGCCGGCTGCCGGCAAGGCGCCGCCCCGAAGGAGACGCTCCGCCGCGGCATCCCGTTCGTCGACAACGTCACGTGGGACCGCACCCGGGGCTGCAAGGGCAAGGTCAGTGCACGTCCCGGCACCTACGTGGCCCAGTTGAAGGGCACGAAGGTCGAGAAGCAGATCTTCCGGCTGCGCTGAGGCGCGCGGGTCAGACGTAGCGTTCCAGGATGGAGGATTCGGCGAGGCGGGACAGGCCCTCGCGGACGCTGCGGGCGCGGGACTCGCCGACGCCGCCGACGGCCTGGAGGTCGTCGATGCTGGCGGCGAGGAGCTTCTGCAGGCCGCCGAAGTGCTCGACGAGGCGCTCGACGACCATGCTGGGCAGCCGGGGGACCTTGGCGAGCAGGCGGAAGCCCTTGGGGCTGACGGGCAGGTCGAGGGCGTCCGGGCCGGCGAAGCCCATCACCTCGGCGACCGTGGACAGGTCGAGGAGCTCGTTGGCGGACAGGGTGTCGAGGGACGCCAGGATGGCCCCGACGCCGCGGGCGCGGGTGTCGTCGGACGGGTAGTCGCGGACGATCAGCTCCCGGTCGGCGTCGACGCCGGAGACCAGCTCGTCGAGCTGGAGGGACAGCAGCCGGCCGTCGGTGCCGAGCTCGACGACGTAGCCCTCGATCTCGTCGGCGATGCGGCGCACCATCTCCAGGCGCTGGACGACGGCGCTGACGTCGCGGACGGTGACGAGGTCCTCGATCTCGAGGGCGGAGAGCGTGCCGGACACCTCGTCGAGCCGCAGCTTGTAGCGTTCGAGCGTCGCCAGGGCCTGGTTGGCCTTGGACAGGATGGCCGCCGAGTCTTCGAGGACGTAGCGGATGCCGTCGAGGTACAGCGCGATGATGTGCATCGACTGGCTGACGGAGATGACGGGCAGGCCGGTCTGCCGGGCGACGCGCTCGGCGGTGCGGTGCCGCGTGCCGGACTCCTCGGTCGGGATGGTCGAGTCGGGCACGAGGTGGACGGCGGCGCGGACGATGCGGCTGTGGCTGTCGTCGAGGACGATGGCGCCGTCCATCTTGGCGAGTTCGCGCAGGCGGGTCGCGGAGAACTCGACGTCGAGCTCGAAGCCGCCCGTGCACAGCTCCTCGACCGCCTTGTCGTAGCCGAGCACGATCAGGCCGCCGGTGTGGCCCCGGAGGATCCGCTCCAGTCCGTCGCGGATCTGGGTGCCCGGGGCCACCGCTGCCAAGGTGGCGCGGCGTCGTTCGTCATGACCCTTGTCGTGTGATGGCACCTGACCCCCGGAGGTCGCTGGACGGCGTCAGTTTACCGAGGAGGGCCGCGCACTGGTTCCTCCCCAGGTCGCAAGCGTGCGTTGTGTGGAGTAATACTCTGGCGTGACCCGTTTCACGGGGCCGTAAACGCGACCTGGAGCGCCTGTTTCAGGCTGTCGACCTCCATCACCTTCATGCCCTCGTAGCTGCTGAGCTGCGGGTCGGCGCGCTTGAGCGGGGACCCGTCGGCGAGTTCGAGGGAGCCGCGCGGGACGACGGCGTGCTTGAACCCGAGCCGGGCGGCCTCGGCGAGCCGCCGCTGGACGCCGGGCACGACGCGGACCTCCCCGGCGAGGCCGACCTCGCCGAGCGCGATCAGGCTGGTGGACAGGGCCTGCTCGACGGTGGAGCCCGCGACGGCGAGCGCGAGGGCGAGGTCGACGGACGTCTCGTTGAGCCGCACCCCGCCGACCGTGGAGACGTACACGTCCTGCTCGTGCATGGAGATCTTGCAGCGCTGCGCGAGGACGGCGAGGACCATCGCGACGCGGGAGGTGTCGAGGCCGGACGTGGCCCGGCGCGGCGCGGGCAGGTGCGACTTCGCGACGAGCGACTGGACCTCGGCGACGAGGGGGCGGCGGCCCTCCAGCGTGACGGTGACGCAGGTGCCGGGGACGGCCTCGTCGCGGCGGGTGAGGAACAGGCCGCTCGGGTCGGGCAGCCCGACGATGCCGACCTCGGAGAGGTCGAAGCAGCCGAGTTCGTCGGTCGGCCCGTAGCGGTTCTTCACGGCGCGGATCATGCGGAGCCGGGAGTGCCGGTCGCCCTCGAAGTACAGGACGACGTCGACGAGGTGCTCCAGCAGGCGCGGCCCGGCGATCGCGCCCTCCTTGGTGACGTGGCCGACGAGGACGACGGTGATGCCGCGCTCCTTGGCGACCCTGATCAGGTTGGCGGCGACCTCGCGGATCTGGGTGACGCCGCCGGGCGCGCCGTCGACCTCGGACGTCCCGATCGTCTGGATGGAGTCGACGACGAGCAGCGTGGGCTCGACGGCGTCGATGTGCCCGAGGATCGCCGACAGCTCGGTCTCGGCGGCGAGGTAGAGCCGGTCGGTGATCGCCCCGACCCGGTCGGCGCGCAGCCGCACCTGCTCGGCCGATTCCTCGCCGGTCACGTACAGGACGTTCTTGGCGGGGGTGTCGCCGTTGCCCTCGGGGCCGGTGGAGGCGAGCGCGGCGACCTCCAGCAGCAGCGTCGACTTGCCGATGCCCGGCTCGCCCGCGAGCAGCAGGACGGCGCCGGGCACGATGCCGCCGCCGAGCACCCGGTCGAGCTCGTCCAGGCCGGTGGGGCGGGTCTTCGCGGACCGGACGTCCACCTGCCCGATCGGCCGGGCGGGCGCGCTGACCGGCCCGGCGGTCACGACCCGCGCGGGGGTGGCGGACGCCGCCTCGGTGACCGTCCCCCACGTCTGGCACTCGCCGCAGCGCCCCACCCATTTGGACGTCTGCCAGCCGCACTCCGAGCACCGGTAGGCCGCCTTGGCCGTCTTCGCCTTCGCCATGGGACGGAAGCGTAGAGCCCGCCTGCGACAGCGGGCCCGCGGCGGCGCGGGTCAGGTGTTCTTGCGGGCCCGTTCGATCAGGTCGCCGAGGTGGTCGGAGACGACGCCGGGGCGCTCCATCATGGCCATGTGCCCGGCGGCCGGGACGACCTCCAGCCGGGCGGACGGCACGCACGAGGCGATCTTGAGGCTGTGCTCGATCGGGGTGAGCATGTCGTTCTCGCCGCCGAGGACGAGGGTGTCGGCGCCGCCGAGGGCGGCGCAGTCGCTGATCACGTCGGTGGTGATCATCGAGCGCAGGAAGGCGGCGAACGCGTCCATCCGGGTCTCGGTCATCATCTGCTCGGCGAACGCGACCGCGGCGGGGCTCGCGTCGGGGCCGAACGCGACGAGGTCCTCGACGAGGGTGGCGGCGTCGCGGCCGAGGTGGCGGACCCGCTCCACGGCGCCGGAGCCGGCGCCGAACGCGTCGAGGGCGCGCGGCAGGACGCGGTGCGTGGTGCGCGCGAGCAGCGCGGGCATGCCGAGGGTGATCTCGCCGAGCCCGCCGGACGAGGTGCACAGCAGCCCGGCGGCGAGGATCTTGCGGCCGACCAGCTCCGGGTGCTCGTCGGCGTACCGCATGATCGTCATCCCGCCCATCGAGTGGCCGACGAGGACCACGGGCGTGTCGGCGGGGACGGTCGCCTCGATGACGGCGGCGAGGTCGGCGGCGAGCCGCGGGATGGCGTAGCCGTCCCGGTCGCCGCCGTCGGAGCGGCCGTGGCCGCGCTGGTCCCAGAAGACGAGCCGGCCGAGGCCGCGCAGCGCCTTGCGCTGGAAGTGCCAGGAGTCCTGGGTGAGCGTCCAGCCGTGCGAGAACACGACGGCGAGGTCGGTGCGGTCGTCGCCGTCGATCTCGGCGTACAGCCGGGTGCCGTCGTCGGCGCGGACGGGGACGGGCCGCCCGCGCAGGGAGCCGAACGGCTCGCCCGCGAACGGGTCGGGACGCAGCTGGAGGCGGCGCATCGCGCGGCGCTGGGCGACCAGCCCGGCGCCCGCGCCGGCGGCGCCGGCGGCGGTGGCGGCCAGCAGCCCGCCGAAGGCTCTCCCGGCAGTGACACGGCCCATGTCGGTCCTCCCGTATGACCAACTAGTCAGTAACTCAGGGGCAACGCCACCACAAATTCACGGCATAGTCCACCTCCAGGCCCGGATGCTCGCGCAGGCAGGCGTCGGCGAGGTCGCGCGGGAACTCGATCCGCAGCACGGCGGCGAGGTCGTCGCGGCTCTGGAACGCCCACCGGATCGTCAGCGGCTCGCGGGCGTAGCCGCGGCGCGTCCAGAACCGCTCGACGGCCTCCGGGTCGTACTTCGGCAGGCTCCGCCGGAACCAGCGGCCGAACGTGGAGCGGGTGGCGTCGTTGTCGATGATGAACACGGCCCCGCCGCGCCGGACGACCCGGTCGAGTTCGGCGAGGCCCGGTTCGCAGCCCGGCCCGAAGAAGTAGGCCCACCGGGCGTGCACGACGTCGACGGAGGCGTCCGGGAGCGGCAGCGCCTGCGCCGCGCCCACCCGGACGGTGACGTTCGGCAGGTCCCGGGCCCGGCGGGCGGCGGCCGCGGCGAGCCGGGCGTGCGGCTCCACGCCGACCACCCGGTGCGCGTCGGCGGCGAAGAACGGCAGGTGGAAGCCCGTCCCGCAGCCGACGTCGAGGACGTCGGCGCCCTTCCACGGGCGGATCGCGCGCATCGCGTCGGCGAGGACCCCGTCCGGGTCGACGGCGCGGTTCTCCAGCTCGTAGACCTGCGGGGAGTTCCAGATGTTGGGGCTCGGCACGGCGCCCGGCGCGATATCGGCCACGGAGACAGAGCGTAACCGCCGCCGGGCGGGCGATGCGGGCCGTCGCGCGGCGACGCGTCCAGGATCACTCCGGCCGGTTGTTTCATCGGCGGCGCCGCCGCATAGGCTTTGCCTTGCGAACCTGATGAACATCGTCGAGCGATCATTCCTGGCGAGGAAGCCTTGACCCCGCAGCACAACGGCGTCAGTACACCGGCTCTTCGGGTACCGGACGCGCCGATCACGCTCTCCACCGCGTCGGTCTACCCGGAGAAGGTACCGAGCGCGTTCGAGATCGCCGCGCTGCTGGGCTACGACGGCATCGAGGTCATGGTCTCCACGGACGCCTCCTCCCAGGACCTGAACGTCCTGCGCCGGCTGTCCGACTACCACCAGGTGCCGATCAAGTCGATCCACGCGCCCTGCCTGCTGCTGACCCAGCGGGTGTGGGGGCGCGAGCCCTGGGGCAAGCTCGTCCGCTCCAAGGAGGTCGCCGAGGAGCTGGGCGCGGAGGTCGTCGTCGTCCACCCGCCGTTCCGCTGGCAGCGCGACTACGCCAAGGAGTTCGTCGAGGGCCTCGCCCGCATGCAGGACGAGACGGACGTCCTGTTCGCGGTGGAGAACATGTTCCCGCTCAAGGCGCGCGGCGCCGAGGCCGGCATGTACCTGCCCGACTGGAACCCCGTCGACCAGGACTACCCGTACGTCACTCTCGACCTGTCCCACACCGCCGTGTCGGGGTCGGACGCCATCGACATGGCCGGCAGCCTGGGCGACCGCCTGCGGCACATCCACCTCGCCGACGGCGTGGGCATCACCAACAAGGACGAGCATCTCGTCCCGGGGCGGGGCAACCAGCCGTGCGGGCCGATGCTGGAGAATCTCGCCGAGGGCGGTTTCCGGGGGCACGTCGTCCTCGAAGTGAACACGCGGCGCGCGTCCAGCCGGGTCGAGCGGATGGAGGACCTCGCCGAGGCGCTGGCGTTCGCCCGGCTGCACCTGGCCGCCTCCGCGCACACCTGGGAGGTCACGCCGGCCGGGGAGATCACCCGCCGGGGCGTGCGGTGACGGAGGCCGCGCGGCGCGGCGGCCGGGGCCCCGGGCGGCGCCCCGGCCCGACCGAGACGCGGGAGAAGATCCTCGCCGAGGCCCGCGAGCTGTTCGCCGAGAAGGGCTACGACGGCGCCTCGCTGCGCGCGATCGCCCGCGCCGCCGGGGTGGACCCCGCGCTCGTCCACCACTTCTTCGGCAACAAGGAGGGCGTGTTCATCGAGGCGATGCGCTTCCCGGTGGACCCGTCCGTCATCCTGCCGCGCATCATGGCGTCCCCCCGCGACCGGCTCGGCGAGACGATGGTCCGCATCTTCCTGGACGTGTGGGGCGACGACGAGCGCCGAGCGCCGATGCTGGCGATGCTGCGCTCGGCGATGACGAACGAGCGCGCGGCGGCGCTGGCGCGCGAGTTCGTCACGGTCGCCCTGTTCGGGCGCGCCAAGCAGGCCACCCAGGCGCCGCCGCTCGGCATCCAGGCGGCGGCCGGGCAGATGATCGGCCTGATGATCCTGCGCTACGTGCTGCGCATCGAGCCGATGGCCTCCGCCACGGAGGACGAGCTGATCGCCCTGGTCGCCCCGACCCTCCAGCGCTACCTGACCACCTGACCGGCCGCCTCCGCGCTTCCCGCTAGCCTCCGCGCTTCCCCTGGCCTGCGCGTTTCTCCCGGCCTCTGCGTTCCCTTCGGGCCTGCGCGCTTCCGCCTCGGCGTTCCCTCGCCTTCGCCTTCCCTTCGGCCGGCCCGTCCTTTCGCCGTACGTCTTGACCGGGGGACGGTCGCGCGCCTAAATTCAACACATGATGAGTTTCAGCCCGGAGGGCGCGGCCGAGCCGGCGGTGCGGGTGCGGGATCTGCGGGTCGTGCGCGGCGGCCGGGAGGTGCTGCACGGGCTCTCCTTCGACATCCCGCGCGGCTCGATCGTGGGCCTGCTCGGCCCGAGCGGCTGCGGGAAGACCACGCTGATCCGGACGCTCGTCGGCGTCCAGATCGTGGCGGGCGGCACCGTGACCGTGCTCGGCGAGCCCGCCGGGTCGGCGGGGCTGCGGCACCGCGTCGGGTACGCCACGCAGTCGCCCGCCGTGTACGCCGACCTGACCGTCGCCGAGAACCTGCGCTACTTCGCGTCCGTCCTGCGCGCGCCGCGCTCGGACGTCGACCGCGTCATCGACGAGGTGGGGCTCGGCCGGAGCCGCGACCAGACGGCGGGGACGCTGTCCGGCGGGCAGCTCAGCCGCACCAACCTCGCCGTGGCGCTGCTCGGGTCGCCGGAGCTCGTCGTCCTGGACGAGCCGACCGTCGGCCTCGACCCGGTGCTGCGGCAGGAGCTGTGGGAGCTGTTCCGGGAGCTGGCCGACCGCGGCGCGACCCTCGTGGTGTCCAGCCACGTGATGGACGAGGCGGGCCGCACCGACCGGCTGCTGCTGATGCGCGAGGGCGTCGTCCTCGCCGACGGCACCCCGGACGGGCTGCGCGCCCGCACCGGCGCGCCCGACCTCGAGGCGGCGTTCCTGCATCTGATCACCGAGAAGGCCGGGAGTCCGACATGAGCACGGCGATCACCCTCGCCACGACGCGGCGCATCCTGGCGCAGCTCAAGCACGACCACCGCACGCTCGCGCTGCTGATCGGCGTGCCGACGCTGCTGATGATCCTGCTGCGGTACGTGTTCGACCAGCCGATGGTCTTCGACCGGATCGGCCCGATGCTGCTCGGGCTGTTCCCGTTCACCGTCATGTTCGTCGTCGCGAGCGTCGCCACCCTCCGGGAGCGGACGAGCGGCACCCTCGAACGGCTGATGACCATGCCGCTCGGCAAGCTGGACCTGCTGCTCGGCTACGCGCTCGCGTTCGGGCTGATCGCGCTGGTGCAGGTCGCGGTGGTGCTCGCGATCTCGCTGACCTGGCTCGGCCTCGACCTGAGCGGCTCGCTCGGCTCGCTGGTGCTCGTCTCCCTGCTGGACGCGCTGCTCGGCATGGCGCTCGGCCTGTTCGCCAGCGCGTTCGCGCGGACCGAGTTCCAGGCCGTGCAGTTCATGCCCGCGTTCGTCCTGCCGCAGACGCTGCTGTGCGGGCTGATCGTCCCGCGCGAGGACATGGCGTCCTGGCTCCGGGCCATCGCGGACGTCCTGCCGCTGTCGTACGCGGTGGAGGGCATGCAGGAGATCAGCGCCCGCCCCGACTTCACCGGCACCCTGGGCGTGGACGTGGCCGTCATCGCGGCCTTCACGGTCGCCGCCCTGGTCCTGGGCGCCGTCACGCTCCGCCGCCGCACGGCCTAGCGCCCGGCGCCGCACGACCCCCCGCGCCGCCCCACCTGGTCCAGCCTCAACCGGACAGGTGGGGCAAAGTGGTCTATCCCCGGTCGATCCTGCTGATAGCTTCTGCGCCATGACCGCGCCAGAACATCCCGGGTCGCACGGGCCCCACGCAGCGCCGCCCGCGCCGCGGGGCGAGGGTGCGCCGCCGCAGGCGGGCAAGGGCGAGAGCGACGACGCGTTCTGGGCCGGCCAGGACGGCACGGAGCGCAAGCGCAAGCGGCGGTGGCCGCGCGTCCTGATCGCCGTGGGCGTGTTCTTCGCGCTGCTGGCGGCCGGGATCGCCGGCCTCGCGTGGCAGCGCCAGTCGTCCTACCTCGGCAACATCGACCGGGCCAAGGGCGTCATGCCGGGCGAGGGCGCGAACCGGCCGGGGCCGAATGTGGAGGGCACCGAGAACTGGCTGCTCGTCGGGTCCGACTCGCGCGAGGAGGGCGCCACGACCGGGGAGGGCGGCGACGTCTGGAAGCCGGGGCAGCAGCGCACTGACACGATCATGCTGCTGCACCTGCCGGCGGACCGGAAGAAGGCGTACATCGTCTCGTTCCCGCGCGACTCGTGGGTCGAGATCCCCGGCTACGGCAAGCAGAAGATCAACGCGGCGTTCTCGTACGGCGGGCCGAAGCTGCTGATCGAGACGATGGAGAGCCTCACCGGGATCCGGATCGACCACTACGGCGCGATCGACTTCGAGGGCTTCAAGACGATGACGGACGCGCTCGGCGGCGTCACCGTCAACATCAAGCAGAAGGTGTACGACCCGGCTCGCAAGAAGGCGTGGGAGGCGGGCCCGCAGAAGCTGAACGGCGAGGAGGCGCTGCTGTTCGTCCGGCAGCGCTACAACCTGCCGAACGGCGACTTCGACCGGATCAAGCGGCAGCAGGCGTTCCTCGGCGCCCTCGCCAGGCAGGCCACCGACCGCGGCACGCTCACCAACCCCCTCAAGATGGACCGGTTCCTGTCCGCGCTCACCAAGTCGATCAGCGTGGACGAGGGCGTGTCGGGCGGCCACCTGCGGTCGCTGGTGCTGAGCATGCGGAACGTCCGGGCGTCGGACGTGAAGTTCATGACGCTGCCGTTCAAGGGCACCGGGACGCGCGCCAAGCAGAGCGTCGTGCTGCTGGACGGGGCCAAGTCGAAGCAGCTGTTCGAGGCGGTCAAGACCGCTCGCATGGCCGATTACGTGCGGCAGCACGGGGGCGGGAACAACCTCGGCACCGTGTCGTGATCGCCGGGCGGCCGCGGGCTTAACCTGGGACGCGGAGGCACGGACGAGAACCGGGGGTGCGCAGAGTGCTTCGTCAGGCGTTGCTCGCCGCGTCGCGCAGTGGCGGCGCGCGCAGGGTGGTGGAGACCGCGCCGTTCACCGGCGACGTCGTCCGGCGCTTCATCGCGGGCGAGACGATCGAGGACGCGGCGCGCGTCACCGAGCGGCTGACCGGCGAGGGCCTGCTCGTCACCCTGGACGTCCTGGGGGAGTACACGCACGACAAGGGCCGCGCCGAGGTGAACGTCCAGCGCTACGTCGAGCTGCTGGAACGGCTGGGCGACGCGGCTCTCGGTGTACGTGCCGAGGTGTCGCTGAAGCTGTCCGCCGTCGGGCAGACCCTTGACGAAGATTTGGCCTTGGAGAACGCCAGGCGCGTCTGCGCGGCCGCACAGGACGCCGGTACGACGGTGACGCTCGACATGGAAGAGCACACCACCGTCGACTCGACTCTCCGGATCGTCCATGAACTGCGGCGCGACTTCCCGGACGTGGGCGCCGTCATCCAGTCGTATCTGCGGCGGGCAGAGGAGCACTGCGCGGAACTGGCCTACGAGGGGTCGCGCGTAAGGCTGTGCAAGGGCGCGTACGCGGCCCCTGCGGCGGTGGCCTTCACCGACAAGGAAGAGATCGACAAGTCGTACGTCCGCTGTATGAAGGTCTTGATGGCGGGCAAGGGCTACCCGATGCTCGCCAGCCACGACCCCCGGCTCATCGAGATCGCCGAGGCGCTGTCGGTCCTGCACGACCGCGACCCGGGCACGTTCGAGTACCAGATGCTCTACGGCGTGCGCTCGCAGGAGCAGCGCCGGTTGGCCGCGCAGGGCGCACAGGTGCGCGTGTACGTCGCCTACGGGCCCGAGTGGTACGAGTACTTCATGCGCCGCCTGGCGGAACGTCCCGCCAACCTCCGGCTCTTCGTGCGGTCCTTCACCCGGCGGTCCTGACCCGGCTCGCCGGGCGGTCCTGACCGGTCCGCGGCGCGGGCGCGCCGCTAGGCTGGACCGGTCGTTACGTCCCCACGTCAAGGTTTGCCGATGATCGCGATTCTGGGTGCCGGGAAGATGGGCGAGGCGCTGCTGTCCGGGGTGCTCCGGGCCGGCCGCCGCCCGTCCGAGCTGATGGCGACCGCGCGCCGGGAGGAGCGCGGCGCGCTGCTGCGCGAGCGCTACGGCGTGGCGGTCGTGCCGAACGCGGAGGCGGCCGCGACGGCGGAGACGCTGATCCTCGCGGTGAAGCCGCAGGACATGGGCGCCCTGCTGGAGGAGATCGGCGGGCACGTCCCGGCCGGCCGGCTGGTGATCTCGATGGCGGCGGGCATCACCACCGGGTTCATCGAGGCCCGGCTGCCGGAGGGCGTCCCGGTCGTCCGGGTCATGTCGAACACGCCGGTGCACGTGGACGAGGCGATGAGCGTGATCTCGCCCGGCTCGCACGCGGCGGAGGAGCACCTGAAGCTGGCCGAGGAGCTGCTGTCCCCGGTCGGGAAGGTGCTGCGCATCCCCGAGTCGCTGCAGGACGGCGCGACGGCCCTGTCCGGCAGCGGCCCCGCGTACTTCTACTACCTGGTCGAGGCGATGGTGGACGCCGGGATCCTGCTCGGCATGCCGCGCGCCGCCGCGCTGGAGATGGTGATCCAGTCGGCGGTCGGCGCGGCGGTGATGCTGCGCGACTCCGGCGAGCACCCGGTGCTGCTGCGCGAGGCGGTCACCTCCCCGGGCGGGACGACGATCTCGGCGATCCGGGAGCTGGAGCGGCACGGCGTCCGCGCCGCGGTGCTGGAGGCCATCGAGGCGGCCCGCAACCGGGGCCGCGAGCTCGCGAGCGGCTGAGGGCGGCCGCCTCCGGGCCCCTTCGGCGGCTTTCTCATGGAAAGTTCATCTTTGAACATTGAGCCGGCGGCGGGGGTGCGCTCGTGTTAGGGGTATGGGACTCCTACTCCGCCTGATCGTCGCCGCCGGGCTGGCGGCCGACGCCGTCGTGCACTGGATGTTCGCGCCCGACATGGCCTACGTCGAGGGCGGGTCCCTCGGCGGCGACGACCTCTTCCGGATCCAGGCGGCGGTCGCCGCCGTGGCCGCCGTCATCGTCCTCACCTACGCGTCCCGCTGGGCGTACGCGCTGGCGTTCCTCGTCGCGGCGAGCGCGGCCGGCGCCGTCGTCCTCTACTACTACGTCGATCTCGGGCCGGTCGGCCCGCTGCCCGACATGCACGAGCCCGTCTGGTACCTCGACAAGACGATCAGCCTGGTGGGGGAGGCGGGCGCCGCGCTCGCCGCGCTGGCCGGGTTCTTCGTGGCGGGCGGCCGGCGCCGGCCGGAGGAGGAGGCCCTGGAGCGCGAGTCCGCGGGCCGCTTCTAGCCGGCCGCCCCGGACGATCAAGATCGTCGTTTCCGCCGCGACGCCGCCCCCGCCCGGTTACCCTCCAATTGATCTTGGAACTCGGGGGAGGAACAGGATGGAACAGCGGCGCGAACGTCCGGCCGGGACGCCGATCCCGGCGTCCGCCCTGCACAGGGCCCTGCTGAAGGCGCGTGTCCCGCGCTTCATGGCCGACCACGCGGCGGCGCTCCTCGCCGGGCTCACCCGGCGCGGCGGCCGGCGGGGCGGCCGCGGCTAGGCGGCCTTGGTGCGGCCCTTCGAGCGGCCGGTGACGGACTGGATGAAGCGGGCCGCGTCGGTCATCGCCTCGCCGGCCTCGGGCAGGACGCGGTTCAGGATCTGGAAGACGTGCATCTGGCCGTTCCAGACCTGGAGTTCGCAGTCCCCGCCGGCGTTGCGCAGGGCGTCGGCGAACGCCTCGGCCTCGGTGCGCAGCACCTCGGCGCCGCCGACCTGGATGAGGACGGGCGGCATGTCGGTCCAGGCGCAGGTGAGCAGGGCGAGCCGCGGGTCGTCGAAGCCGGCCGGGCCCACCACGAGCCGCGCGATCCGGCGCGCCGACGCGGCGCTGATGTAGGGGTCGCGGGCGCGCTCCTGCGCCTGGATGGACAGCTCGCAGGTCAGGTCCACCCAGGGCGAGAACAGCGCGATGCCGGCGGGGTTCGGCAGGTCGAGCCGGCAGATCTCCCCGGCGAGCACGGCGGCGAGGTGGCCGCCGGCCGAGTCGCCCGCGATGACGATGCGGGACGCGGGCACGCCCCGCGCGAGGAGCCACCGGTAGGCGGCGACGGCGTCCTCCAGCGGCGCCGGGAACGGATGCTCGGGGGCCAGCCGGTACCGCAGCGCGAGGACGGGCAGCCCGGTGTCGTGCGCGAGCCGCGACGTCATCGGCCGGTGGGTGCGCGGCGAGCAGGCCACGTAGCCGCCGCCGTGCAGGTAGAGCACGGCTCCGCGGGGCCGCCTGCTCTTCGCGGCGGCGTCCCGAGGGGCGACCCACTCGCCTCTGACCTGGCGCTCCTCGCCGTCCTCGTCCTGCCGCTCGTCCAGTCCCTCGATCCGCACACCGGGGTGGGGCCGCATCAGTAATGACGCGGCGTCCACGGTGGAACGGGCGGTCCGGAGCCCGGTGGTGTGGCCGGGGAGGTACTGCAGGAGAGGCCGGACGCCCAGGCGCAGAGCGCTGCTGATCGCTCGGCTGCGAACGCTCGGGCTGTCCATGGACCCCCCTTTGATGTTTTCGTGTCGTGTGATCGGTATGCCCGTTTTTGGCGGGTAACTCACGTCACAGTGCCGGAACCGGGCCGGGGCGTCCGGCGGGCGCCCCGGCGGACGCCCGGACATGTGAGCCAGGCCACGTGATGCTCGCGATACCGTGAGGTCATGCGCGGTCCCGATTCGTCCCCATCCTCCGATCCCGAGAACTGCGGGCTGGCGGTCTTCTGGGACGAGCGGCTCATCTCCTACGACTTCGGTCCCGGGCACCCCATGAACCCCGTGCGCGTCGAGCTGACGATGGCGCTGGCGCGCGAACTCGGCGTCCTGGACCGTCCCAACGTGCGGGTGTCGCCGTTCGAGGCGGCCGACGACAAGCTGCTGCGGCTCGTCCACGAGGAGTCCTACATCGCGGCGGTCAAGCACGCCGGCGCGACCGGGCTGCCGGACGGGCGGCACGGGCTCGGCACCACCGACAACCCGATCTTCCTCGGCATGCACGACGCGTCCGCCCTGGTCGCGGGCGCCTCGGTCGCCGCCGCCGAGGCCGTGTGGACGGGCTCGGCCGAGCACGGCGCCAACATCTCCGGCGGCCTGCACCACGCGCTCCCCGGCGCCGCCAGCGGCTTCTGCGTCTACAACGACCCGGCGATCGCGATCGCGTGGCTGCTGGAGAACGGCGCCGAGCGGGTCGCCTACGTCGACATCGACGTCCACCACGGCGACGGCGTCCAGGCCGCGTTCTACGACGACCCGCGGGTGCTGACGATCAGCCTGCACGAGTCGCCGCGCACGCTGTTCCCCGGCACCGGCTTCCCGGACGAGACGGGCGCCGAGGGCACGGCCGTCAACATCTCGCTGCCGCCCGGCACCGGCGACCGGCCGTGGCTGCGCGCGTTCGACGCGATCGTCCCGCCGCTGCTGCGCCGGTTCCGGCCCGACGTCCTCGTCACCCAGCAGGGCGCCGACGGGCACGCGCTCGACCCGCTCGCGCACCTGATCCTCAGCGTGGACGGGCAGCGGACGGCCTACGAGCGGCTGCACCGGCTGGCGCACGAGACCGCGGGCGGCCGCTGGGTGCTCACCGGTGGCGGCGGCTACGAGCTGGTCCAGGTCGTCCCGCGCGCGTGGACGCACCTGCTCGCCGAGGCGGCGGGCGGGCGGATCCCGCCGGACACCGCGACCCCGGAGACGTGGCGCGACTTCGTCCGGCTGCGGACCGACGAGATAGCCCCGCGCCGGATGACGGACGGGACCGACGTGGTGGAGTACGGCAGGTGGGGGGACGGCTACGACCCGGCGAACCCGGTCGACCAGGCGATCCTGGCGACGCGGCGGGCGGTCTTCCCCGAGCACGGCCTCGACCCGATGACCGACGAGTGAGGCCGAGGACCATGGAGACGGCACCGAGCCGGGGCGAGCTGCGCGCCCACCTCGTCCGGACGATGATCGCCGGCGAGGTGGCGACGCCGCGCCAGAACAACCTGCTGCACTACCGGCGGATGGCCGCCGGGAACCCGTACTACCAGTTCGGCCTGGAGCTGAAGCCGTCGTGGACGGAGCGGACCGTGCTGGAGATGATGGTCGAGCGCTGCGGCGTCGACCCCGACCCGGCGCACCTGTTCGGGGACGACACCATCGACCCCGACATCACGATCGACATGCTGGAGGCGATGGGCGAGCGCATCGGCCTCGCCGCCCGCCGGCGGGAGAACGTGGTCGTCGCGACGGGCCATCCGGCGACGCTGACGCCGCTGTACCAGGCGGTCGCGCGGGCGCTGGCGGCGGCGGGCTGCCGGGTGCTGACGCCCGCGGCCGGCTGGACGTACGAGATCGAGACCGGGTACGGCGGCTCGGACCTGCGCCGCATCGTGTACGCCGAACCGGGCGTCGCGATGCTGGAGGGCGACGACCGGCGGACGCACCACACGCACGACCCGCACCCGATGGAGGCCATGCTCCGGGAGCTCTCCTCCGGGGCCGCCACTAGCGCTTCCGCGGGTCCTGCGGAAGCTAAACCTGATATCTGGCCGGATCTGGCCATCGCCGATCACGGCTGGGCCGGCGCCGCCGGCCAGGCGGGCATCGACACCGTGGGGTTCGCGGACTGTAACGACCCGGCGCTGTTCGCCGGCGCCGCCGAAGGCAAGATCGACGTGGTCGTGCCGCTCGACGACGGCGTCTCCCCGCACCACTACGCGCCGCTGACCGCCTACATCCTTGATCGCGCCGGCCTTCTCCCGCCGGCCTGAGTCCCCTTACCGCCGGGCTGGACGGAGCTGGCGCCCGCTTCACCTGTCACGCGGTGTGACAGGGCGGCCGTAGCGGGGCGCATGGGCTTGCGCAGCGCCATCGGTGACTGCGGAACCGCAGGTCAAAGCGTGGTCCTGGTTGACAACCGTTCGTCGCGACACGGTCAGTGCCGTCGCGTCCACGCTGTGTGCGGGAGCAGCACTGTCACCCGGCGGTCAGGTCGGGGACGGAAATGTGCGGAACTCCCCTCTTGCGACTCCCGATACGCGATTTACGCTGGAGAAGTACACGTGCGTGATCAAAGTCACCCGAAGGGCCGGTGCGCGGCACGTGTGGAAGAGGGCGTCCGATGACCTCAGGCGAGCGACCTCTGAGCGAGGTCAGGTTCCTGACCGTGGCCGAAGTGGCGGCGGTGATGCGGGTGTCCAAGATGACCGTCTACCGCCTCGTCCACTCGGGCGAGCTTCCCGCGATCCGCGTGGGCCGCTCGTTCCGGGTTCCCGAGCAGGCCGTCCACGACTACCTGCGCGACGCGTACATCGAAGCCGGATAGCGGGTAAGGGCGGGGCATGAGCCACGACCCCGCCGCGAACTCGACACCCGGCCGCGCAGGGGGCGTCGGGGCGATCCCCGCGGATCGTCCCGGAGCTGGGGAAGCAGGACGAGGACCGGCCGGCGGCCGCACCGCGGCCACCGGAGCCGGCGTCCGGGGAACGGGGGCGAGCGGCCCCCGCGCTCCGCGATCCGGCGAGACGGTCCGGACACCGAGCGGGACGGGCGGCAGGTCCGCCCGCCCCGGCGGAACGGTGCCCGGCGCCGTGCGACGCGCGGTGCCGGACGCCGCGCGATGCACGCGACACGTTCGACACGTGCTATGCGTTCGACACGTGCCATGTGCGCGGGAGAACGGGGCGCCGGCGTGCGCCGCGGCGGGGCCGGCGGGACCGGTCCCGGGCATCGCGGCCCGCGCCGCGGGTGGGGTGCGGCATGATCTCCATCTGTTCGGCGGTACCCTTGGGCGGCGGACCGTGCGCGCTCACCGAGCCATGCTCGCTTGCGGCGCGGTCGCCTCCTGCACAATCCCGATACGCCGAGCGAGGTCCCGTGGGCTCTGTCATCAAGAAGCGTCGCAAGCGCATGGCGAAGAAGAAGCACCGCAAGCTGCTGAAGAAGACGCGCATCCAGCGCCGCAACAAGAAGTGATCACACCGGCAGCTCAGCCGTAAGGGGTGGGGCGCACAGTGTCCTCCATGCCCACCGCCGCGGCCCGTGTCGTCCTCGTCACGGGCGTGTCCCGTTTCCTGGGGGCGCGGGTCGCGAACGCGCTCCAGGCGGACCCGGGCATCGAGCGCGTCATCGGCGTGGACACGGTGCCGCCCACCGAGGGCCTCGGGCGCACCGAGTTCGTCCGCGTGGACATCCGCACGCCCGGCATCGCGAAGATCATCGCGTCCGCCGGGGTGGACACCGTGGTGCACCTCAACCTGGTGACCTCCTCCTCCGCCTCCCGGGCGAAGGCCAAAGAGCTCAACATCATCGGCACGATGCAGCTGCTCGCGGCGTGCCAGCGCTCGCCCGACATGCGCAAGCTCGTCGTGCGGTCCTCGGCCGCCGTGTACGGCTCGTCGCCGATGGACCCGGCCGTGTTCACCGAGCGGGACGAGCCCGCCGAGCCGCCGCGGTCCGGCTACGCCAAGGACGCGGTCGAGGTGGAGGGCTACGTCCGGGGGCTGATGCGGCGCCGCTCCGACCTGACCGTGTCGGTGCTGCGGTTCGCGAACTTCCTCGGCCCCGGCGTCGACTCGCCGCTCACCCGGTACCTGCACCTGCCGGTCGTCCCGACCGTGCTCGGGTTCGACCCGCGGCTGCAGTTCGTCCACGAGGACGACGGCGTCGAGGTGCTGCGCCGCATGACCACCGAGGACCACCCCGGCTGCTTCAACGTCGCCGGGGAAGGCGTGCTGCTGCTGTCCCAGGCGCTCCGCCGGGCGGGGCGGCCGTACCTGCCGGTCCCGTCGCCGTCCATCTCGGTGCTCGGCGACATGGGGCGCCGCTTCGCGGGCCTGTCCGGGTTCTCGCCCGAGTTGCTGCGCTGGCTGACCTACGGCCGGGTCATCGACGTCACCGCCCTGGAGACCGAGCTGGCGTGGCGTCCCAAGTACAGCTCCGAGGCCGCGTTCGCCGACTTCGCCGCCGCGCAGGGCCTCGGCCACGGCCGCCTCACGCATCTGCTCGGACGCGCCTGAAAGGGAGGCCCGGATGATGAACGCCCGCCATCTGGACGACGACGACGAGGGCGCGCAGGTCATCCCCCTCGACACCGGCCGCCGCGACACCGGCGACGGGCCGGCGGGCGGGACGGCCGACGGAGCGGCCGGCGGGGCGGACGCCGGCTCCGGCGGGAACCCGCTGGAGCGCGGCATCACGTCCGGGCTGGCCTTCCTGCGCCGCCGGCTCGCCGGCGAGTACGAGGTGGACGAGTTCGGCTTCGACCCCGACTTCAACTCCACCGTCCTGCTGCCGTTCGCGCGCGCCCTGTACGAGCACTGGTTCCGCGTCGAGCTGGTCGGCCTCGACAACGTCCCGGACGGCGGCGCCCTGCTCGTCGCCAACCACTCGGGCACCGTCCCGGTCGACGCGCTGATGCTGTCGGTCGCGCTGCACGACAACGTCGACCGCTGCGTCCGCCTCCTCGGCGCCGACCTCGTCTACCAGATCCCGGTGCTCGGGCACCTGGCCCGCAAGGCGGGGCACACCCTCGCCTGCCAGGCCGACGCCGCGCGCCTCCTCGCCAAGGGCGAGCTCGTCGGCGTCTTCCCGGAGGGCTTCAAGGGCGTCGGCAAGCCGTTCAGCGAGCGGTACAGGCTGCAGCGCTTCGGCCGCGGCGGCTTCGTCGGGACCGCGCTGCGCGCCGGCGTGCCCATCGTGCCCTGCGCCATCGTCGGCGCGGAGGAGACCTACCCCAAGATCGCCGACCTGCGGCCGCTGGCGCGGCTGCTCGGGCTGCCGTACTTCCCGATCACGCCGACGTTCCCGCTGCTCGGACTCGGCGGGCTCGTCCCGCTGCCGTCCAAGTGGGTGATCCAGTTCGGCCCGCCGATGGCCTTGGACGAGTACGGCCCGGACGCCGCCGACGACCCGATGACGGTCTTCGAGATCACCGACCACGTCCGCGAGAAGATCCAGCACATGCTGTACGAGGCGCTGCTGCACCGCGGCCCCGCGTTCCTCTAGCCAGGGCCCGACCCGAATCAGCCGACCGGGGTCAGCCGGTCGTGAACCCGTGCAGCTTGCCCGGGTTCAGGACCCACAGCAGCCGGTCGACGCCCGCGTCCGACGCGCTGATCGCCAGCAGCGCGAACGGGGTGCCGTCCCGCGACACGAGCGCCGCCGGGCGGCCGTTCGCCTCGACCCACGCGACCGTCGCGCCCGGCCAGAACCGGGGCGCGAACGCCACGACGAACTTCGCGACCCGCGCGCGTCCGGCCACCGGGATCCGCGCGGCGCCGCGCACCGCGCCGCCGCCGTCGCTGTAGCTGACCGCGTCCTCGGCGAGCAGTTCCTCCAGCGCGCCGAGGTCGCCGGTGCGGGCCGCCGCGATGAACGCCTCCAGCAGCCGCCGGTGCTCGGTCCGGCTCACCGGGGTGCGGCGCTCCGCCGCGATCCGCCGCCGCGCCCGGCTGGCGAGCTGCCGCGCGTTCGCCTCCGTCACCCGCAGGATCGCCGCGATCTCGGCGAACGGGTAGTCGAACGACTCGCGCAGCACGTACGCCGCCCGCTCCGGCGGGGACAGCCGCTCCAGCATCAGCAGGACGGCCAGCTCCACGTCCGCGGCCTGCTCGGCGCCCGCCTCCGGGCCGCCGCCGGTGTCCACGGGCTCGGGCAGCCACGGGCCCACGTAGTGCTCGTGCCGCTTCCGCGCGGACCGCACCACGTTGATCGCCAGCCGGGTCGCCACCGTCACCAGGAACGCGGCCGGGTCGCGCACGTCCGCGCGCTCCACCGTCTGCCAGCGGAGCCAGGTCTCCTGGACGACGTCCTCCGCCTCGGTGACGCTGCCGAGCATCTGGTACGCGATGCCGAACAGCCGGGGCCGCATCTCCGCGAACACCGACGCGGCGTCGTCGAGCGAATCGTCCGTGGTGGTCCCCTCCGCCGCTCCGGCCCCGACCGCCCCAGTTTATTTCGCCCGGCTCCGGGAGCACGCCCGGCCCGCTCGATTCTCCGGCGCGGGCGGGCCGCCGCTCTAGGGTGAGCGGATGCCGTCGATCCGCACCCGGATGGTTCCGCGCGACCTGGCCGAACCGCACCGCGCATCCAGCCCGCTGGAACTGCTCTTCGACCTGACCTTCGTCGCGGCCGTCTCGCAGGCCGCCGGGCGGCTCGCCCACGCGATCGAGCAGGGCCACGCGGGGGACGCCGTCGCGCCGTTCCTCGCCGTGTTCTTCGCCATCTGGTGGGCGTGGATGAACTTCACCTGGTTCGCGTCCGCGTACGACACCGACGACGTCCCGTACCGGATCATGACGTTCGTGCAGATGGCGGGCGTCCTGCTCCTCGCGGCGGGGGTGCCCGCCGCGTTCGACGGCGACTTCGCCACGGTCACCTTCGGTTACCTCCTCATGCGGGTCGGCCTGGTCGGCCTGTGGCTGCGCGCAGCGGCCGCCCATCCGGAGGGGCGCGCGACGGCGCTCCGCTACGCCGTGGGCGTCTCGCTCGTCCAGGTGCTGTGGGTGTCCCGGCTCGCGCTGCCGGGCGGAGGGCCGTGGTGGGTGTTCCTCGTCCTCGTCCTGCTCGACCTGTCCGTGCCGCCGATCGCCGAGCGCAGCGGCATGACGACCTGGCACCCGCACCACATCGCCGAACGGTACGGGCTGTTCACGATCATCCTGCTCGGCGAGAGCGTCCTCGCCGCGACGAACGCCGTGCAGGACGTCGTCGCGCACGGCCTGCACGCCGACCTCGTCACGATCGCGCTGTCGGGCCTCGCCATCCTGTTCACCCTCTGGTGGATCTACTTCTCCGAACCCGCCGGCGAGGGGCTCGCGGCCCGCCGCGACTGGTGCTTCGTCTGGGGCTACGGCCACTACCTGATCTTCGCGGCGCTGGCCGCGCTCGGCGCCGGGCTGGAGGTCGCGGTCGCCTCGGCCGGGGAGGCGCACGTGGACGAGCAGACCGCGGTCGCCGCCGTCGCCGTCCCGATCGCCGTGGTCCTCGTCATGCTGTGGGCCCTGCACGCGCCCATGCGGCGGACCGTCCTGCGGCCCGAACTCATCGGGATCACGGCGGTCCTCGTCCTGCTCACCGCGTTCGCCGCCCCCGGCATCGGCGTCGCCGGCGGCGTCATCGTGATCGCGGCCCTGCTCGTCCTGCTGCTGGCCGCCACCCTGGCGCGGCGCGCACAATGAGGAGTCCGTGCATGATCGAGCGGCCCTGAGGTGGAGGCGCCATGGACGTCCCGTTCGACCCGTTCGCCGGTCCGGGACCGGCCGGGCAGGCCCATCCGCGCCTGGACGAGCTGCGCGAGGCGCATCCGGCGTTCCGCAGCACCGCCGGGCGGGGCTTCTGGGTGCTGACCCGCCACGACGACGTCCTCACCGCGTTACAGGACCCGGCGACGTTCTCCAGCCGCGCGATCGCCGTCAGCGACCCGAACCCGCCGTACCAGTGGATCCCGGTCATGCTGGACCCGCCGCTCCACACGACCTGGCGGCGCCTGCTCCGCCCGTTCTTCACCCCGGTGGCCGCCGCAGCCCTCCGCGACCGCATCACCCGGCACTGCGCCGGCCTGATCGACGGCCTCGTCGCCAAGGGCTCCTGCGACTTCGTCACCGACTTCGCCCGGCTGTATCCGACGACCATCTTCCTGGAGCTGATCGGCCTCCCGATCGAGCGGTTCGAGGAGTTCCTGGCCTGGGAGTACGCCATCCTGCACGCGCCGCCGTCCAGCGGCGGGCGGGCCGCGGCCATGGCGGAGGTGGCCGCCTGCTTCACCGAACTGATCGCCGACCGCCAGGCGCACCCCCGCGACGACCTGGTCAGCGCCGCGACCTCCTTCACGGTCGACGGGCGTCCCGTCACCGACGAGGAGCTGCTGCAACTCTGCACGCTGCTGTTCCTCGCCGGGCTCGACACCGTCGCGGCGCAGCTGTCCTACATCTTCTGGCACCTGGCCGGGCACGACGCCGACCGGGCCCGCGTCACCGCCGACCCGGACGCCGTCCCCGACATGATCGAGGAGATGCTCCGCGCCTACGCCATCGTCCTGCCGGCGCGCAGGCTCACCCGCGACGTCGAGCTGCACGGCTGCCCGATGAAGGCCGGGGACATGGTCATGCTCCCGCTCGCGATGGCGAACCGCGACCCCCGCGCCGTGTCCGCCGCGCCGTCGTCGGTCGACCTGGACCGTCCCCCGACCCGCCACCTGGCCTTCGGCGCAGGCCCGCACCGCTGCCTCGGCACCCACCTCGCGCGCCTCGAACTGCAGGTCGCGCTGACCGAGTGGCACGCCCGGATCCCCGACTACCGGATCACGCCCGGGGAGCGTCCGCTCGAACACGCCAGCCTCGTCCTCGGGCTGGACACGCTGCCGCTCAGCTGGTGAGGCCCGCCTCAGTAGGGGAAGTCCTCCGCCTCGTCGACGTAGCGGGCGAGCCACGGCGCCACGTTCGGGCGGGGGAACGCCTCCAGGTCGTTGAGGTAGTGCTCGGGCGCGAGGAGCTGGTCGTCGGGGAACGGGCCGTCGCCGTAGTCGTAGCTCACGGTCGCCTCGCCGCGGTCGGTGACGGTCAGCACCAGCCGCCACCAGGGCCCGGCGGGCATCTCCGCCGCGGCGAGCCGCTGGTCGCGGACGAGCACGGCGACCGGCTCCGGCACCGGCGCGACGACCGTCCGCCGGCGGGACGTGAACCGGAGATGGGCGATCTCGGCGGACACCGTGAACGCGAACTCCGCGCGCAGCCACTCCCATCCCGGCGGCCCGAGCATGGCCAGTTCCTGCACGATCGGCTCGATCAGCCGCGCGGCCCGCGCCGCCTCCGCGCCGCCCGCGCCCGCCGCGCCGCCCGGCTCGGGGCCGACGACGGTGAACTCGCCGGCGGCCGGCCCGTCCTGGTCGCCGTCCTGCTCCAGCCACCGCACGAACTCGGCCATGTACTCGTCGGCGTCGAGCCCGGCGCGCGGGGGCCACGTGTCACGCGGGGGCCGCGGGTCGTTCCCGGACTGGACGGCGCGCTCCCGCGCGGTGAACTCGTCCTGCGCGACCTGCGGCGGCACCGACGACGACACCTCCTCGACGCGGCCGGAGTCGCCCACCAGGAACACCGACCGCCCCACCGGGAGGTCGAGGAACGCCATCGGGTCGCTCTCGTCGACCTCCACCGGCGCGTACACGCTCCAGCCCGCCGCGAAACGGTCCGCCGCCAATCCGGTCGTGGGGTAATCCAGGCCGTGCGAGCGGATCCATTCCACCACGAGGGAAATCGCTTGCGCGGCGTCCATTCGTCCGGCCTCCTGCGTGTCGTTCAGGTCACCCTATGTGGTGAGCCGGTCGCACGGAAGCGGCCCGGCGACACCGGAGCGCGGAGGCGCATCTCACAGCGCGGGCCCTTTCCCGGCGCGGCACGGAAGGACCACTCTGAACCGATGGAGGCGACCATCGCCGGTGACCACATCCTTTTCCAGCGGTACGGCTTTCGGGGGGCCACGGTCCACCCCGCCGGAATGATCACGCGTGAGCGGATCCGCGACGCCGACTGGAAGGGCATGCGACCCGAGATCCGGACGACCTCCGGCGAGACCCTGTTCCTCTCTTGGCGGCAGCAGGCCGAGCTTGAACGGTTCTGCGGCCGCAACGGCGTCGTCAGGAGATTCCGCTTCGACGTCTGGGGTGATCTCCTCGAACCGTTCCTCGACACCCGCTTCGAGCCCGAACAGGAACGCGCGACCCTCGCCCGATTGGGCGGCGCCGGATTCTCCTCGCGGGAGGTCGCCGAGATCCGGCGGCGCCTCACTCCGCTGATGCACGCCTACAACTTCGACGCCATGGTGTGGGAGTGGGCCTATCTCGGCCTGTTCGACCTCCTCAACGCCGCGAATGCGCCCGTCGTCGACCAGGGCATCCGGGACGGGCTCGGTGAACCGGCGGCGTTCTACGACTGGACAATGGCGATCGCCGACCGGCCGCGTTCGTCCGAACTCGGAATCGAGGGAAGCGAAGCAGATGCATCCTGAGCGCGCGCCGTACGAGACGGGAATGCTCGATGTCGGTGACGGCGAGCGGGTGTACTGGGAGGTCAGCGGCAATCCCCGGGGAAAGCCGGCGCTGGTCGTCCACGGCGGCCCCGGGTCGGGGCGCAGCCCCGGCATGCGCCGCTTCTTCGACCCGGAGCGCTACCGCGTCGTCCTGTTCGACCAGCGCGGCTGCGGGCGCAGCACCCCGCACGCGAGCGACCCGGAGACGGGCCTGGAGCACAACACCACCTGGCATCTTGTCGCCGACATGGAACGGCTCCGCGAGCACCTCGGCATCGAGCGCTGGCTGCTGTACGGCGGTTCGTGGGGTTCGACGCTGCTGCTCGCCTACGCGGAGGAGTACCCGGAGCGCGTGTCGGAGATCGTCATCGCGAGCGTCACCACCACGCGGCGATCGGAGATCGACTGGCTCTACCGGGGCGTCGGACGCTTCTTCCCCGAGCAGTGGGAGCGGTTCGCCGCGCGCGCACCCGGTGCCCGGACCGGCGGCGAGATCACCGCCGCCTACGCGCGCCTGATGGAGCATCCCGACGCCTTCATGCGGGAGCAGATCGCGGCCGACTGGTGCGCCTGGGAGGACGCCGTCCTGTCCGGGGAGACGAAGGGTGCGGAGAACCCGTACGGCGATCGCCCGCCGGCGGCGCGGTTGGCGCTGGTGCGCATCTGCGCCCACTACTTCTCGCACGGCGCGTGGCTGGACGAGGGAGTGCTGCTGCGGAAGGCGAGCCGGCTGGCGGGCATTCCGGGCGTGCTCGTCCACGGGCGGCTGGACATGGGCGGGCCTCTCGGCACGGCCTGGGAGCTCAGCCGGGCCTGGCCCGGCTCGGAACTGATCGTCGTGGAGGACGCGGGCCATCTTGGGAGCGCGGCGGTGCGCGGCCATGTCGTCAGGGCTCTCGACGCCTTCGCGGCGGGAGCGGCGTGACCCCCGGGGACGCGATTTAGCCGGAACCGGCCACGGCTGCGAGGTTTGGGTAAGGGCGCCGCGGGTGAAACGCCGAGCTCCGCCGATGGCACGGCTGCGTGACCTGGGGGCGTCAGTGCGTCCTGACAGCGCTTTCACCGGCGGCGTCATACCGGCGTTGGTCCACTGAAAATTGCGATGGTTGCGCCGGGAATAGGACTTCTGCAAGATCATGGCTGGTGTACTCCGCGCGTCCGGGAAACCGCGACGCGCGGCGGGACCTCCGTCACCGATCGCCTCCGGTCAGCGGACGGCAGGACTGGAGCAAGCCTTGCCCGAGGGCGCCAGCTCAACGCCGGCGGAAGGAAAGCGAGAGCGGCAGGAACGGTTCGCCAGGGACCTGCGGGCCCTGCGCGCCGCCGCGGGCAACCCGTCGTTCCGCACCATGGCCGGCAAGTCGGGCACCGTCAGCCATACGACGCTGCACGAGGCGGCGAAGGGCATCCGCTTCCCGAGCTGGCTGACGACGAAGGCGTTCGTCGAGGTGTGCGGCGGCGACGTCGAGGAGTGGCGCGCCCGCTGGTCCGCCGCGCTCGGCACCGAGGAGGCCCCCGAGGCCGAGGCGGGCGTCATGGAGCCGGCAGCGGGCGCGGACGACCCGGACGAGCACCGGGACATCGTCGAGGTGCCGGGTGACGGCCCCGGGAGGCCCGTGCGCAGGTACGTCGTCGTCGGTGCGGCCTGCTGCGGGCTGCTGATCGCCGGGGCGGCGTCCTGGTACCTGCGGCAGGCCGACGATGACGTGCGTCCCGGGACGCGCGCCACCGAGGCCCGGGAGACGCCGCCGCCCAGCCCTCTCATCAGCGGCGACAGGAGCACGTTCGTCGGCGACGTCACCATTCCCGACGGGACGTCGGTGAAAGTCGGCCGGCGGTTCGTCAAGACGTGGGAGATCAGGAACAGCGGGACCGCGCAATGGCACGGAAGATTCCTGCAAAGGGCGGATCTGCCGGCTGACAACGGAACCTGCTCGACGCCCGGAAAGGTCCGGGTCCCCGACACCGCGCCCGGAAAGCGAGTGCGGATCAGCGTCCCGGTCGTCGCGCCGAGCCGTCCGGGCTCCTGCTGGGTCGGCTGGAAGATGGTGGACGGCCGCGGACAGCAGTTCCTCCCCGGCGCGAGACCCATCTACTTCGTGGTCAACGTCGTCGAGTAGCAGGTACGCCCGTCCCACGGCTGTCAGACAATGTCACGCCTTGTCAGGTGCCATACCGGACAACACCGCCCACTGCGAGTCTGGCGCCGTCCGCGCTCGAACGGACCCCGAACAGAAGGGCGATCGACGTCATGAACCTCGCCAAGACGGCCCTGGCCGGCCTCCTCGCCGTGCCCGCGGTCGTGGGAATTCCCGCCGTCGCCAACGCCGAATCCGCGCCCGGCTGCTCCGGCACCGTGCAGATCGGCAGCACCGCGCACATCTACTCGGGCGGCCAGACCTTCGCCTCGGTGAAGCAGTTCAAGGGCTGCGGAAAGAACTGGTCCTACGTGTACGTGTGGGAGGGCTACCGCAATTCGCACAGTTCCTGGAACGCGTGCGCCGCCGTCGGTGACAACAACACGAGGACGCTCGAAGGCACCCAGTGCCGGACCAAGGCCAAGGAGGTCTGGTCGCTCGGTACCAACACCCTCGCGCACTGCACGCAGGCCATCGGCTGGATCCCGAACGGCGCGTCCGCCAAGACGAGCGAGCGCTGCTGAGAAGAGGAACCCGCCGTGGGCGGTGCCGGCGGCACCGCCCACGGCGGGCTTCACAGGGTGAGCATCGTGCGGGTGGCGATGGCCCCGTCCTGGAGCGGTTTCAGCGCCAGGCGCATCAGGACCAGGACGTTGTCGTCACCGGCGATGCGGTTGGCGCTGACCTTCTCGCAGGTCTGGCACTGATGGATGATCATCCACTCGCCGTCGGAGCGCGCGGACAGCGTCAGCGGCTCCATGCGCCGGCGGCACGCGGACGCCCGGTCGCCCGGGACGCGGTGGTCCACGTGCAGGCTGACCAGGCAGTTCGGGCAGTGGTTGCGGTGGGCGCTGCCCGGCGCGTCCAGGGACACGTCGAGCCGGCACCCCACGCAGCGGAAGGCACCGGCGCGCCCGCCCTCGATGTGCAGGACGTCCTTGTGCCGCTGGGGCCGCCGCCCCCGCGGGCTCTTTCGCCGCGGCATGTCAGAACGACCCGAACGGTTCGAGCGGGAACGGCGGCTGCGCCAGCGGGCGCACCGCCATGCGCATGAGGATGAGCTGGTTGTCGTCCGAGCACACCGGGTTGGACGTGAGCAGGTCGCAGCCCACGCAGCGATGGATGACCATCCAGTCGCCGGTGCGGAGCACCGCGATGGCGATGGGCATCATGCGCGAGCGGCAGTCGCTCCGGCCGCCTTCGATGTGGTCGGTGACGTGCTCTGAGTGCAGGCACGCAGGGCAGTGGTTGCGGCGCGTACCGTCGGACGCGCGGACGGTGACGGTCAGACCGCATTTGATGCAGAGAAAGGTGTCGGACACCCGGATGCTCCTTGCTGAGAGTCGTCAAAAGACAGCAAGAGGCGGCCGAGCGGTCTCGGCGAACGGCTACGGAATGCGCCGAGTAACGCTCGGCACGGGCCGGGACATAAACCCTCTTCCTAAGGCACAAGGCCAGGTACATGCGATCTGGTCGGCTCACCAGCGTAGACACCGCCCCACGCCGCACGCGACTGGTTTTCCCGGCCCTCCGTGTCAGGTCAGCGCTGCGATGGCGGTGTCAACGTCGGCTTCCGTTGTGTAGAGGTGGAAGGCCAGGCGCGCCGCGCCGTTGCGGACAGAGGCCCGGATGCCCGCCGCCGCGAGCCGCTCGGCCGCGTCCGGGCGGGTGACGGTGGCGATCGCGCTGTCGCCGGGCGGCAGACCGAGGCCGCTCCGGAACCGGTTGGCCATCCGCAGGTCATGGTCGTGGATCGGGCCTATGCCGATCTCCAGGAGCAGTTGCAGCGCGGGGGCGGCCGCGACGTAGGAGAACCAGGGCGCGGCGATGTCGAACCGGCGGGCGTCCTCGGCCAGCCGCAGCGGCGGACCGTAGGAGGCGTCGCCGTCACCGGCGTACCAGTTGGCGGCGAGCGGCCGGATGCGGTCGCGCACGGCCGGGCTCACGTAGCAGAAGGCGGTGCCGCGCGGGCACATCAGCCATTTGTAGGCCGAGACGGCGAGGACGTCGAAGGACGTCGCGTCGACCGGGAGCCAGCCGACCGCCTGGGTGGCGTCGGCGACCACGAGCGCGCCGTGCGCGCGTGCTGCGGCGACGACCTCGGCCGCCGCGGCGACCTCACCCGTCGCGGACTGGACGAGGCTGAAGGCGACCGCGTCGGTGCGCTCGTCGATCGCGCGGGGCAGGTCGGCGGGCGGCACCGTGTGCACGTCGAGGTCATGCACGAGCCAGGGGAACAGGTTCGAGGTCTGTTCGATGTCGGGGACGACGACCCGCGAACCGGGCGGCAGCGAGGCCGCGACCGGGGCCAGTACCTGCGAGGCGGAGGCGCCCACGGCCACGTCGCCGGGCGCGACGCCGACCAGGCGCGCGAACGCGGTGCGCGCCCGACCGGTGGACCGGTCCCATTTGTCCCAGCCGTTGGCCCCGCGGCGCCACTCGGCCAGCGCGCTCTGCAGCGCGTCGAACGCGGGCGCCGGCGGTACGCCGTAGCTCGCGGTGTTCAGCCATCCCGGCTCCAGGTCCCACAGATGTACCGCGTCAGCCAGATTCACCCTGGTGAGCCTAAAAGGGGGCAGAGAGGCAGCCCGCAGTGGGTGCGCGGGCGGGTGACCCGGCGCTTGCGGGCGCCGGGTCGCGAAACCATGTGAAGCCGGGGTGAAAGCGGGGTGAAGGCGGCGGGCCCCAGTGTTCTCCGCATGGCGATAGAGGCGAGGCAGACGGCCATCTCGGTGGTCGGGCTGCGGAAGGCGTTCGGGGAGAAGACCGTCCTCGACGGGCTGGACCTGGAGGTGGCGCGCGGGACGGTGTTCTCGCTGCTCGGGCCGAACGGGGCGGGGAAGACGACGGCCGTGCGGATCCTGTCGACGCTGATCCGGGCGGACGGCGGCGAGGCGCGGGTCGCCGGGTGCGACCTGATGCGCGACCCCGACGGGGTGCGCAGGGCGATCGGTGTCACGGGGCAGTACGCGGCGGTGGACGGGCTGCTCACCGGGCGGGAGAACCTCATCCTGATGGCCGACCTCCACCATCTGGGGAAGGCCGCCGGGCGGCGGGCCGCCGACGAGCTGCTGGAGCGGTTCGACCTGGTGGAGGCGGCGGGCCGGACCGTCGCGACGTACTCGGGCGGGATGCGGCGGCGGCTCGACATCGCGATGACGCTGATCGGGAGCCCGCAGATCATCTTCCTGGACGAGCCGACGACCGGGCTCGACCCCCGCAGCCGCCGGACGACCTGGGAGATCGTCCGCGGCCTGGTGCGCGGCGGCGTGACGATCTTCCTGACCACGCAGTACCTGGACGAGGCCGACCAGCTCGCCGACCGCATCGCGGTGCTGGACGGCGGCCGGATCGTCGCCGAGGGGACGTCCGAGGAGCTGAAGCGGCTGGTGCCGGGCGGGCACGTCCGGCTGCGGTTCGCCGGGCCGGGCGAGCTGGACGCGGCGGCGCGGGTGCTCGGCGAGGCCGCGCGGGACGACGACGCGCTCGCGCTGCAGGTGCCGAGCGACGGCGGCGTCCGGTCGTTGCGGGCGCTGCTCGGGCGGCTGGAGGACGCGGCCGTCGAGGTCGGCGAGCTGTCCGTGCACACCCCCGACCTGGACGACGTGTTCCTCGCCCTCACCGGCCAGAAGGAGCAGAAGGAGCAGAAGGAGCAGGTCGCACGATGAGCGCGCTCGCACTGGCGATGACCGACTCCGCGACGATGCTGCGCCGCAACCTGCGGCACGCGCTGCGGTACCCGTCCCTGACGCTCGCGGGCATGATGATGCCGATCTTCATCATGGTGCTGTTCGTCGGCGTGTTCGGGAACGTGCTCGGGGACGGCGTCGGCGGCGCCGCCAAGGGCGACTACATCAACTACGTGGCGCCGGGGATCATCCTGATGGGGATCGCGTCCGGGTGCCTGCAGACGTCGGTCTCGGTGTGCGTCGACATGACCGAGGGCATCGTGGACCGGTTCCGGACGCTCGGCATCGCGCGGGCCTCCCTGCTGACCGGCCACGTGATCGGCAGCATGGTCCAGACGCTGCTGAGCACGGTCGCGGTCGTCGGCGTGGCCGTCGCGATGGGGTTCCGGGCGAGCGGGAGCGTCCTCGACTGGCTCGCCGCGGCGGGGCTGCTGGTGGCGCTCACGTTCGCGCTGACGTGGGTGGGCGTCATGCTCGGGCTGCTGGCGAAGAACCCCGAGGGCGCGAGCAACACGCCGATGATCGTGCAGTTCCTGCCGTTCTTCGGCAGCGCGATCGTCCCGCCGGAGTCGATGCCGGCCGGGGTGCGGTGGTTCGCCGAGTACCAGCCGTTCACGCCGATCAACGAGACGCTGCGCGGCCTGCTGACCACGTCGCCGGACGGGGCCGACGCGACGGCGGCCGCGGCCTGGTGCGCGGGGCTCGCCGTGGCCGGCTACACGGCGTCGAAGGTGCTGTTCAACCGGAAGGCGCCTCGGTAGCGAGCGCCCGCGCGGCGTTCCAGAGGCCCTCCCGGGAGAGGCCGGCGTACTCCGCCGCCGCGGCGCGGTACGCCGGCTCGTCGGCGTCGAGGGCGGCGCGGCGGGCGGCGGCGGGGGACATGGTCGGCTGGAAGGACCGGCTGAAGTGCATCCGCTCCGCCAGCGCGATCCGGCGCGCGGCGCGGGTCCGGTCCTCGTCGATCATGGCGAGGGCCAGCAGGAGCGCGCCGCAGATGGGCAGGTCCATGACGGCGGGCGGCAGCGGGTGCGCCGCCTCGGCCAGCAGCGCGGACAGCTTGCCGGGCAGCCCTTCGGCGAGGTCTTGGACGAGGCCGAGCCGCCCGTGCCGCGCGTGGGCGACGACGGTGACGCAGTGGGTGTCCACCGTCCACGGGTCGAGGCCGAGCGCGGGGGCGGGGAGTTCCTCGTCCGCGAGGCGCGACGCCGCCTCCCGCCACAGGCGCAGGCCCGTCTCGGCGTCGCCGCGCCCGAACGCGATCTCCGCGCGCGCGCCGAGGCTGAAGGTGGCCATGCCCGGCGAGTCGTAGGGACCCTCGGAGATGGACTGCTCCAGCAGCCGCTCCGCCTCGTCGAGCCGGCCGAGGTGGAGGTGGACGGCCGCGAGCGCCCACAGCAGCCCGAACATGTCGGGCCAGCCGTAGCGGTCGAGGAAGTCCAGCGAGGCCCGCAGGTGGTGCGCGGCCTCCGCCGGCCGGTCGACCTGCATCAGCAGCTCGCTGAGCCGCGAGTGGGCGATCAGCCGCAGCCAGGGCGAGGGGGCGGTCTCCGCCGCCTCCGCCATCGCCTCGGTGGCCTCCAGCG
Source organism: Actinomadura geliboluensis (assembly GCF_005889745.1). GTDB lineage: Bacteria > Actinomycetota > Actinomycetes > Streptosporangiales > Streptosporangiaceae > Spirillospora > Spirillospora geliboluensis. The sequence continues at coordinate 35,407 of NZ_VCKZ01000026.1, forward strand.
CGCCCGGCAGGTCGCCCTCGTGCTCGCGGATGTAGCCGGTGACGCAGTCCGCGAGGGCCGCGAGCAGCGGCCGGTCGCCGGCGCGCATCCGGTCGAGCGCCGCGCAGTCGGGGCCCAGGATCTCGGGCGCCGACCCGACCAGGACCGCCAGCGCCCGGACGAGGCCGTCCGGCTGCACGGGCGGGAGCCGGCGCAGCGCGACGAGCGCGCGGGTGACCCGCGGCCCCTTCAGCATGACCGTGGTGAGGACGCTCAGCGCCAGCGCCGTCCGGGTGACGCCGACGTCCCGCGGGCCGGGGCGGAACCGGCTCAGCACGCCGGCGGTCTCCTCCACCACCGTGATCATCCGGCTGAAGGCGGACTCCAGCGTCCACAGGCCGCCCAGCACCGCCGTGGCCGCCGCGACCGCGGGGCCGTCCCGCCGGGCGAGCCCGTGCCGGAGCGCCTGGAGGAGGTTGTCCTGCTCGGCGCGGACGCGGTCCAGCGGCGCGACGGGATCGGCCCCGAACAGCTCCTCGTGGTGCGCCGCGCCGAACTCGCGCGCCCAGGCGAGCAGCCCGTCCACCGCGCGCTCCGTCTCCCCTTCGGCCTCGCGGTGGGACGCGCTGAACTCGCGGACGCTCTCCAGCATCAGGAACCGCGTGCCCGCGCCGTCCTCGGCCGTGGCGAGCAGCGATTGGCCGACGAGGTCGTCCAGGACGTCGAGCGCGTCGCCGTCCAGCAGGTGGCGGGCCGCGTCCAGGGTGAAGCCGCCGGAGAAGATCGACAGCGCCCGCATCGCGGCGCGCCGGGACGGCGACAGCAGGGCCCAGCTCCAGTCGACGACGGCGTGCATCGTCCGGTGCCGGGACGGCGCGTCGCGGGCGTTCCCGCGCAGCAGCGCGAACCGGTCGTCCAGCCCGCGGGCGATCTCCGGCACCGACATGACCCGGACGCGCGCCGCCGCCAGCTCCACCGCGAGCGGCAGCCCGTCGAGGTGCCGGCACAGCTCCTCGACGGTGCCGGGCGCCAGGCGCACGCCGGGACGCGCGGCCGAGGCCCGCTGCCGGAACAGCTCGACCGCCGCGTCCAGGCCGAGCGCGGGCAGCGGGTACACCGACTCCGACGACAGGCCCAGCGGCGCGCGGCTGGTGGCCAGCACCCGCACGTCCCGCGTCATCGACACCAGGGCGCCGACCAGGGCGGCGACGCCGTCGACGACGTGCTCGCAGTTGTCCAGGACGAGCAGGACCGGGCCGGGGCCGAGCGCGTCCACGATCCCGGGGAGCGTCCCGCCGGGGCGGCGCGGCGCCCGCCGGGCCTCGCCGACGCCGAGCACCGACGCGACCTCGCCCTCCACGTCCCCGTCCCGCGCGACGCCGGCCAGCGTGACGACGTGCACCGCGCGCTGCGGCGCGTCCCGCGCCACCGCGTGCGCCAGCCGCGTCTTGCCGAGCCCGCCCGTGCCCACGATCGAGGTGACGCGGGACGTGCGCAGCAGCTCCAGGACGGCGGCGAGGTCGCCGTCGCGGCCGAGCAGCGGGTTCGGCTCGTGCGCGACACCGCGCCGGACCACCGGGGCCTCGTCGCGCAGCAGGTCCTCCTGGACGCCTTGCAGGGCCGCGCCGGGGTCTGTCCCGAGCGAGTCGCGCAGCGAGCGCCGGTAGGTCTCGTAGCGGGCCAGCGCGGCGGACGGCCCCGCCGTCGCGGCTTCGCATCGCAGCAGCTCGGCGAGGACCTCTTCGTCGCGCGGGTACTCGTGCGCGACAGCGCGCAGCGCGTCGAATCCCTCCTGATGCCGTCCGAGCCGGGCCAGCGCAAGCGCGCGCGCACGGCGCAGCGTCCCGTAGGTCGAGGTGCGCTCGGCCCGCAACACGGAGAGGGGGTCGCTGCCTTCATCCGGTGTCGGCGGCCCGTCCCACAGTGCGAGCCCTTCCTCCGCATGCGCCAGCGCTGCTGCGTGGTTCCCGTCCCTGGCGGCCTGTGCACTCGCCTCCGCAGCGAGCAGCACGGCGCACGCGTCCACCTCGGACTCGTCGAGCCCCAGCCGGTACCCGGTGGGCGTGCTCTCGATGACGTCCACGCCTAGCTGCGACCGCGCGCGCGACACCACGACCTGGAGCGCCTTGGCCGGGTTTTCTGGACGATCGTCCGCCCAAAGCCCTTCGACCAGCCGTGCAACGGACGCACCGCCCCGCGCTTCGGCGGCCAGCAGCGCGAGCAGCCCCCGCACCCGTGGGCTCGTGACGTCCCGCCCCCGGCAGGCGACCCGCGACAGCAACGTCAGTTCCACGGGGACAGCGTAGGACGTACCCGAAAAACGCGATAGGTCTCGACTTCCCGCCCCGGGCGCGGACGGGGAGGGCGCGGGTCAGGCGCGGTAGTGGCGGCGCAGGGCCACGCCGGCGGCGACGCCGCCGGCGAGGGCGCCGGCGCCCGCTGCGGCGGGCAGGGCGATCATGGTGACCTTGCGGCCGGTGCGGAAGTCGTGGATCGGCCAGCCGTGGTCGCGGGCGTGGGCGCGCAGCTCGGCGTCGGGGTTGACGGCGTGCGGGTGGCCGACGGCGGTCAGCATCGGCAGGTCGTTGATCGAGTCGCTGTAGGCGGAGCAGCGGGCGAGGTCGAGGCCCTCCCGGGCGGCGAGCGCGCGGACGGCCTCCGACTTGGCCGGGCCGTGCAGCAGGTTGCCGACGAGCCGGCCCGTGTAGACGCCCTCGCGGGTCTCGGCGACGGTGCCGAGCGCGCCGGTGAGGCCGAGGCGGTGCGCGATCGTGCGGGCCACCTCGACGGGCGTCGCGGTGACGAGCCAGACCTGCTGGCCCGCGTCCAGGTGCCCGAGGGCGAGGGTGCGGGTGCCGTGCCAGATGCGGTCCGCCATCACCTCGTCGTAGATCTCCTCGCTCAGCCGGACGATCTTGTCGACCCGCTGCCCGGCGACGAAGGCGAGCGCGGCCTCCTTCGCGCTGCCGATGTGCTCGGAGTTCTCGCTGCCGCGCAGCCGGAACGCGGCCTGCCCCCAGGCGAACATCGCGAGGTCGCGCATCGTGAACAGCTTGCGGGCGGCGAGCCCCCGCGCGAAGTAGTAGATGGACGCGCCGCGCATCATCGTGTTGTCGACGTCGAAGAACGCCGCCGCGGCGGGGTCGGGCTCGGGCAGCGGCTCGTGCTCGGCCGCGGCCGCCGCGGCGGCCTCTCCTGCACTCACATGATCTTCGTCCTTGCCCCGCTGCCAGAACGGCCACTGCCAGAACGAGCCCCGCGAGAGCGGGCCTTGCCGAAACGACCGCTGCCGTGTCTGCCGCATGGGCCGAGCTTAGTGAACAAATTTCATCCTCGGTCGACCTGCCCCAGCCACGCCATCACGGACGGGCCGGATGAAATATGTTCAATCAACCGCCTCCCTCGGACCGTCGCCTCGCCCGTGATTGGGACGGCCGTCACTCCGGTCGCCCGCGGCCGCGACGAGCCGCTCGCGCAGCACGGCACGGAACCGCGGGTCGGGCCCGGCGTCGCTCGCCCGCAACCGGGCAAGCGCGTTCCCTTGCTCGATGATCTTCCCTCGCCTGGTTCTCACTGGCTCTCCTTCTGGAGTCCAGGCGTGAACGCTCTCCTGCCCGCACAAACGATCGGACGGCGCGGCGGGTTACGGCCGTGCCGCGAATAGACGATCAATCCAATAACGGGCGGGGAACGGGCGGTTATCGGCGCAGGTCGTCGGGGAGCATCCGGCCCAGGGACCGGACGGCCCGGTACTGCAGCGCCTTGATCGCGCCCGTCTTCTTGCCCATGATCAGCGCGGTCTCGGCGACCGACAGCCCGTGCAGGAACCGCAGGACGATGCACTCCTGCTGCTCCGACCCCAGCCGCCGGACGGCCTGCAGCAGCGTCCGGTTGGTCATCGAGTCCAGGACGGCGCGCTCGGGCCCCTCCTGGTGCCGGTCGGGCTCGACCAGCTCGGCGGTGCAGACCTCCAGCCGGTAGCGGCCGGACTTGAAGTGGTCGGCGACCAGGTTCCGGGCGATCGTGACGAGCCAGGCCCCGAAGTCCTTGCCCTGCCAGTGGAAGTCGCAGATCCGGCGCAGCGCGCGCAGGAACGTCTCGCTGGTGAGGTCTTCGGTGAGCGAGTGCGACCCGACCCGGTAGTAGACGTACCGGTAGACCAGCTCGACGTAGTGGTCGTAGAGGGAGCCGAACGCCTCGGCGTCACCGTCCCGCGCCCGCAGGACGAGCGCCTTGAGGATCTCGGCGCGTCCGGCGTCCTGCTCGGCGGCGTCCCGTCCGGCGACGTCGCGACCGGCG
>NZ_VCKZ01000731.1 GCF_005889745.1 Actinomadura geliboluensis
CCCTAAGATCGTTTTGTCTGGAGTGAGTCGCTCTGGATGCCCAGGGCGACGGGGTGTGGCTGATGGTTGTTTGCCGCTGTTGTGGCTTGAAAGGAATGGCCGCCTCGTCGCCCTGGACGCCCTGGCCGCTGACTGAGATCTGATGCGAACCGTCGCTGTTTAGGGACCTGATGGCGGGGTCGTCCACGGGCTGTACCTGCGAGAACGGGAAGGTGGCCCGCATGGCGGCCACGGATGTGGTGTGGGTCGGGATCGACGCGGGCAAGACCAGCCACCACGCAGCGGCGATCGACGCGACCGGCAAGCGGCTGTGGTCGGTGAAGGTCGGCAACGGCGAGCGGCAGATCGAGGAGCTGATCGACCGCGCCGCCAAGACCTCCGGTGAGGTGCGATGGGCGGTGGACCTGGTCAGCCCGCCCGCAGCCCTGCTGCTGGCGCTCCTGCTGACCCGAGGTGAGAAGGTCGTCTACGTGCCCGGCCGGGTCGTGCACGGCATGGCCGGGGTGTTCCGCGGCGAGGGCAAGACCGACGCGAAGGACGCCCGGATCATCGCCGACACCGCCCGGATGCGCAGCGACCTGACCGAGCTGACCGCCACTGACGAGTTGGTGGTCGAGCTGACCCGGCTCACCTCTTACCGGGCCGATGTCATGGCCGACTGGGTGCGCGGCGTCAACCGGCTTCGCGCCCTGCTGACCAGCGTCTTCCCGGCGCTGGAAGCGGCCTTCGACTACTCCACCCGGTCGGCGTTGATCCTGCTCACCGGGTTCTGCACTCCCGCTGAGATCCGCAGGGCCGGGCCCGGCGGGGTGGCCGACTACCTGCGCGAGCAGGGCGCCTGGGCCAAGGGCATCGACAAGATGGCCGACACCGCCGTCCAGGCCGCTCAGGAGCAGACCGTCGCGCTGCCCGGCGAGACGACCACCGCGCTGCTGGTCAAGAGGCTGGCCCGGCAACTGCTGGACGTCGACCGGGAGATCAAGGACACCGACAGGCTGCTCACCAGCCGGTTCCGCGACCACCCCCAGGCCCACATCATCGAGAGCCTGCCCGGCATGGGCCCCATCCTGGGCGCCCAGTTCCTGGTCGCCACCGACGGCCGCCCCCTGGAAGCGTTCGCCAGCTCCGGCCGGCTGGCGTCCTACGCGGGCCTGGTGCCCGTCCCGCGCGACTCCGGCCGCGTCACCGGCAACAACCACCGACCCAAGCGCTACCACCGGCCACTGCGCAACGTCTTCTACATGATGGCGCTGTCCAGCCTCCGAACCAACGGGCCCTCGAAGGTCTTCTACCAGCGCAAACGCGACGAAAACAAGATCCATACCCAGGCCCTACTCGCCCTGGCTCGACGCATGGTCGACGTCCTGTGGGCTCTGCTGCGCGACAACCGAACCTTCAGCCCGATCCCGCCATCGCAGGTCAGCGCTATCGCGGCTTGACATGGTCACTGAGATTCC
>NZ_VCKZ01000732.1 GCF_005889745.1 Actinomadura geliboluensis
CCTTAGGGTTGTTGGTGTTGGAACTGAGGTTCCGGCGCCCAGAGGAGCCGGGTGTGGCTGATGGGGTGTCTGCCGTGAGGTGGCCCGAAAGGACTGGCCGCCCGGCTCCTCCGGGTTCTCCGGCCGCTGATTGAAATCTGCGAATCGTCGCTGTCTAAGGACCTGCCGGCGGAGTGACCTGCGGGTTCCCGGGATCTCGCCCCCTTGGACAGAACGAGGCGACATGGGCAGCAACCCCCTGGCAGGGACCGACGGGCCGCTGTGGGCCGGTATCGACGCGGGCAAGACGCACCACCACCTGGCCGTGGTCGACGCGGTCGGTGAGGTGGTCTGGTCCGAACGCGTCCCCAACGACCAGGCGGCGGTGGAGAAGGCGATCACCATGGTCACGGCCGCCGGCGTGCGTGTGGCGTGGGCGGTGGACCTGACCTCCCGCACCTCCGCGCTGCTGCTGGCGCTGCTGACCGCGGCCGGGCAGGACGTGGTCTACGTTCCCGGCCGCACCGTCAACCGGATGGCCGGCGCCTTCTCCGGCGAGGCCAAGACCGACGCCAAGGACGCCGTCACCATCGCCAACACCGCCCGGATGCGCCGCGACTTCCTGCCGGCCCGGCCGCAGCCGGAACTGGTGGCCGAGCTGGCGCTGCTCACCGGCCGCCGCGCCGACGTCAACGCCGACTGGGTGCGCTCGGTGAGCCGGTTGCGGGATCTGCTGTCGGGGATCTTCCCCGCGCTGGAGCGCGAGTTCGACTTCGCCACCCGGGCCGCGCTGGTCCTGGTCGAGCGCTACCAGACACCGCAGGCCCTCCGCCGCGCCGGCCTCACCCGCATCACCGCCCACCTGCGCAAACACGGCGTGCGGCGGGCCGAGGAGATCGCCGAGCGGGCCGTTGCCGCGGCCAAGTCCCAGACCGTCGTGCTGCCCGGCCAGGACATCGCCGCACGCCTGATCAGCCAGATCGCCGCCGACCTGCTGCGCCTGCGGGACCGCCTGAAAGACCTCGACGGCCAGATCCGCGACACCTTCGCCCGGCACCCGCAAGCTGAAGTGATCTTGAGCATGCCCGGCATGGGCCCCCAGCTCGGCGCCGAGTTCGTCATCGCGGTCGGCGACCTGTCCACCTTCCGCGACAGCGCCCACCTGGCCGCCTACGCCGGACTCGCGCCCGTGCCCCGCGACTCCGGACGCATCACCGGCAACCTGCACCGCCCCAAGCGCTACCACCGGCGCCTGCGCCGCGTGTTCTACCTGTCCGCCCTGTCCAGCCTGAAGACCCACGGACCGAACCGCGACTACTACCGGCGCAAGCGAGCCGAGGGGAAGAAACATCAGAACGCGCTGATGGCGCTGGCCAGACGCCGAATCGACGTGCTGTGGGCCCTGCTGCGCGACGACCGGTGCTTCACCTCCTCCGCGCCGGTCGCCCAGGCGGCTTGACTCAGCCATTGAAAGTCC
>NZ_VCKZ01000264.1 GCF_005889745.1 Actinomadura geliboluensis
CTCTCGAGGTCGTGTGACCACAGGCCGCGCTTGCACCGACCGCTCTACCCTCGCGGGTCCGGGGCGTCCGCCACCTTGGTTCAAGGCCGTGCACCCGCGCCCCGGACTCAGGCCCGGCTTGTCGGCACGGGCGCTGGGGTCGATGGGCTCAGCTTGGGTGCCTATCGCGCGGGCCGAAGGCTGCGTGACCGTAGGTGCGTGCCCATGCGGGCAGCTCCACCTATGAGGGGCCGGTGGCATCCTTGCCCCCAAGCGTCCGCCTTCCTGGCTCCAGGCTGCGTGACCGCACATCCGCGCCCCGGACCCGGGCCCGGCTCGTCGGCGCGTGCGCTGGTGGGCTCGGCTTAGTGCCTATCGTGCGCGCTGAAGGCTGTGTGACTGTAGGTTCGTGCCCGCGCCAGCCGTTCCACCGATGAGGGGCCGGTGGCATCCGCGCTCTGGGCGCCCGTCCGTCCTGGCTCCAGTCCGCATGATCACGCGTCCCAGCCACAGGCCGGCCGCCCTGCCGGTGCGGGTTAGGGTTTGGCGGGCCCGGTTTGGCTGCCTTCCGTACGGGCCGAAGGTTGCGTGACCGCAGGTTCGTGTCCGTGCTGATCGGACCATCCACGCGGGTCCGGCGGCACGCTCGCCCCGGCCGCCCACCACCTCGGCCCCGGACCGCAGTATCACGCACCCGCGCCTCGGCTCCAGGCCCCGTCAGTGAGTGGCGGGGTTTGTGGCCCGGCTTGGCCGTCTGCCGTGCGGGCTGAAGAGGTGCGTGACCACAGATCCATGCCCGCCTCGGCCGCTCCTCCTGCGCGGGCCTGATGACACCCTCGCCCGGGTGTCTGCGGCCTTGGTCCCAGGCCGCGTGATCAGGCATCCGCGCCCCGACCCCAGGCCCGTCCCATTGGCGCGGACGCTGGGGCCGGTGGCTCAGCCTGGCCGCCTATCGCGCGCTGAAGGCTGCGTGACAGCAGGGCTGTGCCCGCGCCAGCCGCTCCATCCGTGCGGGTCCGGTGGCATCCTCGCTTGGGGCGTCCGCCGCCCTGCCTCCAGTCCGCGCGATCACGCACCCGCGGCCCAAGCCTGGCCGACTGTCGGTGCGGGTTTGGGGTTCGTGGGCCCGGCTTGGCTGTCTTCCGTGCTTGAGTGACCGCAGGTTCGTGTTCGTGCCGATCGTTCCACCCACGCGTGTCCGGCGGCACGCTCGCCCCGGCCGCCCACCACCTTGGCTTGGGCCGTATGACCGCGCACCCACGCCCTGGCCCCAGGCCGGTCCCATGGGCGCTGGTCTGGGGTTTGTGGGCCTGGCCTGGCCCACCGTGCGGGCCAAAGGTTGCGTGACCGCAGGCCCGCGTCCGCATCGGCTGTTCCTCTCGCGTGGGGCGAGGCACCACTTTTTCCCAGGGCGCCCGTCACCTTGGCTCAGGCCGCATGACTGTGCCCCGCGCCCCGAACTCAGGGCCGTCCCATTGGCGAGGGTGTTGGAGGCGGTGGGTTCAGCCTGGCCGCTGGTGGGCGGGCTGAACCTTGAGTGACTGCAGGTCCGCGTCCGCATCGGCCGCTCCTCCCTCGCGGGCCTGGGGCACCCTTGCCCCGGGCGTCTGCCGTCCTGGTCCCAGGTCGCCTGATCGCGCATCCGCGCCCGGATCCAGGCCCGGCTCGTCGGCGTGGGCGCTGGGGATTGGTGGGCTCAGCCTGGCCGCTTATCGCGCGCGCTGAGGTGTCTGACTGCAGGTCCGGGCCCGCGTCGGCTGTCCTCCCTCGCAGGTCCGATGGCACCCTCGCCCCGGCGCCCGCTGTCCTGGCTCCGGTTCGCGTGATCACGCACCCGCGTCCCAGACCCAGGCTTGCCCGATTGGCGCAGGTTTGGGGTTTGTGGGCCCGGCTTGGCTGTCTACTGTGCGGGCTCAGGGTTGCGTGGCCGCAGGCCCGCGTCGGCGCTGGTCGCTGCGCCTACGCGGGGCCAATGGCGCCTCGCCGCTGGGGGTCGCCGTCTTGGACGTAGGCCGCGTGATCGGCAGGCGCCACAGCTGGCCGCTGAGGCTGCTCACCAACTCACCCAGCGACCCGAGGACGCGCCGGGCCTGCCGACTATGTCGGAGAGCTCGGTTTTGGGCCCTGGTGCGCTGACCTGCGTCGGTGTGCTGAGGGCGGGCGGATCGCCGGGAGGGTGTCGGCGTGGTTGACCTTGACGTTGCGTCAACGTTTGTAATGGGGCCATGCGAATCGGTGAACTCGCCGCGCTGGTCGGAGTTTCGACCAGGACCGTGCGGCACTACCACCATCTCGGCCTGCTGCCGGAGCCTGAGCGGCTCGCCAACGGCTATCGGGAGTACCGGCTGCGGGACGCGGTGGCGCTCGCGCGGGTTCGGAGGCTCGTGGAGCTCGGGCTGGCGCTGGACGAGATTCGGGACGTCCTCGCCGATGAGCGCGGGCGTGACCTGCGGGAGGTGCTGCTCGAACTCGACGCCGACCTGGCGCGGCAGCAGGAGGCCATCGGGGCGCGGCGGGCCCGGCTCGCCGGGCTGCTGGAAGAGGCGGAGCTGCGGCCCGATTCGGCCGTCTCGCCCGAGATGGCGGACGTCCTGCGAGACCTGCCGCGAGGGTCGCGGTTCGCCGAGTTCGACCGGGAGCTGCTCGCGCTCGTCGACACGGCGGTCGGGGAAGGGGAGCGGGCCTGGTTCGCCGGGATGATGCGGTCCTTCACCGGTCCCGAGGCGCGCGAACGCATCGCCGGGACCTACGCGCGGCTGGATGAGATCGCGGACGCCCCGCCGGACGATCCGCGCGTCGCCGAGATCGCCGAGGACCTGGCCGACCAGATCCCGGAAGAGATGGCGGCGCTGATGGCGCGGCAACGGCTGGACGGCGCATGGCTGGAGGAGATGGCGCCCGCTCAGCGCGAGGTGTTCAAGCAACTGGTGACGATCCTGAAGGAGCGGACATGCTGAGGGTCGCCCGCGCTGCACTGTTCGTGGCGGCGCCTGCCGAGCTGGTCGTCCTGGTGTTGGCTGCGTCGGGTGTCCCGGTGCCCGGTCCGGTGGTCACGGTCGTGAAGGTGATCGTGGCGCTGATGCTTCTCTTGCAGCTTGTCGCCGCAGGCCAGTTGGTCGCCGAGGCGCGGCGGGGCGGCGCCGATTGGCCAGCCGCGTTTCGGGGCGTCGGACGCCTGGTGCCCGAGAGGCTGCGCAGGATCGTGGCGTTCGACGCGAAAGGCATGGTCAGCCTGGTGCTGCTCGTCGCGCGCCGGAGGCATGGGGTGCCGCAGGGCACGGTCGGCGTCCCGTATTCGGGTGCGCAGCTCGGCCTTCAGGCGGGGTTCCTCTTCGCGATGGTCGTCGAGGTCGTGGGCGTGGAGCTGCTGCTGCGGGCCATCGACGCTCCCGAGGGGTTGCGGGTGGCCTTCCTGGTGATCGATCTGTATTCGATCCTGATCGTGCTGGCGGTCATCGCGGCGTGCGTGACGCGGCCGCATGTGCTGTCGGACGAGGAACTGCGCGTCCGGTACGGGGCGTTCTTCGACCTGCGCATCCCCCGCGCGCAGATCTCCTCGCTGCGGATCGTCCGGAACTACAACGAGAGCGGCATGGTCAAGGTGCTGGACGACCGGCTCGCGGTGGCGGTGGCGTCCCAGACGAACGTGGTGGTCGAGTTGCGTGAGCCGATCCAGGTCGTCCGGCCTCTGGGGCGGCGGGCCGACGTCCGGACGGTCCGCTTCTTCGCCGACGACCCGGCGCCGCTCATGGACGCTCGTCCGGCCGTCCCGGGACGAGTTGGGGGATGAGCAGGCGTGCGGCGGCTGCGGCGAGGGTGGCCTGCGTCGTAGTCGCCGTCCGTGCCGAGGATGGGGCGCCGATGACTGCGCTCAGCCGGTGTGTCTGGGTGACGCCCGCTGGTCCGCCGGGTGGTCCGCCCCGGTCACCTACTGGGGTGGCCGGGGTGTCGCCGGTCTAGGCCGTCGAGGATGAGGGGCAGGAAGCGCTCCGGGATGATGCCCGGGTGGCAGGCGAACACGCTGAGCAACTCCATGAGGTCGTCGGTGCCGACGTCTGAACGCATCGCACCGTCCGCCTGCGCCTGCCGCACCAATTCATCGACTCGCTGCACGAGCGACTGCCTCGCCTCCGGCGTGGACGTCCCGGCCAGCGCGGCCGCGATGGCGCCGCGACCCTTCTCCACGCTGTAGAGGACGAAGGCGCGAATGGCCGACCACGCGTCAGGTTCGGCCGCCACGGTGCGGTCGAGGTCGTCCATGAGCTCGTGGACGTACTGCTCCGCGAGGGCGGCGAGCAGCACCCCGCGGTCGGGAAAGCGGCGGTAGAGCGTGCCGACGCCGACGCCGGCGCGGCGGGCGATCAGCTCCATCGGGGCATCCGCGCCGCGCTCGGCCACCGCGTCGCGTGCGGCCTCCAGGATCTTGTCCCGGTTGCGGCGGGCATCGGCGCGCATCGGACTCCCTCGAACTGGACGACAGGCTTCCGCTTAGTCTATAACCGGAATCCGACATTCCGCTTAGGGGGTTGCGATGATCGTGGTGACGGGTGCGACGGGCACGATCGGGCGTGCGCTGATCGAGGAGCTCGGCGGCGCGGCGCGAGCCGTGGTGCGGCGCGCGGAGCAGGGCGAGGAACTGGGCTGCGACTACGTGGTCGGCGACCTGGAGCGGCCGACGAGCATCCCGCTCGAACCGGGTGACAGGCTCTTTCTCAACAGTGGGCTGTGGCCGGGTTTCGTGCGCGCGCACAAGGCGGTCATCGACCACGCGAGGGCCGCGGACGTTGCGCAGGTGGTGACCGTCTCCGTGCGCGGCGTGTCGTCGGCGAGCCTGCTCGGGTTCGGCATGCACGGGCAGGTCGACGCGCATCTCAAGGCGTCGGGGGTGCCGTGGTCGATCCTGGCGCCGGTCGGCTTCATGCAGAACCTCGCGGGCGACGTCGACGAGGAGGGACGGATCTTCGGCTCGTACGGCAGAGGCAAGGTCGGCTACATCGACGCGCGCGACATCGCGGCGGTCGCGGCCGCGTTGCTCACGCGCCCCGTCGGGGCCGACGCCACGTACGAGCTCACCGGGCCGGTGGCGCCCACCCATGACGAGGTCGCCGCCGAACTCACCCGGGCATTCGGCCGGCCCGTGCGTTACGTGGACCTGACGGTCGAGGAGGCCGCCGTCCACCTGGAGAAGCGCGGCATGCCCGCCCAAGCGGCCCGTGACCTGGCCGAACTCATGTCGCAGATCGGCGACGGACGCTGGGCGAGCGCCACCACGACCGTGGCCGACATCCTGGGCCGCGAACCCCGTTCGCTACGAGAGTTCCTCGCATAGGGCTGTGCAGGGACGAGGCATGGGTTCCGGACGGACGAGTGATCGCACCATCGTGTGGGCTCGGTTCCGTGCGGAATCCTTCCCGCAAACACCGACAGGGGGTTGTCGCGAGGCTCCGGGACGCTCGTGCCAGCGTTCGAAGGAGGAGATCGATGAGCGTTCCCGCGTTCAACACCGTCACGTGGTTCCAGGTCGGCACCGACGCGCCGGAGGAGGCCCGCCGCTTCTACGGCGACATGTTCGGCTGGCAGTTCACGCTCGACCCGGACGCCGACGGCTACGACCTGGTCAGGTACCCGGGGGCCGACGCGCCGAGCGGCGGCATCTCGCACGAGCCGGACGCCTCCCGCAACCACGCGATGTTCCTGGTTCTGGTGGAGGACGTCGAGGCCGCCTGCGAGCAGACGGTGAAGTGCGGCGGCAAGGTCGCCATGCCCGCGCTGACCACGGTCAGCGGCCTGACGTTCGCCTACCTGCAGGACCCGTCCGGCAACACGTTCGGCGTCTTCACGCCCCCGGCCGGCTGACCTGGGAACGCGAAGGGCCCCGAGGCGAACCCTCGGGGCCCTTCCGGCGATTGCGGCCTACACCTCCGCAATCACCGTGTCATGCGGTGATCAGGCGTCTCCGCCGGTGTTGCTCTCGCGGCTGCCCACGCCGCCTGCGAAGACGTCGCTCACCTCGGCGTTGAGGCGGTAGCGCTCGATCGCCTGGGGGAGGGCCTCCGGTTTGATGTCGCCGTGCCTTGCCAGCCTCGTCAGGACCGCGAGGACGATCGACGCGGCGTCCACGTGGAAGAAGCGGCGGGCGGCGGCGCGGGTGTCGGAGAAGCCGAACCCGTCGGTGCCGAGGGACGTGAAGTCGCCGTGCACCCAGGGGGCGATCTGGTCGGGTACGGCGCGGGTGAAGTCCGATACCGCGACGATCGGCCCGGCGACGTTGTCGAGGGTGCGGGTGACGTACGGGACGCGCTGCTCGGCCTCGGGGTTGAGCAGGTTCCACTCGTCGCAGGCGCGGGCCTCGCGGGCCAGTTCGTTCCACGAGGTGGCCGACCACACGTCGGCGGCGACGCCCCAGTCCTCGGCGAGGAGGCGCTGGGCCTCCAGGGCCCACCGGCCGCCGACGCCCGACGCGAGGATGTTCGCGCGCGGCGCCTCGGCGTTGGCCGGCTCCGCCGCCCGGTAGCGGTAGAGGCCCTTGAGGAGGCCGTCGACGTCGAGGTCCTCCGGTTCGGCGGGCTGCTGGTACGGCTCGTTGTAGACGGTGAGGTAGTAGAAGACGTCCTCGCCGTTGGGGTGTTCGTCGGACGAGCCGTACATGCGGCGCAGGGCGTCCCGGACGATGTGGCCGAGTTCGAAGCCCCACGTCGGGTCGTAGTGGACGCAGGCGGGGTTCGACGCGGCGAGCAGCGGGGAGTGGCCGTCGGCGTGCTGGAGGCCCTCTCCGGTGAGCGTGGTGCGGCCGGCGGTGGCGCCGAGGAGGAACCCGCGGCCCATCTGGTCGCCGAACGCCCACATCTGGTCGCCGGTCCGCTGGAACCCGAACATCGAGTAGAAGATGTAGACGGGGATCATGTGCTCGCCGTGGGTGGCGTACGCGGTGCCCGCGGCGATGGTGGATGCCATCGACCCGGCCTCGCTGATGCCCTCGTGGAGCATCTGGCCGCTTTCGGCCTCCTTGTAGGAGAGGAGGAGCTTGCGGTCCACGGCCTCGTAGGTCTGCCCGTGCGGCGAGTAGATCTTGGACGTGGGGAACAGCGAGTCCATGCCGAACGTGCGGTACTCGTCCGGGGCGATCGGGACGAACCGGGCGCCGATGTTCTCGTCCTTGATCAGGTCCTTGAGCAGCCGGACGAACGCCATGGTGGTGGCGACGTTCTGCTTGCCGGAGCCCTTCTTCATCTCGCTGTAGACGGGGTCGCCCGGCAGCTTGAGCGGCTTGGCGCGGACGACGCGCTTCGGCAGGAAGCCGCCGAGCGCGGCGCGGCGCTCGCGCATGTACTGGATCTCGTCGGAGTCCTCGCCCGGGTGGTAGTAGGGCGGCAGCGGCTCCTCCAGCGCCGAGTCGGGGATGTCCAGGTAGAGCCGGTCCCGGAACTCCTTCAGCTCGGCCTTGGTGAGCTTCTTCATCTGGTGGGTGGCGTTGCGGGCCTCGAAGTCGGAGCCGAGCGTCCAGCCCTTGATCGTGTGCGCGAGGATCACGGTCGGCTGGCCGACGTGCTCGCGGGCCGCCTTGAACGCCGCGTACACCTTGCGGTAGTCGTGCCCGCCGCGCGACAGCTTGCGCAGCTCGTCGTCCGACAGGTGCTGGACGATCCGGCGCAGCCGCGGGTCGGCGCCGAAGAACTTCTCCCGGATGTACTCGCCGGACTCGACGCTGAACGTCTGGAACTGGCCGTCGGGCGTGGTGTTCATCTGGTTGACCAGCACGCCGTCGACGTCCTGTGCGAGCAGCGGGTCCCAGTCGCGGCCCCAGATGACCTTGATGACGTTCCAGCCGGCGCCGCGGAAGAACGACTCCAGCTCCTGGATGATCTTGCCGTTGCCGCGCACCGGGCCGTCGAGCTGCTGCAGGTTGCAGTTGACGACGAAGGTGAGGTTGTCGAGCTCCTCGCGGGCGGCGAGGCCGATGGCGCCGAGCGACTCCGGCTCGCCCATCTCGCCGTCGCCGAGGAACGCCCACACGTGCGAGCGGGACGTGTCCTTGATCTTGCGGTTGTAGAGGTAGCGGTTGAACCGCGCCTGGTACACCGAGTCGATCGCGGTCAGGCCCATGGACACCGTGGGGAACTCCCAGAAGTCCGGCATGAGCCGCGGGTGCGGGTAGGACGACAGGCCGCCGCCCGGGTGCGAGTGCTCCTGGCGGAACCCGTCGAGCTTGTCCTCGGGGAGGCGCCCTTCGAGGAAGGCGCGGGCGTAGATGCCGGGGGCGGCGTGCCCCTGGATGAACACCTGGTCGCCGGACTCGCCGTGGTCCTTGCCGCGGAAGAAGTGGTTGAAGCCGACCTCGTAGAGGGAGGCGGCGGAGGCGTAGGTGGCGATGTGCCCGCCGACGCCGAGTTCGGGGCGGTTGGCGCGCGACACCATGATCGCGGCGTTCCACCGGATGTAGGCGCGGATGCGCCGTTCCACGTGCTCGTCGCCGGGGAACCAGGGTTCGTGCTCCGGCGGGATGGTGTTGATGAAGTCGGTGCTGCGCAGGCCGGGCACGCCGACCTGCAGCTCGCGGGCCCGCTCCAGGAGGCGGAGCATGACGTACCGCGCCCTGCCGCGGCCCTCGGTCTTGATGACCGTGTCCAGCGACTCCAGCCACTCCCGGGTTTCGTCCGGGTTGATGTCGGGCAGCTGGCTCGGCAGGCCGTCGCTGATGATCGAGAAGCGTTGACGTCCGGAAGCCACGGGGTCCCCTCTGTCCTTACCGTCTTTGCTGGTGAGACCCGTGGCCGCCGCTCGGGAGGCCACCGGTCCCCGGCAGACTGTCGGTCGCTCGTCTGGTGATCCCATCGTCGCCGTTCAGGACGGCTAACGCATCTCTACCCGCCGGTAACCATTTGCGCCGGTCAGCGGGGTGCCGTCCCGGGGACGGCGGCCCGATTTTGCGTGATTTATCGCGTCAGGGTGCGGGAAACGGGTGAGGCGGGGAACAACGCCAACAGGTGCCCGTCGCGGACCCGGCACGGCCCGCTCGGGCGGCGGGCGAACGAGCTTGGGGGAGAGCGATGTACGCACAGATCGGAGACCGGCTGCACGTCCACGGCAACGTCGTCGGGCAGCCCGACCGGATCGGTGAGATCGTCGAGGTGCGCGGCCGGGACGGCGGCCCGCCCTATCTGATCCGCTTCGACGACGGCCACACGCGCCTGGTGTACCCGGGGCCGGACGCCGTCGTCGAGCGGCGAGCGGAGGTGTTCCACTAGCGTCTCGGCCGGCCGGTGCGACACCGTGCGGCGCGGATGCGTCCGACGCCGCGGATCGGGTAGACACGGGACCATGGAGAGCACCGTGGTCCGGGTGGCCACCGGTACGAGCGAGACCGTGCACGACATCACGGCCGAATGCGAGCGGTTCGCCGCGCAGCAGGGCGGCGACGGGCTGCTGCACGTCTTCGTCCCGCACGCGACCGCCGGCGTGGCGATCCTGGAGCTGGGCGCGGGCAGCGACGACGACCTGCTGGCCGCCCTGGGCGACCTGCTGCCGGCGGACGACCGCTGGCGGCACGCGCACGGCTCGCCGGGGCACGGGCGGTCGCACGTCATGCCCGCCCTCGTCCCGCCGTACGCGACCCTGCCGGTCGTGGGCGGACGGCTCGCGCTCGGCACCTGGCAGTCGGTCGCCGTCGTCGACCTCAACGTGGACAACCCCGACCGCCAGGTCCGCTTGTCCTTCCTGAAGGGATGAGAAGGTCGCCGGGAAACGGGGAATCGGGCCAATGAGGCGACCAAAAGCCCGGAAGACACTTGCGCTGGAGGCCCTCACTTGTGTGGACTGTCCCGCAAACACCGCACAGGTGCGGGCGGGCCACCCGTCCCGGGGGGCCGGAATCGAGAGTGCACGGCACCGTGCGGACTGACGACAATGGGAGGACTTTCGTGAGCGCGACCGCGGGTCAGGCGCAGTCTGAGCGCAGCCTGGCCGAACGGCTCGGCCTGAAGGCGGGCCAGGTGGTGCAGGAGATCGGCTTCGACGACGACGTCGACGAGGAGCTTCGTCGCTCCGTCGAAGAACTCACGGGGAACGAACTGGTCGACGAGGACTACGAGGACGTGGTCGACATCGTGCTGCTGTGGTGGCGCGAGGAGGACGGCGACCTGTTCGAGGGCCTGACCGACGCGATGGTCCCGCTCACGAGCGGCGGCAACATCTGGCTCCTGACGCCCAAGGCGGGCCGGGACGGCCACGTGGAGCCGAGCGACATCGGCGAGGCCGCGCAGACGGCCGGGCTCTCGCAGACCAGCAGCGTCAGCGCCGCCAAGGAGTGGTCAGGCACGCGGCTGGTCGCGCCCAAGGTCCGCAAGTAGGCGGGGCGGTAGGACTTGTCGGTCAACGCGGACGGCACGGGCACGAGCCCGGGCGCCGTCGACGTGGGCGGTGTGGACGTGGGCGCCGAGGCGCCCGACTTCGAGCTGGCGGACCAGCACGGCACGCCGGTTCGGCTGTCGGGCTTCCGCGGCGAGAAGAACGTCGTCCTCGTGTTCTATCCGCTGGCGTTCAGCGGGGTGTGCACGGGGGAGCTGACCCGGCTCAGGGACGAGTTCAGGGACGCGGGCGACGGCGCCGGCGGTAGCGGCGCGCAGCTGCTGGCCGTCTCGGTCGACTCGATGTTCGCCCTGCGCGCCTGGTCGGACCAGGAGGGCTTCTGGTTCCCGCTGCTGTCGGACTTCTGGCCGCACGGCGGCACGGCGCGGCGCTACGGCGTCTTCGACGAGGCCAAGGGCCTGGCGCTGCGCGGCACCTTCATCATCGACACCGAGGGCGTGGTCCGGTGGCGGGTCGTGAACGCGATCCCGGACGCGCGCGACATCGACGAGTACCGCGAGGCGCTCGCCGGGCTCTGAGCAGACGGACCGGTCCCGGCCCGGCCGAGCGGGCCTGGCCGGAACCGGTCCCGGCACCCCTGGAGGTGTGATGCCCTGCTACCGCTGCGGGGCGCGGCAGACCGACCCCGTGCGCGGCGCGAGCCCGTGGAAGCGCGGTGTCAAGGCGGAGCGCCAGGTGCTGGTCTGCCCGAGCTGCCAGGCGGGCCGCGACTGGGCGGACGACCTGGACCGCTGCTCGGCGTGCGGGTCGGCGGCCCTGGTGTGCCGGCTCGGCGAGGTCGAGTGCCGCGACTGCGGGCACACCCGTCCCGCCGTCCGGGACGAGCCCGGGGACGCCGGCCTGGTGCGCTCCGGTGCCGACCTCGCGGGCGGTGCCGGCGGGCCGGGCGGTGCCGGTGCCGAGAGGCCGTCCGACGGCGGCCTGTCGGAGGAGGTTGCGGCGGCCCTGTCGCGCGTCCTGAAACGGGGCCCGGCGGTCTGACCTGGCGGCGCCGGGGCGGATGGCCGCGTCCGGTCGTCGGCACGCCCGGACTGTGACCGGTTTGCGCTTGACGTGGGGATTTGTCCGCTGCCACGCTGCGCGGATGCCGATCGTGCTCATGCGCCTGGTCACGCGGATCACCGGGCGGAGCTGGCGGGCGCCCGCGCTGGTGCTGCTCGCGGCGTTCCTGCTGGGCTGGCTGCTCATCGCGGTGTTCGAGGAGCCCGGCGCCGACATCAAGAAGCCGCACGAGTACCTCTGGTACTTCCTGGTCAGCGGCACCACCACCGGCTACGGGGACCTGGCCCCGGCCACCGCGGGCGGCCGGATCGGCGGCGTGATCATCATCGTCGCCGGGCTCACCGCGGGGCTCGTGATGTTCGCCGAGCTGACGCTCTGGATGGGGAAGGGCAGGACGATGCGGGCCAACGGCCAGGCGCGGCTGCACAAGCGCGACCATGTGGCGGTCATCGGCTACGAGCGCGAGGCGATGCGCGCGATCACCGGCCAGCTGCGCGCCGACCCCGCGTACGCCAAGACGCCGGTCGTCGTGCTGTTCTGGCCGGAGGAGCTGGCGGGCGAGAACCCCGACCCCGACCTCTACGACGTGGTCGCCAACGACGGCACCGCATACGAGCGGGCGTGCCTGGAGAAGGCCCGCACCGTGCTCGTGGTCGGCCGGTCCGACGACGAGACCGTCCGCGTCATGCTCGGCGTGTCGGCCTACCTGCGGCGGCACGGGGAGCCGCCCGTCCACCTGCTGGCCGGGCTGCGCGACGGCGGCCGCCGCGCCGAGATCACCGAGGCGCTGAACCTGGTCAGCGCCGACATCGAGCCGGTCGACATCGACGACCCGGCGGTGGTGGCGGACGCGATCCGCAACCCCGGCGTCGCCGCGATCCACCACAACCTCGCCAGCACGCTCGACTCCGACGGCACCCTCTACCGGGTGGACGTCCCCGAGGACGCCGGCGAGTGGTCCCGCGTGGACGTGGCGATCTTCCTGCTGCGGCGGGGCAGCACGCTGCTCGCGGTCGGCGAGTCGCACCGCCCCAATGCCCGGTTCCGGCTCACGGCCGAGCCGGACGAGCGGATCCGCGGCGGCCAGTCGCTCGCGGTCGTCGCGCCCGACCGCCCGGTCATTCCCTGGGCGGAGATCTGACGAGTGCCGGGAGGGCGCCCTGCGCGCCCGCTCGGGCGCCCTCCCGGCGGCCGCCTGCGCGCGGCCCGGGGCACAGGTCCGAAGCCCCGGGGCCTCCCCGCGCGCACGCGGAGCCTTCAGCCCGCCGTCCGCCGCCGCGCCACGCTACGCGGCCTGGCGGTGGTCGGCGTCGAGCAGGTGGTAGAGCAGCAGGAGCTGGGTGATCGCGAGCGGGTCGCTGGTCCCGGTGTCGCCGAGGCGGCCGAGCGCGTCCGGGTCGGGGAGCGCGGTGCCCGCGCGCGGCCCGAGCCGCTCCCAGATGGCCTTCTTGACGACCTGCGACTCCTCCGGCGAGACGTAGCCGTGGACGTGCAGGGCGTCGACGGGGCGGCCGTCGGTGTCGCGGTGCAGCCGCAGGTGCAGGGCGGTCTCGGTGTCGCCCGCGCCGCCGTCCAGGACGTCCGCCAGCTCCGGGTGGTCGATCGTCGGGCGCAGCAGCAGCTCGGCGGACAGCGGGGTGCCGGGCGGGTCGAGGCGCCCGGCGACGGGCGCGAACCGGACGACGATGTCGGCGTGCTTGCGCTGCGGACGGATGTAGGCGGCGCTCTCCGGCTCGCGGCGGGCCAGCTCGGCCATGACCTGCTCGGGGCTGTAGCCGCGCTTCTCGCAGTCGCGGCGGACCTTCCAGGAGTGGCGCAGGGGCTCGGGGGGGTCCAGGTAGACGGTGATGTCGAAGCAGGCCCGCGCCATCCGGGTGTGCAGCGGCAGCAGGCCCTCGACGATCACGAAGTCGCGGGGCTCGACCAGTTCCGGCCGGACGAGCTCGCCCGTGGAGTGGTCGTAGACCGGCTTGAGGATCGGCTCGCCCATCGACAGCAGCTGGAGGTGCTGCTCCATGACGTCGATGTGGTTGCAGTCGGGGTGCAGCGCCGTGAACGGCTTGCCGGCCCGTTCGGCGCGGTCGTAGCGGTGGTAGTCGTCCACGCAGACCGCGGTCATCCGGTCGGCCCCGAGACACTGCACAAGCCCCCTGGTCAGCGTCGTCTTGCCCGCCGCGCTGTCGCCCGCGATCGCGAGCATGACGGGGCGGCGGCCCGCTCCGCGCGCCCGGAGCATATGCACGATCCGATGGGGCACCTGGCTCCTCCGTCCTGCGGAATTCAGTTTTCGTACAGGAGAGTACGGGGCGGGGC
>NZ_VCKZ01000265.1 GCF_005889745.1 Actinomadura geliboluensis
CATCGGAGCCGCCCGTCGCGGCGCCGCCTCCGCAGCAGGTGCAGCCCGCGCATCAGGCACAGCCTCCGCATCAGGCACAGCCTGCGCATCAGGTACAGCAGCAGCCGTATGAGGCCGGGGCCGCGCCGGGCTACGCGCCGGGCATGCCTTACTGGCCCGGGGCGCCCGCGCAGCCCGACGGCTGGGGCCAGGCGTACGGCACCGGCCAGTACCCGGCCCCGCAGTACGGGGCGTACGGGCCCGGCGCGTACTACGGGCCCGCGTACGGCATGCCGCCCGCCAAGCGGTCGTGGTCGGTGGCCCTCCCGCCCGGCAGGCCCTACCACCAGGCCGCCCGGAACGAGGCGCACCGGTGGTGGCGCCCGCTGGTGGGCAGCATCGCGATCCTCGTGGTGGGGATGGTCGGCATGCTCGGGCTGATGGTCGCCGGAGCGGTCGTCCAGATGGCGGTCACCGGGGAGGCCCCCGACCCCGCCGCGGCCGACACCGACTCGATCTTCGGCAACACCACCGCCGACGTCGTGTTCAACCTGGCGGCGCTCGCCCTGTTCCTGCCCGTGGTCTTCGGGGCGGCGTGGCTGGTCCAGCGGCGGCGGCCCGGCACGCTGTCGTCGGTCGCGGGACGGCTGCGGTGGCGCTGGATGCTGGTGTGCTGCGGCCTGGCGATCGGCTTCTGCGTCGTGTCCTACGGGACGTCGATCGTGGCGGCGATCGCGATGGGCGACACGTCCGGCGGCGACGAGCACTGGGTCGGCTGGAGCGAGTTCCTGCTCCCGGCGGTCCTGATCGTCCTGCTGGTGCCGTTCCAGGCGGCGGCGGAGGAGTACGTGTTCCGCGGCTGGCTGCTCCAGGCCGTCGGCGCGTGCACGCTGGAGAACGCCAGGGGCCCGGTCGGGCGGGCGTTCAGCGCGGTGTTCCGCACCCCCTGGCCCGGCATCGTGCTCGGGTCGGCGCTCTTCACGGCCGGGCACGGCTACACGAGCTGGGGCGTCCTCGACATCTTCCTGTTCGGCGCGATCGCGGCGTGGATGACGGTGCGGACGGGCGGTCTGGAGTCCGGCATCGCCCTGCACGTGTTCAACAACCTGATGGCGTTCCTCCTCCCGGCGGCCGTCGGGAAGCTCGACATGGAGCAGGGCAGCGTGCCCTGGCAGGTCGTCCTGGCGGACGTCGTCCCCATGGTGCTCTACGCGGCGGTGGTGGTCCTACTGGCGCGGCGCATGCGGATGCAGAAGCGCACGGGTGAGGACGAGGTCCCGACCACGGTGGAACCCGAGCCGCTGCCGGTGCCGTAGCGGCCCGTCCGGCCCTTCTAGAGGACGCCCCACTCGGCCAGCGCGTCGAGCAGCCCCGGCGTGAGCGGAAGACCGGCGAGGTCGTCCGGGCGCACCCAGGCCACGTCGTCGGCGTCGTCGCCCGCGCGGAGCGTCCCGCCCGTGACGGTGGCCGCGTAGTCGTGGATCTCGAACACGACGCCCTCCGGCCCGGGGCGCTCGACCGTCCCGGCGAGGGCGCCCACGGCGACGTCCAGGCCGGTCTCCTCCTTCAGCTCCCGCGCGACCGCGGCCGGGTCGTCCTCGCCCGGCTCGACCCGCCCGCCCGGAACGGACCACAGGCCCGCGCCGGGCGGGCGCCCGCGCCGCACCAGCAGCAGCCGCCCGTCGCCGTCGCGCACGATCCCGCCCACGCACCGTGTTCTCATGGCTCCATTTTGTCCCCCCTTTTCCCAGTGGCGACCTGCGCCGACTTGACGGGGCGGGACGAGGCCGCGCAGTGTGGATATCCATGAGGGCGGAGCCCATGTGCCCGCGCTGCGCGGGTCCGCTGAGCGCGCCGGGCCTCTGGTCGAGCGACTGGAGCTGCGGCGTGCACGGCGCCGTGCTGCCGCGGCAGCCGTCCCGGCGCCCGGGCCCGGAGGGGCTGGCCGCCGTGCTGCGCGACGCGCGGGTCCCGGTCTGGACGCCCTGGCCCCTTCCGCCGGCCTGGCTCGTCACGGGATTCGCCACGGTCGGCGACGACCGCTCCGGCGCGCGGGCGACGGCCGTCGCCGTGTCCGGGCCGGGGCTGCTGCGCGGCCCCGCCGACATGCTGCTGATCGCCGAGGAGCCCGGCATCGGGCTCGGCGCCCACTACGCGGGCCTGGAGGGCTCCGACCCGGGCGAGGCGTTCAACGGGGGCCCGCCGCACGTGAAGCTCGACGTCAGCGGCCCCGCCGCGACGTGCGGCCGGTCGGTCCCCATGTGGGCGGTCGGCGACCGGCCCGACCGGGCCGTCTACGTCGGAGAGGCGATGGGGAACTGGCTGTGGGCGGTGCTGTGGCCCGCCGACGCGGGCGTCCTGATGCTGGAGAGCCAGAACCTCCTCGACCTGCGCGAACCGGGCATGGAGATCGATCTGCCCTACGGCGCCTACAGTCCCCGGCTCGACGAGTGAGAGGGGCGGGCCGCTGATGCGGATCGACCTGCACTGCCACAGCGACGCCTCCGACGGCACCCGGCCGCCCGCCGAGGTCGTCCGGCGGGCCCGGGCGCGGGGACTGGACGTCGTCGCGCTGACCGACCACGACACCGTCGCCGGATGGGACGAGGCGGCCGCCGCCGCGCCGGACGGCCTGACGGTCGTCCCCGGCATCGAGCTGTCCTGCCAGGAGGGCGGCCGCAGCCTGCACCTGCTCGGCTACCTGTTCGACCCGGAGCACCCGGCGCTCGCCGCCGAGCTGGCCCGGATCTGCGACGACCGGGTGATCAGGGCGCGGACCATGGTCGACCGGCTCCGCGCCCTCGGCGTGGACGTCACCTGGGGCATGGTCCGGGCGCTCGCGCGCGGCGAGGCGGTCGGGCGCCCGCACATCGCGCGCGCCATGGTCGAGGCCGGCGCGATCAAGACGACCGACGAGGCGTTCACCACGCGGTGGATCGCGCAGGGCGGCCGGGCCTACGCCGAGCGCTACGCGATGGACCCGGAGCGGGCGGTCGGGCTCGTCCGCGCCGCCGGGGGAGTGTGCGTGCTGGCGCACCCGCGCGCCCGCCGCCGCGGCTACGTGTTCGACGACGAGGTGATCGAGCGGCTCGCCGCCGCCGGGCTCGCCGGCGTCGAGACCGACCACCCCGACCACGTCCCGGAGGACCGCGCCCGGCTGCGCGCGCTGGCCGCCGCGCTGGACCTCGCCGCGACCGGGTCCAGCGACGACCACGGCGCGCTGACCGGCGACCGGCTCGGCGCGGAGACGACCGCCCCGGAGGCGTTCGAGCGGCTCGCCGCGGCCGCGTCCGGCGGTGATCTCCGTGTGCCGGAACGGGGCGGCGAAGCGCGGTAGGGTGCGTTGCGTGGACGCGCGCATCGAACAGGTGGTGACGTCGGGGAAGCTCACCCTGGACGACACCGAGTACGACGTCGATAACAACACCTACATCGTCGGCGACGACGACGAGGTCATCGTGATCGACCCGGCGAACGACGCCGAGGCCATCCTCAAGGAGGTCGGCGACCGCGAGGTCATGGCCGTCATCCTGACCGACGGCAACGAGCACCGCCTCAGCGTGGTGCTCGAGGTCGCCGCCGCCGGGGAGGAGGACGAGGACGACTGGGCCCCGATCGCGATGCACCGCGCCGACCGGCTGCTGTGGCGCGATTACTTCGGCCGCCTCGCCAAAGCGGAGGAGGACGAGGACGACGCCAAGGCGCTCCGCTCCCTCGAACCCGACATCTGGCTGGAGGACGGCGGCGTCTTCGAGATCGGCGAGGCGCAGCTGGAGATCGTGCACACCCCGGGCCACACGCCCGGCAGCGTCTGCGTGATCAGCGAGCAGCTCGGCGTGCTGTTCTCCGGCGACACCCTGCACCGCGGCCGGCCCGGCTCGATCGGCGGCGCCTACGAGGACCTGCGCAAGCAGCTCAACTCGATCGGCGCGCTGCTGACCCCGCTGCCGAAGGAGCTGAAGGTGCTGCCCGCGCAGGGCGAGGAGACCACCGTCGGCGACGAGGACGCCCGCTGGGAGACCTGGGGCTCGCTCGCCAACGAGTCCGACGACTGAGCGGCCGGGCATGGAGCAGCTGGGCTTCGACGGGATGCCCCAGCGGCTGTACACGTGCACGCCGTCGCGGTTGAACACCTGGCTGGACTGCCCACGCCGGTACCGGATGACCTACCTGGACCGTCCGATGCCGCCGAAGGGCCCGCCGTGGGCGCACAACAGCGTCGGCGCGAGCGTGCACAACGCGCTGGCCGGCTGGTGGCGGCTCCCCGTTGAGGAGCGCACGCCCGAGGCCGCCGGGGCGCTGCTCGCCCGGGGCTGGCTGACGGACGGCTTCCGCGACGAGGCGCAGTCGGCGCAGTGGCGCGAGCGGGCCCGCGACATGACCGAGCGCTACGTCGCGGGGCTCGACCCGTCGGACGAGCCGGTCGGGGTGGAGCGGACGGTCGCCACCCGCACCGACCGGATCGCCGTCTCGGGCCGCATCGACCGCCTCGACGCGCGCGGCCCCGAGCTGGTCGTCGTCGACTACAAGACGGGCCGGCACGTGCTCACCGCCGACGACGCGCGCGGCTCCCTCGCCCTGGCGATCTACGCGGTGGCGGCGTCCCGCGTCCTGCGCCGCCCCTGCCGCCGCGTCGAGCTGCACCATCTGCCGTCCGGTGAGGTCGCGGTGTGGGAGCACACCGACGAGTCGCTGGCCCGGCACATCCGCCGCGCGGAGCAGATCGCCGCCGAGGCCGCCGCGGCCGACGAGGCGTACCGCAACCGCGTCCCGAAGCCCCGCCCGGGCGACCACGCGCCCTACGACGAGCTGTTCCCGCCGCGTCCGGGCAACCTGTGCTCGTGGTGCGACTTCGCGCGGCACTGCCCGGAGGGCCGGGAGGCCGCCCCGCGCAAGGAGCCGTGGGCGGCGCTCCCGGTCGACGTCGCCTAGGCCGAGGCGAGTTCCCGGTTTGGCCACCGGCGCGGGTCGCGGAGCCCGAACAGGCCCTTGCTGACGTCGTAGCCCTCGGCCGCGAGCCGCTGCCGGGCCCGTTCGAGCATGTCGCGGGTGTCCTTGGCGAACGCGTAGTCGTGCACCTTCTCCGGCACGGAGTTCATCGCGAGCCGGAACGACCTGAGCGCGGCCGTCACCGCCGGCTGCGGCACCTCGGGCAGCGCCCCGTACATCCGGCGCGCCCAGTCCGGCAGCGAGTAGTAGCAGAGCGCGCCGAACGGGAAGTAGCCGGGCTTGCCCGGCGCGAGGAACTTCAGGTTCTCCGGCATCGTCGGCCACATCAGGAACCGGACGGTCTCCGCCGCCTCCTCGGTGACCCGCAACCGCGGCCGCATCTCGGCGAAGAACGCCTCCATCTCGGCGACGCTGCCGGGGACGTCCTCGGCGTGCAGCCCGACCAGCGTCGCCGACGCGCGCTGCTCGTCGAGGTACCGGTCGGCCATGGCGCCGGTCAGCGGCAGCCCGGCCCGCCGCGCCACCTCCAGGTAGGAGTAGACCTCGGCGCAGTGCACCCACAGCAGGAGCTCGGGCTGGTCGAGCCGCTCCTTCTTGCCGGTGTCGTGGTTCAGGATGCGCAGGCTCCGGTGGATCTCCCGCACCCGGTACGCGGCCTTCTCGACCTCCTCCGGGCTGCCGAACGTGCCGAGCCCCACGAAGTCGGACGTCCGCTGGAGCCGCCCGAACGGGTCCTCACGGAAGGTGGAGTTCTGCCAGACGCCCCACATCGCCATGGGGTGCAGCGCCTGGAGCATGAGGCTGCGCACCCCGCCGACCCACATGGACCGGTCGAGGTGGACGCGCCAGGTGACGCTCTCGGGTGGCTGGACGGTCGCGGGCATTCACACACCTCCATGAGACAAACTCATGTAAGTGTGTCATTACCTCCCGGGCCCCGCGACACCGCCCCCCGCGCAGGCCGGGCCCGGCGGTGGGTCAGTGGACGCTCACCTCCTCGTTCTTGAGGTGGGTGCGGATCTCGTCCCGCAGTTCGGGCGTGTCGGTGTGCCCGTGCACCGAGACCGCGTGCTCGGTGGCGGCGCGGACGACCTCGTCCTCCTCGCCGCTGATGGTGAGCGTGCAGCCGGACTCGCTCGGCATCTCCCGGCAGTCGGCGACCTTGCGCATGGTTCCTCCCCGTCGGCCGGCGCCGCGGGAGAGCCCGGAGCGCCGGCGGGCCGTGGTCCCGCCGCACCGCCATGCTCGGACACTTCCAGCCTGGCACACACCCAGGTCAGAGTGAAGATTTGCGGCTAGGTCGCACCGTGCAGGCCGACATGGGCGCCGACGTCGTCGCCGTGGGCCGCGTCGAGGACGGCGTCGAGCTCGGCGTCGTGTCCCGCTGGGGCCAGCTGGACGTCCTGGTCAACAACGCCGGTGCCACCAGGATGATGCCGCTCGCGGAGACGACCGCCGAGGGCATCGCGGGCCTGTTCGACCTCAACGTCACGGCTCCGAGCCTGCTCGCCCGCGCGGCCCTGCCGCACCTGCGCGACACCAAGGGCGCGATCGTCAACGTGTCCAGCACCTACGGGCACCGCCCGCTCCCCGGCGCCGCCCACTACGCCGAGTCCAAGGCGGCGCTGGAGCAGCTCACCCGCAGCTGGGCCCTCGAACTGGCCGGCGCCGGGAGGCGGCCCGCATCCCGCTGGCCCGCCGCGGCGACCCCGCCGAGGTGGCCGCCTGGATCGTCCGGCTGGCCGACCCGTCCAGCACCTGGCTGACGGGCCAGACCCTGGCCGTGGACGGCGGCCTCAACCTCACCTGATGATGGGGGCATGCGATCTTGGTGGGGCTGGGGACATGTGGAGGACGCGGTCACGGGCGCGGAACGCGCGGAGCTGATCGCCCGGGTGGCGGCACTGCTGCCCGGCGCCGAACTGACCGACCACGCGCCTCCGGCGGTCGGTGACCTCGAGGTGCGGCCTCCTCGGATCACCGCGCCGTCGTCCCTGGCCGATCTGTGTTCGGACGACCCGGCCGACCGGCTCGGCCACGCTCGGGGCAAGGCGTTCCGGGACGTGGTCCGCAACCTGCTGGGCGACCTGGGCGAGGTCCCTGATCTGGTGGTCAGGCCCGGCGCCGAACGCGACGTGGTCGACGTCCTCGACTGGTGCGCGGGCGCCGGGATCGCCGTCATCCCCTACGGCGGGGGCAGTTCCGTCGTCGGGGGCGTCGAGCCGCGTGGCCTCGGGCCCTCGATCAGCCTGGATCTGGGCCGGCTCGCTGATGTCGTGGAGATCGACACCAGCGCCAGGGCGGCCCGCATCCAGGCGGGTGTCTACGGGCCGTCTCTTGAAGACCGCCTCCGGCCGCAGGGCCTGACCTTGCGGCACTTCCCCCAGTCGTTCGAGTTCTCCACGCTCGGCGGCTGGCTGGCCACCCGCTCGGGCGGCCACTACGCCACCGTCCTCACGCACATCGACGAGATGGTGGAGTCCCTGCGGGTGGTGACACCGGCGGGGGTGAGCGAGTCGCTGCGCCTGCCCGGCTCCGGCGCGGGCCCGTCCCCGGACCGGCTCTTCCTCGGTTCGGAGGGAACCCTCGGCATCATCACCGAGGCATGGATGCGGCTCCAGGAGCGACCCCGCTGGCGTGCCGGAGCGTCCGTGCTCTTCGGCGGCTACGACGACGCCGTGGCCGCGACGCGGGCCCTGGCGCAGTCCGGGCTGAACCCGGCGAACTGCCGACTCCTCGACCCCATGGAGGCGCTGCTGAACGCCGGCACGGACTCACCGGGCGGGGTCCTCGTCCTGGGCTTCGAGTCGGCCGACCACCCGGTGGACGCGCCCCTGGAGCGGGCCCTGGAACTCTGCCGCGACCACGGCGGACGCCCGCAGCCCCGCGCGAAGCGCGACGCGTCCGACACCTGGCGCTCCGCGTTCCTGCGCATGCCCTACCAGCGCGACGCCCTCGCGGCCCACGGCATGATCGTCGAGACGTTCGAGACGGCGTGCACCTGGGGCGCCTTCCCCGCCCTGCGCGAGGCCGTCCTGGCGGCGGCCCGGCAGGCGATGGACGAGGCCGGCGCCGAGGGCGTCGTGACGTGCCGCTTCACCCACGTCTACCCGGACGGCCCCGCGCCCTACTTCGGCGTCTACGCGTCCGGGCGCTGGGGCTCGACCGTGGCCCAGTGGGACGTGATCAAGGCGGCGGTGTCGGACGCCCTAGCCGCCCACGGCGCCACGATCACCCACCATCACGCCGTCGGCCGCGACCACCGCCCCTGGTACGACCGCCAGCGCCCGGACCCGTTCGCGGCGGCCCTCCGCGCCGCCAAGGGCGCGCTGGACCCGTCCGCGATCCTCAACCCGGGCGTCCTGCTCGACCCGCCCTGAAACCGGCGCTCCGGGCGGCTCAGGCGTCCACGGCGAACGCTATCCATACGTCGGGCGGCAGGTCGGGGCGTGACGGCTCCGGCCTGCGCTCTTCCGTCCATGCGCCCGGTGCGATCGTCTCGGCCGCGCGCCGCCAGAACCGCACGGCGGTGGTGTTGCCGTCCTGGAAGGCGACCTCCCACGGGCCGGGATGACGCCCCACGACCTGCTGGAACGCGCGCAACCCGATCCCGGTGCGGCGCGCTCCCCGCACGACGAAGAACGAGGTCAGCACGCGCCGCTGCTCCGCGAGGCCCCGCACCACGGCGAATCCCACCGGCCGGTCACCCTGGGTGAACAGGTAGGCAGTCGAATCGGCGCCGGAGAACGCGGCCTGGAGCCGCTCGCTCCGGAACGTCGCGTCGGGGAACGGCAGCCCGCCCCAGAACTCCGACATGTCGTGCTGGAACATCAGCCACAGCCGCTCCACCACCGCGCGGTCGCCTTCACCGGCGAGACGGACGGACAACTCGACCACGAGACCCCTCGATTCCGGCCCAGAAACGACGAAAAGCCTGCCGGCCGGTATGAAACCGTCCGTGCAGGCTTTCCTGAGAACCCGGGGATTCTACACCTTCGGTGCAGGCGGGCCCCGCCGCTACTTGAGAGTGTGCTCTGTCTCTGTCCAGAAGGTGCGGAGGGCGGCGGCCGTGGTCTCCGGGGCGTCCCAGGCGGGGGAGTGGGCGGCGCCGGGGATGACGACCTTGGCGGCGTTCAGGTGCTCCGCCATCGCGGCCTGGACGGGCGGCTCCCAGACGTCGTCGTCCTCGCCGTAGAGGACGAGGGTGCGCAGCCCGGAGTCGGCGCAGTGCTTGGTGAGCTCCTCGACGCGGTCGGGGGCGGTGAGCAGCTCGTCGGCCATGCGGGCGAGGCCCCTCGCGGAGTTGCCGACGGTGCGGGCCTTCAGGAACGCCAGGATCTCGTCCTGGACGCCGCGCCCCAGGTAGTTCGGTTCGAGGGCGAGCTCCCAGATCTGCGCGAGGCCGAGCTCGGGGAGGGCGTCGCGGAGGGCGCGGGCCTTGGCGGCGGCCTGGCCGGTCGCCGCGGCCGGGCCCGAGCTCATCAGCGTCAGCGACGCCGGCAGCGCCCCGGACAGGACGGTCTCCCGGCAGACGAGGCCGCCGAACGAGTGCCCCACGAGGTGGACGGGGTCGGGGCCCAGCACGTCCAGCAGGGACGCGATGTCCGCGCCGAGGGCGGCGCGGGTGTAGGCGGCGTCGTCGTCCGGGCCGATCGACTCGTACTGGCCGCGCATGTCGATCGCGAGGACGCGGCGGCCGGACGCGGCGAGGGTCTGCAGGACGCCGAGGAAGTCCTCCTTGCTGCCCGTCAGCCCGGGGACGAGCAGCGCGGGCCAGCGTTCGGGCACGCCCGAGCCGGGGAGGGCCTCCAGCGCGGCGAACGCGCCGCGGGAGGTCTCGACGGTCGTCCGGCTCACGCCGGGGGGCAGGTTCAGGAACCGGGGCGTACTCACAGGGCACCAGCCTAGTCAATGGGTCTCGACGGACATCGGTGAAAAAGTTTCGGTGGTACCGTCGCCAGCGTGCCTTCCAAGCCGGCCATCTCCGCGCACCGCCGTGACGAGGCGGGGCTGACGGGGCTCGCCGCGGCGGCCGCGTCCGGCGCCGAGTACGTGGAGATCGACATCAGGCGGACGGGCGACGGGCGCCTCGTCGTCCACCACGATCCCGAGATCGGCGGGCTGCGGCTGAACCGGCTGAGCTACGCCCGCATCCAGGACCTCGCGTCCCGGCCCGTGCCGCTGGTCGGCGAGGCCATGGAGATCATCGCGGGCAGCGCCCAGGGGCATCTCGACCTCAAGGAGCGCGGCTGCGAGCACGAGACCGTCGCGCTCGCGGTGGAGGCGTTCGGGCGGGACGGGTTCGTCGTCACCACCCGCGAGATCACCTCGCTGCTGGAGATCAAGAAGAGCTTCCCGGGCGTGCGGACGGCCCTGTCGGTGGGGCGCAACCTGTGGGAGCGCGGCGCCGCGCACGACTTCGCGCCGCTGCGGCTGATCCGCCGCGCGGGCGCCGACATGGTCGCGCTGAACCACCGGCTGGCCCGCGTCGGCGTGCTGCGGCAGTGCGGCCGCGCCGGCATCCCCGCCATGATCTGGACGGTCAACGCCGAACCGGTGATGCGGCGCTTCCTCGGCGACCCGCGCGTGGCCGTCCTGATCACCGATCATCCCGGCACCGCGCTGAAGCTCCGCGACGGCCGCGACGGCCGCGGCGGCCGGAGCGGCCCCGGCGGGCGCGCCCGCGGCTAGCGGGCCCGGACACAGCACAACCGCGAGACCGGGCGGGGGTCTCGCGGTCGTCCCAGGTGATCAGGCCGTCTGCGACGCCTCGGCCTGCGAGGCCGCCGGCTGGCCGGCGCGGGTGCGGCGGCGGGTGCGGCTGCGCTTGCGCTCGGTCGCGACCGCGTCGACGACGTTGCCGTCCGCCGCGGAGCCGGCGGCGGTCTCGGCCTCCGCCGCGGTGACCGTCCCGGTCGCCGTCGCGGTGGCCTCGACGGGCTTGCCGGCGCGGGTGCGGGTCCGGTTGCGCTTGCGGCGGCGCGGCCGCTCCCGCTCCCGCTCCCGGTCGCGGTCCCGGTCCCGGTCGCCGCGGGTGTGGCTGCGGACCTTGCCGGTCTCGCCGATGTCCTCCAGCTCCTCGGCGTCCAGCCCGGCGCGCCCGTGCCGCTGCTCCTTCGGCAGCGTCCCCTTGGTGCCGGCGGGGATGCCGAGCGTCTCGAAGAAGTGCGGGGACGTCGAGTAGGTCTCCTGCGGCTCGGCGAACGGCAGGTCGAGCTGACCGTTGATCAGCTTCCACCGGGTGAGGTCGGACCAGTCGATCAGCGTGACCGCGACGCCCTCCTTGCCCGCGCGGCCGGTCCGGCCGATGCGGTGCACGTAGGTGTCGGCGCTGTCGGGGCACTCGTAGTTGACGACGTGGGTGACGTCGTCGACGTCGAGCCCGCGGGCCGCCACGTCGGTGGCCACCAGCACGCCGATCTTGCCGTTGCGGAACGCGCGCAGCGCCCGCTCGCGCTGGCTCTGCCCGAGGTCGCCGTGCACGGCGGCGGCGTCGAAGCCGCGCTGCGCGAGGTCGGCGGCCACCCGGTCGCAGGCCCGCTTGGTCTGGCAGAAGATCATCGTCAGCCCGCGGCCCTCGGCCTGCAGCAGCCGCGCCAGCATCTCCGGCTTGTCCATCTGGTGGGCCTGGAAGACGTGCTGGACGACCTGCGGCGTCGCGTCGGACTCGGTGTGCGACTCGGCCCGCACGTTGGTGGGCCGGGTCAGGTACTGCCGCGACAGCGCGACGATCTCGCCCGGCATGGTCGCCGAGAACATCATCGTCTGGCGCTGCGCCGGGATCCGCTTGATGATCCGCTCGATGTC
Organism: Actinomadura geliboluensis; assembly: GCF_005889745.1. Lineage (GTDB taxonomy): Bacteria > Actinomycetota > Actinomycetes > Streptosporangiales > Streptosporangiaceae > Spirillospora > Spirillospora geliboluensis. The sequence continues at coordinate 11,737 of NZ_VCKZ01000265.1, forward strand.
GGGCAGGAACCCGAGGTCGAGCATGCGGTCGGCCTCGTCCAGCACCAGCACGCCGACCTTGGACAGGTCGAGGTGCTTCTGCTTGACCAGGTCGAGGAGCCGGCCCGGGGTGCCGACGACCACGTCGACGCCCTCGCGGAGCGCGTTGATCTGCGGCTCGTACGCGCGCCCGCCGTAGACCGACAGGACGCGGGTGCCGAGCTTGCCGCCGGCGACCAGGAGGTCGTCGGTGACCTGGAGGGCCAGCTCGCGGGTCGGGGCGACGACGAGCGCGCGCGGCTCTTTGCCGCCGTGCTCGATGCGCTGCAGCAGCGCCGCGCCGAACGCGAGGGTCTTGCCGGTGCCCGTGCGGGCCTGGCCGATGATGTCGTGCCCGCCCAGCGCGATCGGCAGGGCGAGTTCCTGGATGGGGAACGCTTCCACGATGCCCTCTGCTTCAAGGGCGTCTGCTATCTCGGGGACGACCCCGAGTTCACGAAAGGTAGTCAGGGCTTTCAGCCTCCAATGTGCGGGGTCTCCGCTCCCGGGTGCGGCGCGGCTCGCCGGCGCGACTCCGTCCTCGCGGACGCGTCCGTCGTTCCTGTGGCCGCGCGCTCGCGCGGGAGGGACCAGCCGTTGCTCAAAATCTCTCGGCGACCGCAGTCAGGGGTTGAAAGCAGTCACTCGCTGTGGCTGCGTGCGGTCACACTCCGCGACGCAGTGTACCGACCGGCGGTTGCATACACCAATAGCCGATCACCCGTCCCAACGTTTCCGCGTTCGCGTCTATTCCATGCCCCGTCCGCCAGGCATTATCCGGCGGGGGCGCAAGCGCCGCGCGGGCCCCGGCCGCGGCCCGCGCGGGCGGCCACATCCGGACAGTCCGCGCCCGGCGGCTCCGCAGCCGGCCCGGCGATCGCGCAGAGTTAGATCATGACCGGCCCGCCCCCCGCCGAAACGCCGTGGCGCGTCGACGGCTTCACCGAGGTCCGCGAGCTGGGGGCGGGCGCGCAGGGCCGGGTGGTGCTGGCCCGGCACGCCCGCACCGGCGCCCCGGTCGCGATCAAGTACCTGTCCCGGCGGGACGGGGACGAGCGCGCGGTCGCGTCGCTGCGCGCCGAGGCGGTCATGCTCGGCCGGGTGGACGATCCGCACGTCGTCCGGCTCTACCGGTTCGTCAGCGCCGACCGGGGCGTCGCGCTCGTGATGGAGGCGGTGAACGGGGTCTCGCTCAAGCGGATCCTGGCCGAGCACGGCGCGCTGGAGCCGGAGGCGGCGCTCGCCGTGCTGAAGGGCTCCCTGCGGGGGCTCGCCGCCGCGCACGCCGCCGGGGTGGTGCACCGCGACTACAAGCCCGCGAACGTCGTCGTCCGGGCGGACGGGCTGAGCAAGCTGATCGACTTCGGCGTGGCCGTGCTCGCCGGGGACGGCGGCGGGTCGGGCACGCCCGCCTACATGGCCCCGGAGCAGTGGGAGAAGGGGCCCGCGTCCCCGGCCACCGACGTGTACGCCGCGACCTGCGTGTTCTACGAGTGCGTGACCGGGCGGCGGCCCTACGGCGGCGACCTGGCGGCGCTCGCGGGCGCCCACCTGCGCGCGCCCGTCCCGCTGGAGGGGGCGCCGGCGGCGCTGCGCGACCTGATCGCGCGGGGGATGGCCAAGTCCGCCGGCGACCGCCCGTCCGGCGCCGCCGACTTCGTCGCCGAGCTGGACGCGGTCGCGTCCTCGGTCTACGGGCTGGCTCTTATACACATCT
>NZ_VCKZ01000266.1 GCF_005889745.1 Actinomadura geliboluensis
CCGCCCGCGTCGCGGAGGTCCTCGGCCAGGTCGGGCTCCCCGAGTCGGCCGCCGGCCGCTACCCGGCGCAGTTCTCCGGCGGGCAGCGGCAGCGCATCTCGATCGCCCGCGCGCTGGCCGCACGCCCGCGCTGCTGCGGCGGCTGCCGCTGCCGGCGGGGTCCATGGGGCCCAAGGCGGAGGCGGCGTGCCGCTTCGCCGAGCACCGCCGCGGCGCCGTCGCCGTGGTCGGCGCGCTCGCCGACGCGCCCGCGCTCCTGTCGGGGGCGGCGGGGACCCGGATCGAGGACAACGAAGGAGAACGGCATGAGTGAGCAGGTCGATGTGGTGGTGGTCGGGCTCGGCCCCGGCGGCGAGTACGCCGCGGGCGCCCTCGCCGAGGCCGGGCTGGACGTGGTCGGGATCGAGGCGGGACTCGTCGGCGGCGAGTGCCCGTACTGGGGATGCGTCCCCAGCAAGATGATGATCCGCGCCGGGAACGCGCTCGCCGAGGCGGGGCGCGTTCCCGTGCTGGCCGGCGAGGGCAAGGCGGTCCCCGACTGGAGCCGGGTCGCCGCGCGCGTCCGGTCCGAGGCCACCGACGGCTGGAACGACGAGGCGGCCGCCGACCGCCTGACGGCCAAGGGGGTGCGGCTCGTGCGGGAGCGGGGGCGGCTCGCGGGCCCGCGCCGGGTCACCGTCGGCGACCGCACGTTCGAGGCCCGGCGCGGCGTGCTCCTGGCGACCGGTTCGCAGCCGCGCATCCCGCCGATTCCGGGCCTGGAGGGGACGCCGTACTGGACGAACCGGGAGGCCATCGAGGCCGCGGAGATGCCGGCCTCCCTGCTCGTGCTCGGCGGCGGCGCGATCGGCGTCGAGCTCGCGCAGGTCTACGCCCGCTTCGGCTGCGCGGTCACCGTCCTGGAGGGCGGGGAGCGGCTGCTCGCCCGCGAGGAGCCCGAGGCCGGGGAGCTCGCCGCGCGGGCGCTGCGGGCCGACGGCGTCACCGTCCGCACCGGCGCCGGGGCCGTCGACTTCGAGCACGACGGGACGGCGTTCGAGGCCCTGCTCGAAGGCGGCCTGGAGCCGGTCCGCGCGGAGCGCCTGCTGGTCGCGACCGGACGCGGCAGCGACCTGGCCGCGCTGGACGTCGGCACCGTCGGCCTCGACCCCGCCGCCCGCACGGTGCCCACCGACGGGCAGATGCGGGCGGCCGAGGGGCTGTGGGCGGTCGGCGACATCACCGGCCGCGGCGCGTTCACGCACGTCTCGATGTACCAGGCGCAGATCGCCGTCCGCGACATCCTGGGCCGCCCCGGCCGCGACGCCGACTACCGGGCGCTGCCCCGCGTCACGTTCACCGACCCCGAGATCGGGGCGGTCGGGATCACCGAGCGGCAGGCGCGCGACCGGGGGATGCGGGTGCGCACCGGCCTGGCGCCGATCCCGGAGTCCGCCCGCGGCCGGATCCACGGCCCCGGCAACGCGGGGTTCGTCAAGCTCGTCGAGGACGCCGACCGCGGCGTGCTGGTCGGCGCGACGTCGGCCGGGCCGGCCGGCGGCGAGGTGCTGTACGGGCTGAACGTCGCCGTCCACGCCGAGACGCCGACCGATCTCCTCAAGCACATGATCTACACGTATCCGACCTTCCACCGGGCCGTGGAGGCGGCGCTGCACGCCCTCCAGTGACACCACCGAAAACCGTGCCCCGCCGTGGAGAAATCTTGACATTTCTACATGGGAATGTGTCACAGGGGCAGCCGATATCCGGTCATTAATCATGAGTCGATCGCCCCGCGATCGATCCGGGCCGGACGGCCGCCACGGGTGCGAACGGAAATGGCTCATAAAGCCGATTCACCCATTTCCGGCGCCGTCCGAACGGCCCGTCCATCGAACAGGAGAAGACCATGACCAGTTCTCCCGGCCAGCCGGCCGGCCGTCTCAGGAGGAGACCCGCCGCGGCGGCCCTCGTGCTGGCGGCCGCCCTCGTCCTGACGAGCATCGTCCAGACGCAGAGCGCGTTCTCCCAGGAGAAGCGGCATCGGACGGCGAAGCCCACGATCGTGCTCGTGCACGGGGCCTGGGCCGACGCGTCGAGCTGGAACAAGGTCGTCGCGAGGCTCCAGGACGACGGGTATCCCGTCGTGGCGGTCGCCAATCCGCTGCGGTCATTGTCCGGCGACGCCGCGTTCGTGCGCACCTTCCTGGAATCCCAGAAGGGGCCCGTCGTCCTCGTCGGCCATTCCTACGGCGGCGCCGTGATCACCAATGCGGCCACGGGGAGCGCGAATGTCAAGGCGCTCGTCTACGTGAACGCGTTCGCGCCGGACGAGGGCGAGTCCGCCACCGCGCTCGCGGGCCCGGATTCCGCGCTCTCGGTGGATCCGACGACCGTTTTCGACTTCGTTCCCGGCACCCTGCCGCCCACCCCGGCGACCGACCTCTACCTCAAGAGGTCGACCGTCTTCACCTCGTTCGCGACCGGGCTGGACGCGCGGGACAAGGCGCTCGTGACGGCCACCCAGCGGCCGGCCACGGTCGGCGCGCTCAACGAGCCGTCGGCGGCCCCGGCCTGGCGGGGCATCCCGTCCTGGTACCTCATCGGGAAGAACGACAAGATCATCCCGGCCGCCGCCGAGCGGGCCATGGCGAAGCGGGCCGGCTCCACGGTCGCCGAGTACGACGCCGGGCACCTCGGCCTGATCACGCAGCCCGGGACCGTCACCCGGGTCATCGAGCGGGCCGCGAGGTCGAGCGTCGGCTAGGGGTATGACGCACGGCCGGCGGGTCCGGACCCTTAAGGGACCGGACCCGCCTGGTCGCTTACCGGGGTCAGGCCGTCAGCCCGCTGCCTGCGCCGTCACCGAGGGCCTGGCGGAGCTGGTGGCGGGAGGTGATGTCGAGCTTGGTGAAGACCTTGCCCAGGTGGTACTCGATGGTGCGGGGGCTGAGGAACAGCTGCGCCGCGATCTCCGGATTGGAGAGGCCCTCCCTGGCCAGCCGCGCGATCTGGGCCTCCTGCGGGGTGAGCCGGACGGGCGCGCCGGCGGTGCGTCCGCGCACGGACTCGCCGGTGGCGGCCAGCTCGCGCCGGGCCCGCTCGGCGAACGCCCGCATGCCGATCGTCGTGGACATGTCGTGCGCGCTGCCGAGCTGCGTCCGCGCCTCGCCCCGCCGGCCCTCGCGGCGCAGCCACTCCCCGTAGAGCAGGTGGGCGCGGGCCAGCTCCGTCCGGAAGGAGGTGCGGCCCAGCCGGTCGATCGCTTCGCGGTACCGGTCATCGGCGTCATCGCCCTCGCTCAGCAGTGCCGCGGAACGCGCGTAGGTGCCCCTCGCCCAGTCGGTCTCGGCGATGCCGGTCGCCGCGGCGAGCCGGTCGAGCGCCTCCCGGGCGGAGCGCGTCCGCCCGGTCCGGCAGGCCGCCTCGATCAGCTCCGGCAGCGCCCACACCGACAGATGCAGTTCGGGCTCCTGCGCGGCGGCCCGGGCGTCGGCCAGCGCCTTCTCGTAGCGGCCGAGCCCGTTGTGCAGGATCGCCGACGTCCACCGCGCGTACTGGACGCCCGTCCCCTGCCCGCCGGCCCGGGCCTCCTCGATCACGGCCTCGATGAGCGGGACGGCCTCGTCCGCCACCCCGCGGTACCCGGTGAGGGAGAGGGCCCCGTAGTCGACGAGGTTGATGCCCGTCGCCGCCGCGAGCGCCCGCCCCTCCGCGACCAGCGCCGCCGCCGCGGCGAAGTCGCCGCGCCAGACGGCGAGGGAGGTGTTCGCGTTCACCCAGATCACCAGTTGGACGAGCATGCCCGCCTCGCGGGACGCCTGGAGCTCGCGGGCCATGATCGTCAGCCAGCCGTCCTCGTCCCACACCATGGGCGCGACGACCGCGGCCATCGGGCTCCATCGCTGGCGGTCCGCCGGGCTGAGGTCCTCCTGGGCGAAGACCCGCACCGTCTGCTTCAGCAGGGGCGCCGCCTTGGCACGGCCTTCGGTGATGAGGGCGGTCACTCCGTTCAGCAGCAGATCGGAGGGGCGGGGCGGGTCCACCGCCGGCGGGGCCGACCGCGCCTTGCGGGAGACCTCGTGGAGATCGGCCTCATCGGCGAACTCTCCGGCGTACATCGCGGCGTACCACGCGTCCACGTAGGTGTCCCGGGCGAGCGGGGCGTCCAGCGGTTCGAGCCGCTCGGCCGCCTTCACCAGCAGCACGGAGGCGTCGCCGCCCACGTTGGAGGCGAGCGCCATCTGCCCGCGCAGCAGGGCGGCCAGCGCCTGCTGGAACTCGTCCAGCGGTGCGGCGGACGCCACGGCGAGCAGCTCGGTCGCCGCGCCGAACGCACCGGCCTGGAGGTTCGCCCGCGCCGCCGCGAGAGCGCGCGTGGCCCGCGCCGCGGGCTCGGCCGTCAGCTCGACCGAGCGCTGCAGGAACGCCGCCGCCGAGGCCATGCCGCCGCGGGCCTGCGCCCGGCCCGCCGACCGCTCCAGCTCCGCCGCCACCTCCTCGTCGGGGCCCGCTGCCGCCGCCGCCAGATGCCATGCCCGCCGGTCCCGGTCGTGCTCGTGGTCGGTCACCTCGGCCAGCGCCCGGTGCACCGCCCGGCGCTCCGGCGGCGCCGCCGCCGAGTACACCGCGGACCGCACCAGCGGATGCCGGAACCGCACCAGCGTCTCGATCCGCAGCAGCCCGTCGCCGTGGGCGGCCTCCGCGGCGGACGGCGGGACCCCCAGGCGCTCGGCCGCCCGCCACACCAGCGCCGCGTCGCCGGCCGGCTCGGCCGCCGCGACCAGCATCAGCGTCCGCGTGTCGGCGGGCAGCTCCGCCAGCCGGCGGCGGAAGCCCTGCTCGATCCGCGCCGGGACCGCCTGCGCGCCGACCAGCCCGAACCCGCCGGCCAGCTGCGCCGGGCCGAGGCCGCGCGGCAGCTCCAGCAGCGCCAGCGGGTTCCCGTTCGTCTCGGCCAGGATCCGCTCCTGCACCGGCTCGTCGATGCGGAACCGGACCACCGACCGCAGCAGCGCGCGGGCCTCCCGCTCGGGCAGGCCCGGCACCTCCAGGTCCGCGAGCCCCCGGAACTGCTCGCCCGGGTCGCGCGCGGCGAAGAGCAGCCCCACCGGCTCGGCCAGCAGCCGCCGGGCGGCGAACGCCAGGGCCTGCGCCGACGCCTGGTCCAGCCACTGCGCGTCATCGATCACGCAGAGCAGCGGCTTCTCCTCCGCGGCGTCCGACAGGAGGGTGAGCACCGCCAGGGCGACCATGAACCGGTCCGGGACGCCGCCCTCGCGCAGCCCGAACGCGACGGCGAGCGCGTCGCGCTGCGGGCCCGGCAGGCTCTCCAGCCGCTCCAGCAGCGGCACGCACAGCAGATGCAGGCCGGCGAACGCCAGTTCCATCTCCGACTCGACACCCGCCGCCCGCGCGACCCGCATGTCCGCCGCGGCCTCGGTGACGTACTCCAGCAGCGCCGACTTGCCGACCCCGGCCTCACCGCGCACCACCAGCGACCGGCCGCGCCCCGCCCGCAGATCGTCCAGCAGCTCGTCGAGCGCCGCGCGCTCCCGCTCGCGGTTCAGCAGCCCCGGCCCCGCCTCGAATCGAGTCCCCATGCCCGTCTCCGCCACTTATTCAGCGGGGGCCCACAGGCACGGCATCCCCGGATGTCGACAGCCTCCGCATTTTAGAAGACCAGCCGGTTCGTTTGTCTGCACTCTTTCGAAGGTAACTTCATGTGACGAGGGTTCATCTCCGCGTACATGCACGTGGGAGCAGTGCGACAGGGATGGACGCCCGGCCGGCGAGGCGGGAATGGACGAATTCCCCGCCGGTGCCGGCCGTACCCGGATTCGGCGGCGGAATTGTCGCACGAATGGCCTTCGCCACCGATCGGAGGCGCGCTGAGGGCCGGTGGCGGTTGCGGATCAGGTGGAGTCGCGGACGATGAGCTCCGTGGGGAGGACCACCGGCTCCGCCGGCCGCTCGCCCCCGGCGAGGAGCATCCGGACGGCGGCCCGCGCCACCTCGACGACCGGCTGGCGGACGGTGGTCAGCGGCGGGTCCGTGTAACGCGCGGCGTCGATGTCGTCGAAGCCGACGACGGCGACGTCGTCCGGGACGCGGCGCCCCGCCTTCCGCAGCGCGTGCAGGGCACCGGCCGCCATCAGGTCGTTCGCCGCGAACACCGCGTCGAGACCGGGGTCGTCCTCCAGGAGTTGCGCCATGGCCGCCGCCCCCGACTCGCGGGTGAAGTCGCCCAGCGCGGCCAGGGACCTGCGGTCGGTGCCGGAGAGGACCTCGCGGTACCCGGCGAGCCGGTCCAGCCCGGCGGACATGTCGGGCGGGCCGGTGATCGCGGCGATGCGCCGCCGCCCCGTGGCCAGGAGGTGCTCCACGGCGGCGCGCGCGCCGCCGACGTTGTCGGCGTCGCAGTACGGCGGCCTGGCCGTGGACACGGGGCGGCCGTGCGACACGACGGGCACGCCCGTCCGCAGGAGGGCCGCCGGCAGCGGGTCCGCGCCGTGCTGGGAGAGCAGGATGACGCCGTCCACATGCCGGCCCGCGACGTACCGCTCCACCCTCGCCTGGCCCGCCGGGGTGGACGGCATCATGAGCACGACCTGCTTGTCGGCGGCCTCCAGCTCCTGGCTCACGGCGCGGACGACCGACAGGAAGAAGGGGTCGTCGGAGAACACCCGCGCGGGCGGCTCGGAGACGACGAGCCCGATCGACCCGGTGCGCTGGGTCACCAGGCTGCGGGCGGCCGAGTTCGGGATGTAGCCGAGCTCCTCCACGGCGCGCAGGACGGCCGTGCGTATCCGCGGGTTCACCGTGGCGGAGCCGTTGACCACGCGCGACACCGTGGCCCGCGAGACCCCGGCCCTGGCCGCCACGGCCTCCAGCGTGGGACGTTTCATGCCCGCCTCTCCACCATCAGGGATCGACCTTACGCGCGCCGGCCGGGCGCGAACCCGCGCCTTCACGAGAGAGCGATTTCTCGAAAAGAGCAAAACCGAGTTGGTGAACATAGGAGACCTGGTCATAGGCATATTCGCAAGCTCTCGACCGCGAGAGAGCGCTCTCTCGACCTCTTGACGGAGGTCCCCGGGCGGGTGACATTGAGCGCACCAGAGGCAGGCACCCCGCGCTTGCTCCCACCCTCTCTGGAGGTTCCCGCCATGACCCCACCGAGACGTCCCCGGTTCTGGCGCCGGCCCGCGCTCGCCGTGCTCGCCGCCGCGCTCCCGGCCGCGGCCGCGGTCGCCGTCGCCGTGACGCCGCCGACGGCCGGCGCGTCCGTCCCGCCGCCCCCGTCCGGCTGGAGCCTGGTCTGGAGCGACGACTTCGACGGCGCCGCCGGGGCACGTCCCTCGGCGGCCAACTGGATCATCGACACCGGCCACGGCTACCCCGGCGGGCCGGGAAACTGGGGCACCGGCGAGATCCAGAACTACACCGCCGACCCCGCCAACGTCAGCCTGGACGGCGGCGGCAACCTGCGGATCACCCCCGTCAAGACCGCTTCGGGCGAGTGGACGTCGGCCCGCATCGAGACGCAGCGCACCGACTTCAAGCCCGCCGACGGGCGCGTGCTGCGCATCGAAGGGCGCATCCAGATGCCCAACGTGACGGGCGCGCAGGCGCTCGGCTACTGGCCCGCGTTCTGGGCGCTCGGGTCCCCGTACCGGGGCAACTACCAGAACTGGCCGTCGATCGGCGAGTTCGACATCATGGAGAACGTCAACGGGATCAACTCCGTCTGGGGCGTCCTGCACTGCGGGACGAATCCGGGCGGCCCCTGCAACGAGACGAACGGGATCGGCGCGAGCCGCGCCTGCCCGGGGACGTCCTGCCAGGGGGGCATGCACACCTACCGCTTCGAGTGGGACCGCAGCGTCAGCCCCAACCAGCTGCGCTGGTACGTGGACGGCCAGCAGTTCCACAGCGTCGGCCAGAACCAGCTCGACGCCGGGACGTGGGCGAACATGACCGGCCACGGCGGCTACTTCCTGCTGCTGAACGTGGCCATGGGCGGCGGGTTCCCCAACGGCGTCGCCGGGCGCGGCACGCCCACCGCGGACACCGTCTCGGGGCGTCCCATGCTGGTCGACTACGTCGCGGTCTGGCAGAGCGGCGGCTCGACCACGCCGCCGCCGACGGGCGACACGGTCGACGCCCGCTCGACGATCCAGGCGGAGAGCAGCGACGCGCAGTCGGGCACGCAGACGGAGACCACGACCGACACCGGCGGCGGCCAGAACGTCGGCCACATCGGCAACGGCGACTGGCTGCGCTATGACCGCGTCGCGTTCGGCGGCACCCCGGCGACGCAGTTCAAGGCCAGGGTCGCCTCGGGCGCGGCGGCCGGGGTCAGCGGCCTGGTGCAGGTGCGGCTGGACAGCCCGACCGGCCCGGTGATCGGCGACTTCGCGATCGCGAACACCGGCGGCTGGCAGAGCTGGCGGACGGTCCCCGCCAACATCGCCGGAACGACCGGCACCCACACCGTCTACCTCACCTTCAGCAGCGGCCAGCCGGCCGACTTCGTCAACGTCAACTGGTTCACCTTCGCGAGCTGACCCCTCCACCGCCCGGCCGCCGTCCCACCGAAAGGCCGGCGGCCGGGCCAGTTCTTACGGACTGCGAACGGCCATCCGCCGGCGGGGCGGACGGCGGCCGAGCGGCCGTACAGTCCCAGGTAAGTGATCTTGAGAGCGCCGGTAGGGCGGCTTGGGGGGACGCATGGAGCCGGTGATCCGGGTTCGGAATCTGCGGGTGGGCGGCCGGGAGAAGGCCGCGGGCGTGTCGTTCGACGTGGCGGCCGGGGAGGTCTGCGCGCTTCTCGGCCGGCCGGGGTCGGGCAAGACGGCCGTCCTGGAGGCGGTGGCGGGGCTGCGGCGCCCCATGTCCGGGTCGGTGCGGGTGAAGGGAGTCGACCCGTACGGGGGCCGGGACGGACTCCGCCTGGGCGCGGTCTGGCGGGAGGGCGGCGACCATGCGGGCTTCACCGTCGAGGAGATCGCCGAGTCCTTCCGCCGCTGGACGCTCGACCCGCTGACGAGTGCGGACGCGCTGGAGCTGACCGGTCTCGGCGGCCTGGCGCCGGTGCGCTTCGAGCGGCTGACCGCCGGGCAGCGGCGCCTGCTGGATCTGGCGCTGGCCCTGCTGAACCGCTCCGACGTCCTCTTCCTGGACGATCCCCTGGCCGGCCTCGACAGCGGCACGGTCGAGCGGATCTGGGCGGTGCTGCGCGATCTGGCGGGCTCGGGCGCGGCGATCCTGCTCTCCACGCGCTCCCTCGCCGAGGCGTCCCACGCCGACCGGACCAGCGTCGTCGACGAAGGCCGGGCGGGCCCCCGCGCGGTTTCTCCGCGTTCACAGGCCGCGTAGCCGCCGACCCGCACGATCTTCGCGGTCACCGAACGCCACCCGGCCCTCAGTTTTCATGCGGCGGGGCGCGTTCGGGCTGGTGAGCGGGGCCCGCCATGAAAGGCGGACGCCGGGCGTTGACGGATCGAAGCGCTTCGATCAGCCTCCTGGGCACCGGGACACCAAGGAGGCGCCATGCCCGCACGAAGATCGTTGACCGCCGCCGTCGCGGCGGCATTGGCCGCGCTCGCGCTGGTCGCCGCGATGGTCGCGGTGATGGCGGCGGTCGCTCCCCGCCCCGCCGCGGCCGCCGAGACCTACACCTGGCGGAACGTGCGGATCGACGGGGGCGGGTTCGTGCCCGGCATCGTCTTCAGCCGCAAGGAGAAGAACCTCGTCTACGCCCGCACCGACATCGGCGGCGCGTACCGGTGGGACCAGGCGAACGGGCGGTGGATCCCGCTGCTCGACTGGGCCGGCTGGGACGAGTGGGGCTACAACGGCGTGATCAGCCTGGCCGCCGACCCGGTGGACGCCGACCGGGTGTACGCGGCGGTCGGGATGTACACCAACGACTGGGACCCCAACAACGGCGCCGTGCTGCGCTCGGCCGACCGGGGCCGGACATGGGACATCGCGGAACTGTCGTTCAAACTGGGCGGCAACATGCCGGGACGCGGCATGGGCGAACGGCTCGCCGTCGATCCCAATGACAACCGGGTGCTGTATCTGGGCACGCCGGAAGGGCATGGTCTCTGGCGCAGCACCGACCGGGGTGCGACCTGGGCGAAGGTGAACAGTTTCACCAATCCGGGCGACTACTCCGACGATCCGAGTGACACGACCGGTTACGCCAGTCATCGGCCCGGCGTCGTCTGGGTGACGTTCGACGAGAGCACCGGAACGTCCGGCACGCCCACCAAGACGATCTACGCGGGAGTCGCCGACAAGGCGAACACCGTCTACCGGAGTACGGACGCGGGCGCGACGTGGGAGCGCTTAGCGGGTCAGCCCACCGGCTACATCGCGCACAAGGGCGTACTGGACGCGTCCAACCACGTGCTTTACATCGCCACAAGTGACACGGCCGGTCCTTACAGCGGCGCCAAGGGCGATGTGTGGAAGTACAACACGCAGTCGGGCGCGTGGACGCAGATCAGCCCTGTGCCGTCCAGCAGTTCCGACGACTATTTCGGCTACAGCGGCCTCACCGTCGACCGGCAGCACCCGGGGACGCTGATGGTGGCGACGCAGGTGTCCTGGTGGCCCGACATGATCATGTGGCGGAGCATCGACGGCGGCGCGTCCTGGACGCGCATCTGGGACTGGACGAGCTACCCGAACCGCAGCTTCCGCTACACCCAGGACGTCTCCTCGGTGCCCTGGCTGACCTTCGGGACGAACCCGGCGCCGCCCGAGGTCACGCCGAAGCTCGGCTGGATGAACGGGTCGGTGGAGATCGACCCGTTCGACTCCGACCGGCTGATGTACGGGACGGGCGCGACGATCTACGGCACCGGGGACCTCACCCGGTGGGACGCCGGCGGCAAGATCACGATCAAGCCGATGTTGACGGGGCTGGAGGAGACCGCCGTCCTCGACCTGATCAGCCCGCCGTCCGGCGCGCCGCTGGTCAGCGGGCTCGGCGACATCGGCGGGTTCCGGCACGCCGATCTGGGCGCGGTGCCGTCGTCGATGTTCACCCAGCCGGTGTTCACCAGCACGACCAGCCTCGACTACGCCGAGGGCGACCCGAGCGTCATGGTGCGGGCGGGGAACTTCACCGATTCCGACCGCCCAAACGACAGCCATGTCGCGTTCTCGACCGACGGCGGGGCCACCTGGTTCCAGGGCACCGAGCCGAGCGGCGTCAACAGCGGCGGCACGGTCGCGGCGGCGGCGGACGGGAGCCGGTTCGTGTGGGCGCCGGGCGACGCCGGGCAGCAGGTCGTGCACTCGGCCGGGTTCGGCAACGCCTGGAGCGCGTCGTCCGGCGTCCCGGCCAACGCGATCGTCGAGTCCGACCGGGTGAACGCGAGCAAGTTCTACGCCTTCGCCGGAGGACGGTTCTACGTCAGCACGAACGGCGGCCAGTCGTTCGCGGCGACGGCGGCGTCCGGGCTGCCGTCCAGCGGCGTCCATTTCAAGGCGCTGCCCGGCAAGGAGGGCGACATCTGGCTCGCCGGTGACACCGGCCTGTTCCACTCGACCGACTCCGGCGCGAGCTTCACCAAGGCCGGGGGCGTCTCCAAGGCCGTGAACGTCGGGTTCGGCAAGGCCGCCCCCGGCGCGAACTACCCCGCGCTCTATCTGGTCGGGACGGTCAACGGCGTCACCGGCCTGTTCCGGTCGAACGACGCGGGCGGTGCCTGGACGCGCGTCAACGACGACCAGCACCAGTACGGCAACGCGGGCGAGGCCCTCACCGGCGACCCGCGCGTCTACGGCCGCGTCTATCTCGGCACGAACGGGCGGGGCATCATCTACGGCGACACGTCCGACACGACGCCGTCGAGCCCGCCGGTGACCAGCGACCCGCCCACCACCGACCCGCCGTCCGACGGAGGCTGCACGGCCACCTACAAGACGACCGGTTCGTGGGGAGGCGGCTTCCAAGGCGAGGTCACCGTCAAGAACACCGGGACGGCCGCGACCAAGGCGTGGAAGGTGTCCTGGACGTTCGGCGGCGGCCAGTCGGTGTCCCAGTTCTGGGGCGCCAAGGTGACGCAGGCCGGTGCGTCGGTCACCGCGGCGAACGAGTCCTGGAACGGGACGCTCGCGCCCGGGGCCGGCACGACGTTCGGTTTCATCGGCACCGGTTCGCCCGAGTCCGTCACTCCCGCCTGCGGCGGCGAGTGACACCGGGGGGCGGGACGGCCGGGCGCGCTCCCGTCCCGCCCCCTTCAGCCGCCGCCCACGAGGGCCGCCTCGGCGGCCGGCGCGGCGGGCGGCCCGGGGAACGGGACGCCGAGCAGGCGGAGCAGCGGCGCGGCCTTGACCGCGGTCTCCACGAACTCGTCGGCCGGGTCCGACAGCGCGGTGACGGCGCCGCCGATGCCGAACTCGACGCGCCCCGGCGTGGCGACGGCGGTGCGGATCACGATGCTGAAGTCGGCCGCCCCCGACAGCGAGAAGTAGCCGAGCGCGCCGGAGTACACGCCGCGCGGGCCCTCCTCCAGCCGGTCGATGATCCGCATGGTGCGGATCTTCGGCGCGCCCGTCATCGAGCCGCCGGGGAACGCCGCCCGCACGCACCGCACCGCCGAGACGTCCGGGCGGAGCCGGGCCCGGACCGTGCTGACCAGCTGGTGGACGGTCGTGTAGCTCTCCACGGCGAACACCGGATCGGCGGTGACCGACCCGGTCTCGGCGACGCCGCCGAAGTCGTGCCGGACGAGATCGACGATCATCAGGTTCTCCGCGCGGTCCTTCGCGCTCACCGCGAGGTCCGCGCGCAGCCGCCGGTCCTCGGCCGGGTCGGGCGAGCGCGGCCGGGTGCCCTTGATCGGCTTGGACTCGGCCGCCCCGTCCGCCGAGACGCGCAGGAAGCGCTCGGGCGAGGAGCTGAGCACCGACAGGTCGCCGAACCGCAGCAGCGCTCCGAACGGCACCGGATCACCGCGCCGGAGGCGGCGGTAGAGGTCCCACGGGTCCGCGCGGACGGCGGCGGTGAGCATGTTCGTCAGGCAGACCTCGTAGGTCTCGCCGGCGATGATCTCCCGCAGGCATTCCGCGATCTTGTCGAGGTAGCGGGGGCGGCCGTGCCTCAGGACGATCTCGGACGGCGCCGGAACCGGGCCCGGCTCGTCCGGCGGCGCGAGGTCCGCCAGGCGGGTCTCCATGGCGTCCAGCCAGGCCAGCGCGTCGCGCTCGTCCCCGGCAGGGCAGAGCGCCAGCAGGTGGACGGCGCCCTCCGCGTGGTCGAACGCCACGGCCCGGTCGGCGAAGACCATGGCGGCGTCGGGGTGCGGTGAGGGGTGCGCCCGCGTGCCGCCGGTCTCGGCCTTGAGCTCGTAGCCGAGGTAGCCCACCCAGCCGAGCGCGAACCCGAACGGCAGGTCCGGGACGTCGGCCGCGTGGGCGCGCAGGTCGGCGTCGAGCCAGTCGAAGAAGGACGCCCGCTCGACCCT
>NZ_VCKZ01000267.1 GCF_005889745.1 Actinomadura geliboluensis
GGTTGCTCACGTGTTACTCACCCGTTCGCCGCTCGAGTACCCCCGAAGGGGCCTTTCCGCTCGACTTGCATGTGTTAAGCACGCCGCCAGCGTTCGTCCTGAGCCAGGATCAAACTCTCCATTAAGGTCCAACGACCACCAGCGGGGCGAACCGCCGGCAGCCAAACCTCGAAGAAAATCCCAGCAAAAGCACAACTCCAAAGGAGTTGCGCATTGCCTCAAAGAAATCCCCACCACCAATCCGAAGATCGATGGCCACGGGGCGACCCGGCCCCCTAAGGAGAACCGAGCCGATAAAGGCACTGGCTTTTAACACGCTGTTGAGTTCTCAAGAAACGGACACCCACCGCGCCGAACCCCGCTCTCGCGGACCCCGGCTCCGGGGCAACCCTTCTAGCCTACCCGATCCGTCCCGTTCGTCCAACTTCGGGGCGGATCGTCCTCGTACGTCCCAATCGACGGAGACGTGTCTCCACCGTGTCGGTCTGCAGAGGATCCCCTTCGGGGCCGGCCGCCTGTCCGGCGTCCCGCTCCCCCTTGGGGCGAGTAGAACATTAGATCCACCCGCCAGGAGCGTCAAATCGACCTCCAGGGCCGTGTAACCCCAGGTCAGATGTAGTTTTCCGGCCTCGGTTGATGCCCCGTACGGCCGCTCGTAACCGCACTGTGACGTGTATCTACCGAAGTTTGGCCCGTTCATGGCGAACGCCCGCCCGGTCAGGACCGGACGGGCGTTCGCGGGACGGTTCCCGACGGCTCAGGCCGTCGTCACCTCCACGCCTCCCACGTTCCGCTTGCCGCGCCGCAGGACGAGGAACCGGCCGTGGAGGAGGTCGGACGGCGCCGGCACGGCGTCCTCCGACTCGACCTTGGCGTTGTTGAGGTACGCGCCGCCCTGGGCGATCGCGCGGCGCGCCTCGGACTTGCTCTTGCACAGGCCGGACTCCGCGAGGAGGTCCACCACGCTCGGCAGGTCACCGGACGGCACCTCGGCCCGCGGCACCTCCGCGAGCGCGGCCTTCAGCGTCCGCTCGTCCAGCTCCTCCAGGGAGCCCTGGCCGAACAGGGCGCGGGAGGCGGCGATGACGCGGGCGGTCTCGTCCGCGCCGTGGACGAGCGTGGTCATCTCCTCGGCGAGCGCCCGCTGCGGGGCGCGGGCGGCGGGGCGGTCGGCGCCCTGCTTCACCAACTCCTCGATCTCCTCCCGGGGACGGAAGCTGAAGAACTTCAGGAACTTCTCCACGTCCCGGTCGTCGGCGTTGATCCAGAACTGGTAGAACGCGTACGGCGAGGTCAGCTCGGCGTCGAGCCAGTAGGTCTCACCGCCGGCGGTCTTGCCGAACTTCGACCCGTCCGCCTTGGTGAGCAGCGGCGTGGTCAGCGCGTGCGCGCTGCCGCCCTCGACGCGGCGGATGAGGTCGACGCCCGCGGTCAGGTTGCCCCACTGGTCGCTGCCGCCCGTCTGCAGCCGGCAGCCGTGCCGCCGGTACAGCTCCAGGAAGTCCATCGACTGGAGCAGCACGTAGCTGAACTCGGTGTAGCTCATGCCGGTCGAGTCGAGGCGGGCCTTGACCGTCTCGCGGGCGAGCATCCGGTTCACCGGGAAGTGCTTGCCGATGTCGCGCAGGAACTCGATGGCCGACATCGGGCCCGTCCAGTCGAGGTTGCTGACCATGGTGGCGCCGGTCGGCCCCTCGTGGAAGTCGAGGAACTTCGACACCTGGCCGCGGACCCGCTCGACCCAGGCGGCGACGGTCTCCTCCGAGTTCAGCACGCGCTCGGCGCTCTTGCCGCTCGGGTCGCCGATCAGCCCGGTGGCGCCGCCGACGAGGCCGATGGGCCGGTGGCCGGCCTTCTGGAAGCGCCGCAGCGTGAGGATCTGGATCAGGTTGCCGAGGTGCAGCGACGGCGCCGTCGGGTCGAAGCCGCAATAGAGCGTGACCGGTCCCGCGGCGAGCAGCGCCCGCAGTTCGTCCAGGTCGGTGGACTGCGCGATCAGGCCGCGCCACGCGAGATCATCCAGGATGTCGGTCACGGTCTCCCTCGTCTCCGGCTTGCTTTCCGTACGCCCACCAGCCTGTACCGGCGGGCCTGTGTCACGCCAACGATATTCAACGGCCGGGGGCGGTGCGGTGCGCGGGAACGAAGAGGCCGGCGGGTCAGCCGTCGGCGGGGACCTTCCGGCGCTGCCGGGCGACGTGCGGGCGGTACGGGGACACCGACGGGTCGCCGTCGATCCAGAACCGCCACGGCACCTCCTTGGCGCCGTTAACACCGGTCCGAGGGCCGCTGCGGATCAGCGCGGGGTCCGCGGGCGAGCCCGCGAGGACGGTCATCTCCCCGCCGGGCGTGCACACGTCCAAGCCGTTCTGCTCGCGGGCGATGCCGAGGGCCTGGCAGAGCCGCGCCGGGCCGCGGGCCAGGTCCCGGACGGTGGAGCGCGGCCGGCGCGCCCGGGCGAGCTCCTCCCCCGCGATGATCTCGCCCGCGCGCAGCAGCACCGCCATGGACGTCCCGTCCGGCCCGCAGACCAGGTTCATGCAGAAGTGCATGCCGTAGGTGAAGTACACGTAGACGTGCCCGGGCGGCCCGAACATGACCTCGTTGCGCCGGGTCCGCCCCCGGTAGGCGTGGGACGCGGGGTCGAGCGGCCCCGCGTACGCCTCCACCTCGGTGAGCCGGGCGGCCACCTCCCCCTCGGGGGTGCGGTGGGCGATCACGTGGCCGAGCAGCGACGGCGCGACCTCCTCTACCGGGCGATCGAAGAAATCCCGTGGCAGCAGCGCTCCGTCCATCGCCTCACCGTGGTCTAGGGGGTCGGTTCTCCGCCGATCAGCCTATGCCGCGCCCCGCACCGCCCCGGACGCGCCGTCAGTCCTCGGCGTCGGACGCCCACGCGGCGTGCCCGTTGACCAGCGCGCGGAGCGCGTCGATCTGCTCGCGGACGCGGTCAGGCGCCGTCCCGCCGTACGCCTTGCGGGACGCCAGGGCGCCCTGGACGTTCAGCACCTCGCGGACGTCGGGCGTCAGGTGCGGCGACACCTTGGCGAGCTCCTCGTCGGTGAGGTCGTCGAAGTCCTTGTCGTTGACCTGGCACCAGACGACGAGGTGGCCGACGACCTCGTGCGCGTCGCGGAACGCGGTGCCGCGCCGGACGAGCAGCTCGGCGAGGTCGGTGGCGAGGGCGAAGCCGTCCGGGGCGAGGGCCTCCAGGCGCTCGGTGTTGACCCGCATCGTGGCGATGAGCCCGGACATGGCGGGCAGGACGAGCAGCAGCGTCTCGACGGCGTCGAACGCGCCCTCCTTGTCCTCCTGGAGGTCGCGGTTGTAGGTGAGGGGCAGGCCCTTGAGGGTGGTGAGCAGGCCGACGAGGTGGCCGATGAGCCGGCCGGCCTTGCCGCGCGCCAGCTCGGCGACGTCGGGGTTCTTCTTCTGCGGCATGATCGACGACCCGGTGGCGTAGGTGTCGTCCATCTCGATCCAGCGGAACTCCTGCGACGCCCAGAGGCAGATCTCCTCGCCGAGGCGCGACAGGTGCACGCCGATCAGCGCGGCGGCGAACAGGAACTCGGCGACGAAGTCGCGGTCGGCGACGGCGTCCATGGAGTTCGGCGCGGCGGCGTCGAAGCCGAGTTCGGCGGCGGTGGCCTGCGGGTCCAGCGGCAGCGACGAGCCGGCGAGCGCGCCGGAGCCGAGCGGGGACACCGCGGCGCGCCCGTCCCAGTCGCGGAGCCGGTCGATGTCGCGGGTGAGCGGCTGGACGTGCGCGAGGAGCTGGTGGGAGAACAGCACGGGCTGGGCGTGCTGCAGGTGCGTCATGCCGGGCGCGGCGACGCCGAGGTTGTGCTCGGCCTGCGCGATCAGCGCGGTCTCCAGCTCGACCAGCCGGGAGACGATCTGGCGGGCGTGGTCGCGCAGGTAGAGGCGCAGGTCGGTGGCGACCTGGTCGTTGCGGCTGCGGCCCGCGCGGAGCTTGCCGCCGAGGGCGCCGAGGCGCTCCAGCAGGCCGCGCTCCAGGGCGGTGTGGACGTCCTCGTCGGCGACCGTGGGCCGGAACTCGCCGGACCGGCACGCCTCTTCGAGGTCGTCTAGGGCACCGATCATGCGTTCCAGCTCGTCGTCGGTGAGCAGCCCGGCCCGGTTGAGGACGCGGGCGTGCGCGCGCGAGCCCATCAGGTCGTAGGGGGCGAGCCGCCAGTCGAACTGGACGCTCACCGAGAGCCGCGCGAGCGCGTCCGACGGGCCGCCTTCGAACCGGCCGCCCCACAGCCGCGTCGGTGCCTTCGTCACGAAATTTCCTCTTCTTCCCACCGCTGATCGTTTGTCTTGTGCGCGCCGCTCCCCGGCGCGCGGGGACGCCCGTCCAGAGCGTCCCCGCGCGTGGTGGCACGTCCGCCACAGGGTACGGCGAAACCACCGTCGCCGGTGGCCCGTCCTCCGGCCCCCCGCCCGCCGCCGGTCGAGCGGCGGGGTTCGCTCGGAGGACGACCGCCCCCGGCGCGTCCGGTCAGACGTCCAGGTCGCGGTCGCGCTTGGCGGCGATCTTGCTGGGCAGGCTCCACAGCTCGACGAAGCCCTTGGCGAGGCTCTGGTCGAAGGCGTCGCCGGTGTCGTAGGTGGCGAGGTCGTAGCTGTAGAGCGACGCGGCGCTGCGCCGGCCGGTGACGACGGCGCGCCCGCCGTGCAGGGTCATCCGGACCTCGCCGGACACGTGCCGCTGCGCGTCGGCGATGAAGGCGTCCAGGGACTCCTTCAGCGGCGAGAACCACAGGCCGTCGTAGACCAGCTCGCCCCAGCGCTGGTCGACGGACCGCTTGAAGCGGGCGAGGTCGCGCTCGACGGTGACGTTCTCCAGCTCCATGTGCGCGGCCATCAGCGCGATCGCGGCCGGGGCCTCGTAGACCTCGCGGCTCTTGATGCCGACGAGCCGGTCCTCGACCATGTCGATGCGGCCGACGCCCTGCGCGCCCGCGCGCCGGTTCAGCTCGGCGACGACCTGGTACGGGGTGAGCGGGCGTCCGTCCAGCGCGACCGGCACGCCGGCGGCGAACGTGATGACGACCTCGTCGGCCTCGCGCGGCTCGGCCGGGTCGGCGGTGTACTCGTAGACGTCCTCGATGGGCCCGTTCCAGATGTCCTCCAGGAAGCCGGTCTCGACGGCGCGGCCCCACAGGTTCTGGTCGATGGAGTACGGCGACTTGGCCGACACGTCGATCGGGAGTCCCTTGTCCTCGGCGAACGCGATGGCCTTGTCCCGCGTCCAGGCGAAGTCGCGGGCGGGCGCGATGACCTTCAGCTCGGGCGCGAGGGCGGACAGCCCGGCCTCGAACCGCACCTGGTCGTTGCCCTTGCCGGTGCAGCCGTGCGAGACGGTGGTGCCGCCGAACTCCTTCGCGGCCGCCACCAGGTGCTTGACGATCAGCGGCCGGGACAGCGCCGACACCAGCGGGTAGCGGTCCATGTAGAGGGCGTTGGCCTGCATCGCGGGGACGCAGAAGTCCGCGGCGAACTCCTCCCTGGCGTCCACGACGACGGCCTCGGCGGCGCCGCAGGCGAGGGCCCGCTTGCGGATGGTGTCGAGGTCCTCGCCGCCCTGGCCGACGTCGACGGCGACGGCGATGACCTCGCCGCCGGTCTGCTCGGCGAGGTACGGGATGGCGACGGAGGTGTCCAGGCCCCCGGAGTATGCGAGTACGACGCGCTCGCTCATGTCACTGTCTCCTGTGCGAAGTGTTCGGATTCGAAAGGCTGGGATGCGGGGCCGCGCGCGGCCCCTAGCTTCGTCGTTCGCGCCCGCCGGTCAGCCTGAGGAGCGCCTGCGCGACGTCCTCCCCGCCGGTCGGGTCGCGGGCGATGACGAGGATCGAGTCGTCGCCCGCGACGGTCCCGAGGATCGTCGGCCATTCGGCGTGGTCGATCGCCGAGGCCAGGTACTGCGCGGCCCCGGGCGGGGTCCGCACCATGACCAGGTTGGCCGACGCCTCGGCCGAGACGAGCAGCTCCGCGGCGAGCCGGGAGAGCCGTCCGGTGAAGGTCTCGGCGGCCCCGGTGCGGGCCCGCCGGATCCGCTCGCCGCCCTCTCCGGGGACGGCGTAGATCAGGCTGCCGTCGTCGGCGCGCAGCTTCACCGCGCCGATCTCGACCAGGTCGCGCGACAGCGTGGCCTGGGTGACCTCGACGCCCTCGTCGCCGAGGAGCTTGGCGAGCTCCCCCTGCGAGTGGACGGGGTGCCGGGTCAGCAGCTCGATCACCCGGGCGTGCCGGGCGGCCTTGGTCATGGGGGTGGTCACCGGGAGCGCTCCAGCAGCCAGACGAGCAGGGCCTTCTGGGCGTGCAGCCGGTTCTCCGCCTCGTCCCAGATGCGGCTCTGGGGGCCGTCGAGGACGGACGCGGCGATCTCCTTCCCGCGGTAGGCGGGCAGGCAGTGCAGGACGACCGCGGCCGGGTCGGCGAGGGCGAGCAGCTCCTCGGTGACGGCGTACGGCTCGTAGAGCGCGGTGTCCTTGCCGGCCTGGCCCATCGAGACCCAGGTGTCGGTGGCGAGGACGTCGGCCCCTGCGGCGGCCTGCGCGGCGTCGTCGGTGACGGTCACGGACCCGCCGGTGGCGGCGGCGATCTCGGTGGCGCGGGCGACGACGGCGGGGTCCGGTGGCAGCGACGCGGGCGCGCCGACGCGGACGTGCATCCCGGCGGTGGCGCAGCCGAGCAGGTAGGAGTGCGCCATGTTGTTGGCGCCGTCGCCGAAGTAGGCGAGGACGGCGCCGGCGAGGTCGCCCTTGGCCTCCCGGACGGTCTGCAGGTCGGCGAGGATCTGGCAGGGGTGGAACTCGTCGGTGAGGGCGTTGACGACCGGGACGGTGGTGCCGGCGGCCATCTCGTCGATGCGCTCCTGCCCGCCCGTCCGCCACACGATGGCGCTGACCTGCCGCTCCAGGACGCGGGCGGTGTCGGCGATCGTCTCGCCGCGGCCGAGCTGGCTCGTTCCGGCGTCCATGACGAGGGGGTTGCCGCCCAGCTCGGCGATGCCGACGGTGAACGACAGCCGGGTCCGGGTGGAGGGCTTGTCGAACAGGACGGCGACCGACTGCGGGCCCTCCAGCGGCCGGTGGGCGAACCGGTCCTTCTTCACCTTCGCGGCGAGGTCGAGGACCTCGGCCTGCTCGGCGGGGGTCAGGTCGTCGTCGCGGAGGAAGTGCCTGGTCATGCTCATCCCTCCCGGCTCTGGGAGACGGCGTCGAGGATCGCGGGGAACGCGTCGGTGAACGACCGCGCCTGCGCGGCGGTGAGGACGAGCGGCGGCGCGATCCGCAGCGCGTCCGGCTGCACCGCGTTGACCAGGAAGCCGGCGTCGCGGGCGGCGGCCTCCACGGCGGGCGCGTGCGGCCCGGTGAGGACGGCGGCGCGCCACAGCCCGCGGCCCCGCACGCCCGCGAGCAGCGGGTGCCGGATGGCGCCGAGCCCGGCGGCGAGGACGTCCCCGACGGCGACGGCGTTGGCGAGCAGGCCGTCCTTCTCGATGGTGCCGAGGACGGCGAGGGCCGCGGCGGCGGCGACCGGGTTCCCGCCGAAGGTGCTGCCGTGGTCGCCCTTGGCGAACAGGTCGCCGTGCGGGCCGAACGCGACGCACGCCCCGATGGGCAGGCCCCCGCCGAGCCCCTTGGCGAGGGTGAGGACGTCGGGCCTGGCGCCCTCGTGCTCGAACGCGAACCAGGTGCCGGTGCGGCCGATCGCCGACTGGATCTCGTCGCCGACGAGCAGCGCGCCGGCGGCGTCGCAGATCTGGCGGGCGGCCGTGAGGTAGCCCTCCGGCGGCGGGACGACCCCGCCCTCGCCCTGCGCGGGCTCCAGGAACACGGCGGCGCAGTCCGCGCCGACGGCGGCCTTCAGCGCGTCCGCGTCACCGTAGGGGACGAACCGGACGTCGAGGGCGAACGGCCCGAACGGCTCCCGGATCGACGCCTTGCCCGTCAGCGACAGCGCGCCCATGGTCCGGCCGTGGAACCCGTTCTCCGTCGCGACGAAGTACGACCGGCCGTTCGCCCTGCCGTACTTGATCGCGAGCTTCAGCGCGCACTCGTTGGCCTCGGTGCCGCTGTTGGCGAGGAACACCCTCCCGTCGCCGCCGAGCAGGCCGCGCAGCCGCTCGGCGAGCAGCACCTCCGGCTCGTTCAGGAAGAGGTTGGACGTGTGCGCGAGCGTCGCGACCTGCGACGACACGGCCTCGACGAGGGCCGGGTGCCCGTGGCCGAGCGAGGTGACCGCGATCCCGGCGATCAGGTCGAGGTACTCGCGGCCGGCGGTGTCCCAGACCCGGCAGCCCTCGCCGCGCGCCAGCGCCACCGGAGGCACGCCGTAGTTCGGCATGAACGCGGTCTCGAACCGCTCGCCGAGGCCGCTCACGGCGCCACCTCCGGCAGGGCGCCCGGGAGGCTGGGCAGCACCATCGTTCCGATCCCTTCGTCGGTGAAGATCTCCAGCAGCAGCGAGTGCGGGACGCGGCCGTCCAGCACGTGGGCCTGCGGGACGCCGCCGCGGACGGCGGTCAGGCAGGCCTCCATCTTCGGGACCATCCCGGCCGACAGGCCCGGCAGCAGCGCGGCCAGCTCGTCGGTGGTGAGGCTGTCGATCACGTCGTCGCTGTCGGGCCAGTCGGCGTACAGGCCGTCGACGTCGGTGAGGACGACCAGCTTCGCCGCGTCCAGCGCGACGGCCAGCGCCGCGGCGGCGGTGTCGGCGTTGACGTTGTAGACCTCGCCGTCGTCGCCGCGCGCGATGCTGGACACGACCGGGACGCGGCCGTCGTCCAGCAGCGCCCGGACGGCGCCGACCTGCACCTCGACGATCTCGCCGACCTGGCCGATGTCGACGCGCTCGCCGTCGACGACCGCGTGCTTGCGCTCGGCGGTGAGCAGGTTCGCGTCCTCGCCGGACATGCCGAGCGCGAACGGGCCGTGCCGGTTGATGAGCCCGACCACGTCGCGCTGCACCTGCCCGGTCAGCACCATCCGGACGACCTCCATGGCCTCCGGCGTGGTGACCCGGAGCCCGGCGGTGAACGTCGAGTCGATGCCGTTGCGGGCGAGCGCCGCGTTGATCTGCGGGCCGCCGCCGTGCACGATCACCGGCTTCAGCCCGGCGTAGCGCAGGAACACGATGTCCTCGGCGAACGAGTGCCGCAGTTCCTCGTCGGTCATCGCGTGCCCGCCGTACTTGATCACGACGGTCTTGCCGTGGAACCGCTCCAGCCACGGCAGCGCCTTGATCAGCGTCTCCGCCTTCGACAGCACGCCGGCCCGGTTGCCGCGGATCTCCGCGCCGCTGGTCACCGCGCTCATGTCGAGTACGCCGAGTTCTCGTGGACGTAGTCGGCCGTGAGGTCGGTCGTCCAGACGGTGGCGCTGTGCGGGCCCGCCGCGAGGTCGACGGTGATCGTCACGTCGCGGGGCCGCAGGTCGACCTTGTCGCGGTCGTCGCCGGACGCGCCGTTGCGGCACACCCACACCCCGTTGATCGCGACGTTGAGGTGGTCGGGCTCGAACACCGCGTCGGTGGTGCCGACCGCCGACAGCACCCGGCCCCAGTTCGGGTCCTCGCCGTGGATCGCGCACTTGAGCAGGTTGTTGCGGGCGATGGAGCGCCCGACGGTGACCGCGTCGTCCTCGGAGGCGGCGCCGACGACCTCGATCGCGATGGCCTTGGACGCGCCCTCGGCGTCCACCAGCAGCTGCCGGGTCAGGTCGGCGCACACCTCGGTGAGCAGCGCGGTGAACTCCTCCTCGTCCGGGACGGTCTCGGCGGCGCCGGAGGCCAGCAGCAGGACGGTGTCGTTGGTGGACATACAGCCGTCGGAGTCGAGCCGGTCGAGGGTGGCGCCGGTCGCCGCGCGCAGCGCCCGGTCGAGCGTCGCGGCGGGCAGGTCGGCGTCGGTGGTGATGACGCAGAGCATGGTGGCCAGGGACGGCGCGAGCATGCCGGCGCCCTTGGCCATCGCGCCGATCATGTAGCCGCCGGCGCCCTGCCGGAAGGAGATCTTGGCGACGGTGTCGGTGGTGCGGATCGCGTCGGCGGCGGCGAGCCCGCCGTCGCCGCGCGACAGCTCGGCGGCGGCCTTGTCGACGCCGGGCAGCAGCAGGTCCATGGGGAGCCGCTCGCCGATCAGCCCGGTGGAGCAGACCGCGATCTCGCCGGCGGAGTCCTCCAGCAGTTCGGCCGCCTTCTCGGCGGTGGCGTGGGTGTCCTGGAAGCCGGGGGCGCCGGTGCAGGCGTTGGCGCCGCCCGCGTTGAGCACGACCGCGCGGACGCGGCCGCCCGTGAGGACCTGCTCCGACCACAGCACGGGCGCGGCCTTCACGCGGTTGCGGGTGAACACGCCGGCCGCCGCGCGGGACGGTCCGTCGTTGACGACGAGTGCCAGGTCGCGGTTGCCGCTGGGCTTGAGTCCGGCGACGACGCCTGCGGCGCGGAAACCCCGGGGGGCGGTGACGCTCAAGGGGACACTCCGATCGTGGTCAGCCCGAGTTCTTCCGGGAGGCCGAGGGCGATGTTGGCGCTCTGGACGGCGCCGCCCGCGGTGCCCTTGGCGAGGTTGTCGACGGCGGCGACCACGATGATGCGGCCGGCCGCCTCGTCCAGGGCCGTCTGGAGGAGGACGGTGTTCGCGCCGAGCGTCATGGACGTGGCGGGCCACCGGCCCTCGGGGAGCAGGCCGGCGAACGGCTCGCCGGCGTAGGCCGCGGTGTAGGCGGCGCGCAGCGCCGCGGCGGTCGTACCGGGGCGGGCCTTGGCCGTGCAGGTGGCGAGGATGCCGCGGCTCATCGGCGCGAGCGTCGGGGTGAAGGAGACCGTGACCGGCTCCCCCGCGGCGGCGCTGAGGTTCTGCACCATCTCGGGCGTATGCCTATGCGTCCCGCCGACGCCGTAGGCGGACATCGAGCCCATCACCTCGCTGCCGAGCAGGTGCGGCTTGAGGGCCCGTCCCGCGCCGGAGGTGCCGGACGCGGCGACGACGACGGCGTCGGGTTCGGCGAGCCCGGCGGCGTACGCCGGGGCCAGCGCGAGCGACACCGCGGTCGGGTAGCAGCCGGGGACGGCGATCCGCTTGGCGCCGCGCAGCGCCTCCCGGTGGCCGGGCAGCTCGGGCAGCCCGTAGGGCCAGGTGCCGGCGTGGGGGGTGCCGTAGTACGCCTCCCAGGCGGCCGCGTCGGCGAGCCGGTGGTCGGCTCCGCAGTCGATGACCAGCACGTCTTCGCCGAGCTGCGCGGCGAGCGGGCCGGACTGGCCGTGCGGCAGCGCCAGGAACACCACGTCGTGGCCGGACAGGGTCTCGGGGGTGGTCTCGGCCAGGACGCGCCCGGCCAGGGATCGCAGGTGGGGCTGGTGCGCGCCCAGCTCGGTGCCCGCGTTGGAGCCCGCCGTCAGCGCGCCGATCTCGAACTCTGGATGTCCCGCCAGGATGCGCAGCAGCTCGCCGCCCGCGTAACCGCTGGCGCCGGCGACCGCCGTCCGGATTCCCATCTCCCTGCCCTCTCGAAGACAACAAGCAAGAGTATGCAGGACCCTGGATGCCTATTCAACGCCGGGGTCCGGTTTTCCCACCTGCTGAGATGAGCGCCACACGGCCCGGCCCGCATGCGTCAACACAGGTTGACATGGCCACGATGTCAACCTATGTTGACGACAGGGATCGGACGAACGGCGAGTATTTAGGGGGCTAAAGGTTTGCCATCTAAAGTTCAGGCCCCTAACATCAACCGCCATGGGGAACTTCGGGATCGACGACCTCAAGCTGTACGGCCCCATGGAGGAGTGGCCGGTCGGCCGGCTCTTCGCCGCGGCCTCGCGGCTGGCGGGCCCCGTCGTGTGGCGGATCGTCGAGAAGCACGGCATCAGCCCCGCCGGGTACTTCCTGCTGCGCCTGCTGATCGTCGAGGACGGCCTGCGCCCCGGCGAGGTCGCCAAGCGGCTGCACGTCACCCCCGCCACGGTCACCTCGGTGGTCGACACGCTGGAGCGCAACGGGCACGTCCGGCGCGAGCCCTCCTACCGCGACCGGCGCGGGGTCATGCTGCGCATCACCGACGCGGGCCGTGAGCTGCTCGCCGAGAAGTCCGAGTCCATCGGGCGGGACCTGGGCCGCCTCTACGACGTCGTCGGCGAGGACGACGTGGAGGCCGTCCGCCGGTTCCTGCTCCGGCTGATCGAACGGCTCGAGAACTACCCCGACGACGACAACGACCTCCACGACGACAACGACGACGAGGAAGCGGAGGGAGACGGCGCATGACCGAATCCCCGGAAGCGGCCGTCCGCACGGTCGGCCTGCGGAAGACCTATCCCGCGTCCGGGCCCCGCCCGGAGGTGCCCGCGGTGCGGGGCATCGACCTGGACGTCCCGCGCGGCGAGTTCTTCGGGCTGCTCGGCCCGAACGGCGCCGGCAAGTCCACCACCATCGGCATGCTCACCACGCTGGTCGTCCCGACGGGCGGCAGCGCTCAGGTGACCGGCCTGGACGTGGTGAAGGACGCCGTCGAGATCAAGCGGCGCATCGGCGTGGTGTCCCAGAACAACACGCTGGACAGCGACCTCACCGTCGCCGAGAACCTGGAGTTCCGCGGCCGCTACTTCGGCCTCGGCGCCCGCGACGCCCGCCGCCGCGCCGGCGAGCTGCTGGAGCTGTTCGGGCTCACCGAGCAGCGCGGCGGCAACCCGTTCGAGATCTCCGGTGGTCAGGCCAAGCGGGTGATGATCTGCCGGGCCCTCATGCACGGACCCGAGGTGCTGTTCCTGGACGAGCCGACCGCGGGCCTCGACCCGCAGACCCGCACCAACCTGTGGGAGGTGCTGCGCGGCCTCCAGGCGGGCGGGCAGACGATCGTCCTCACCACCCACTACATGGAGGAGGCCGAGGCGCTCTGCGACCGGGTCGCGGTCGTCGACCACGGCACGATCCTGGCCAGCGGCACCGTCGACCAGCTGAAGTCCAGTGCCGGCGCCGACACCGTCATCACCGTCAGCTACGACGCCCCGGCCCCGGAGGAGATCAGGAAGCTCTCCGACCGGGAGGGCATCAGCAAGGTCGAGGTCACCGACGGCCAAGTCCGGGTGTTCGCCGCGGCCCCCGACGGCATCCTCGGCGAGCTCGTCACGATCGGCTCCGCCGCCGGCGTCGGCGTCACCGACGCCACCCAGCTCCGGCCCAGCCTGGAGACCGTCTTCCTCACCCTCACCGGAAGGGACTACCGCGAATGACCGCCTCCACGGCCCCCGCCGTCCTCGCCCCGCCGCCGCCGGCGCGGGCGACGGTCCCGCGCACGTTCGCCGCGATGATGGCCCGCGAGGCGCGGGTCATGCGCAAGAACTTCCTGTCGACGTTCGTCCGGGTGCTGGTGCAGCCGGTGATGTTCGTGTTCGTGTTCGCCTACGTCC
>NZ_VCKZ01000268.1 GCF_005889745.1 Actinomadura geliboluensis
CCGGACGTCATGTGTCCGGTGTGCTCGCTAGGGCGTTTTCCGGGTCGTAGTTGTAGATCCAGGCGTTGGCCACCAGGGGGTCGGCGGTGGTGAAGGAGTCGTCTCGGGCCTGTTGCTCCGGGCCGTCCGGGAGGTGGTTCACGAGGGACCGGGCGTGGCTGACCTCTTGGAGACGGGTGGTTCGGGGGATCCGCAATCGCTCGTAGCGGCGCAGGGCCCGGGGCGGGTCGTCGGGGTCGTCGGCCAGGCAGCGGGCGAGGACGGCGGCGTCCTCGATGGCCTGGGCGGCGCCCTGCGCGAAGAAGGGGAACATCGGGTGGGCCGCGTCGCCCAGGAGGGTCACGGCGCCCTCGGTCCAGCGCCTCAGGGGCGGCCGGTCGAGGAGGGCCCAGCGCCCGGGGGTCCCGGCCGCGCGGATGAGCGCGGTGAGCCTCGGGTCCCAGCCTTCGAACTCGTGCAGGAACTCCTCGACCGTCGCCGTCGCGGTCCAGGACTCGACGGCGTCGTCCCCCGCGGGGGCGAACGCCACGAGGTTCACGAAGCGTCCGGCGGAGACCGGGTAGTGCACCAGGTGGTGGTCGGGGCCGATCCACAGGGTCTGGGCGTTGCGCCGCGCGAAGGCCGGGGCGCGCTCGGACGGGACGAGCGCGCGGAAGGCGCAGATGCCCGAGTAGGTCGCGGACGCTGCTTCGGTGATCACACCTCGGACGATCGAGTGGATCCCGTCCGCGCCGATCACGACGTCGGGCTCGACGGTCTCACCGTCGGCGAAGCGCAGCACCGGCTGCCTCTGGGCCCGCATGGTCAGTTCGACGCACCGCTTGCCGAGGCGGACGGCGTCGTCGGGGACGGCCGATCGCAGGACGTCCAGCAGGTCGGCGCGATGCGCGGTGTAGGTGTGCTCGCCGTACAGCCGCTCGCATGCCGAGGCCAGGTCCTCGGCGGACAGGACGGTGCCGTCCCGCCACCGGCGGAACTCCCAGCCGACGTCGAGCCGGACGGCACGCGCGGCGAAGGCGTCCAGCACACCGAGCCGGCGCAGCAGCCGGGCCATGTTCGGGGCCGCTACCAGCCCCGCGCCCACCTCCCTGAGCTGCGACGCCTGCTCGTAGACGGTGGCCGTGATCCCTTCGCGGCGCAGGAACGCGCTGGCCGCCAGCCCGCCGATGCCGCCTCCGACGATCGCGATCCGCGGTCCTGCGGCTCCTGCGCCGATCATCTGCTCACGCTCCCGCCCTCCTCGGCAAATCCGGTACCGCGATGATCCCCTCCTGCTCCTCTCGCGCCATCGGGGTGTTCATCTGATGAACATGGTTGTTAGGCTGCCGGGTCACCCGAGACCGGAGGGGGGTGCGTACCCGCATGCCGCGTACCCGTGAACCGGGCAGGACGGTCGGCTCCCGCCTGCTGGACGTCCTCTTCGCCTTCGGGCCGGACCACCCCGACCTGAGCCTGGCGGATCTGGTGCGCCTGACCGGCATCCCCCACCCGACCGCGCGCCGCATGGCCCTCGAACTGGTGAAGGCGGGCGCCCTCGACCGCCGGGAGGACGGGCGGTTCACGGTCGGGCTGCGGCTCTGGCGGCTCGGGACGCTGGCCCCGCTGACGGAGTCCTTGCGGACCCTCGCGCAGCCGTTCATGGAGGACCTGCACAGCGCTCTGCAGCAGCATGTGCAGTTGGCCGTGCTCGAAGGACGCCAGGCAGTGGTCATCGAACGGCTGTCCGCGCCGAGCGCCCTGGGCTTGATGTCGCAGGTCGGCGGACGGCTCCCGCTGCATTGCTCCGGCGTGGGCAAGGTGCTGTTGAGCCACGGCGGCCCGGACCTGGTGGAGAGCGTCCTGGACGGCGGCCTGCGCAAGTACACCTCGCGGACGATCACCGACCCCGGGGAGCTGCGCAGGCAGATCGCCGCGTGCCGCCGGACCGGGACGGCGACCGTCCACGGCGAACTGACCGGGGAGGCCGACTCGGTGGCCACCCGGATCGTCGACGGCCGCGGCCGGGTCGTCGCGGCGCTGTCGGTCGTCCTGCGGAAGGGGTCGGTCAAGCACCAGGCCGCGCTGCCGTCCGTGCTGGCGAGCGGCCTGGGCATCTCGCGGCAGCTCGGCTGGCGCCCCGGAACGGCCGTCCGCCACGGCTGAGCCCGTCACCGCCCGTGACGCGGCGGCCCGGCCGGGCCGATGCGGACGCGGTCGGCGGCGGCGAGGATCGCGGAGGCGCCGCCGGCCGGCGGGTGGATCGCGGCGCCGCCTAGGTTTCGCTCAGGACGGCGTATCCCTCGCGAACGCCGGGGCCGGTGCGGGCGTCCGCGGATCAGCGCTGGAGGGGAGGCGCGTCGGTGGGAGACCGCCGGACCACCAGGTCCCGGGCTCGGGCCTTCTTGGCCCTGCTCCGGTACGCGAAGGTCCCGAACACTCCGAGGTTGACCAGCCAGATCAGCCCGTGCACCTGCCATCCCGGCCCCTGGCCCGGCCGCCTGGCGTCCACCGCGCTGTCCGCCGGCCGGGCCCCCTGGTACCACACGCGGACGCGCTCGCCGGCCTTCGGCATCTCCACCCAGGCGCGCTCCTCGATGGAGGTCCGCACCCGCTGACCTGACGAGGTCCGGAAGTCCACGTCCGCGTAGCCGGTTCCCTTCGCGTCGGTCCACGTCCTGACGACGGCGGCGGACGCCTCGGACCCACCCCACTCCGCCTGGATCGTGAGGGAGCTGGTGACTGCGCAGAACACCCCGGCTCCGGCGATGAACGTCGCCATCCCCCCGGGGACCGCTATCGGTCCGCGTCTGTGCCTGCTCACTCGGAAACGAGCCCGATGGCGCTGTTCGAGCGCCTCCATCCACGTCCCCCGACGGCTCACAGCGCCTCCCCCGGTTTCTCATGTGACGCCTTCCTCCGCCCCGGGGTTGCTCTGACCGAGCCGTCAGCGATCGTGCGAGCACAGGCCGGAGAGGCCCCGGACCAGTCCGGAGCCCCTCCGCTCGCGCTCGCCGTCAGCAGCGGAACTGGTTGACCTCCCACCGTTCGTAGGAGCGGCCGAGGTCGGGGCGCCACGACTGGCCGGCCTGGACGGTGCTGTAGTACTTCCACCTGCCGCTGGAGTCGGTCGTCCTGATCTCGGCGCAGTACCCGGAGGCGACGTAGTAGCCGTCGGCATAGGGCCAGCCGAAGCCGGCGGCGCAGTCCGTGCGCTGGCCGACCGGCAGGACCCTGTCGTAGTAGCCCTCGGCGTAGATCTTGCCGTAGCCCCGCCAGTCGAACATCACCCCGAGGCCGATGTCGCCCTGGTTGCTGATGTAGCTGGTTCCGGGCGAGCACGCCCTGGCGCCCGAAGGGGATCCGGCGGGTGCGGCGTTCGCGGTGGCGCTCAATGGGAGCATGGCGGCCACGCTCAGGACCAGCACCGACAATCTCTTCCCGTACTTCATCGTCCTCCTGCCCTTTCGGAACGTCTCCGGTTCTCTCCGATCGAGGGTGCGGGACGCGGAGGATCATGTCGTTACGGCGCAGTGCACACTTCTTTAGTGAGCGTGCACTCCCGACGGACGCGGCGCACGGCCTGGGCTTATGGGTGGCTGGCCTTACGAGGAGCTGGTCGCCGCCGTCCGGCGGAACTGGCGGGGTGAGAGGCCGTAGGCGGCGCGGAACGCCTGGCTGAAGTGGGCCGAGCTGGTGAAGCCCCAGCGGGCCGCGATGGCGCCGATCGGGGTGGCGGTGAGCAGCGGATCGCTTAGGTCACGCCGGCACTGTTCCAGGCGGCGTTCGCGGATCCAGCCCGCGACGGTGCGCTCCTCGGCGCGGAACAACTGGTGCAGGTAGCTCAGCGAGATGTGGTGGGCGGCGGCGATCGCGCTCGGGGTCAGGTGCGCGTCGCCCAGGTTCGTCCGGATGAAGGCGTGGATCTGGGCGAGGAGCGCGCGCCGCCGGCTGCCCGGCGGTACCGCGCTGCCCGCCTCCAGGGCGTCGGCCAACGCGGCGGTCAGGACGTCGAGAGTCAGCGTGGACACTCGCGACGCCTCGGCCGCACTGAACTGTTCGAGGCGCCGAGCCAGCTCCAGCAGGTACTGCGAGGCCAGCGCACCGATGCCCCGATCGCCACGGATCCGAACTGCGCTGAGATCCCGCAGCCCCCGTTCGGGTAAGGGCAGCACGGAGCGCGGGAACTGCAACGAGAGCAGTTGGCCGCCCGCAGGGTCCGTCGATCCGAATGTGGTCATGTAGGGACGCGAGCTGTCACGGAGCATCAGGTCACCGGTGCGCAGTTCCGCGTCGCGGCCGGCTTGTTCCGCTGTGGCGTCACCGCGCACGGCGCAGGTGATGAAGAAGGTCTCCGGGTCCGACTGGCGGATGAGCCGGGGCGTGCGCTGGATCGTCAGCGACCGCGCGGTCAGCAAAGTCGCCTGGACGGAGCCGAGCCCGCCGAGGGCGACATGCGCCTGGAACGTGTCCTCCAGATGCGGCTCGCTGTGCGCATCCAGCGGCATCCACATCTTCGCGCTCATCTCGCGCCAGAAGGCGAACCGCTCTTTCGCCGGAACGGCGGCGAAACTGACCACGTCCATGACCCACCAAAGCTGTTGGCGCCGCGGGGTTCGATCAGCAGCATCACCCGGGAGGCCAGGCCGCCGCAACCGCCGCCGCCGATACACGGTGATGGCATGCGTGAGCAGGCCCCGGACGTGCGGCAACACCGTCCGGGGCCCTCGCCCCCGTTCAGGCCCGCTCCGCGCGGCCGCGGAGCGCGCCGGCCGCGGGTCAGATGGTCACGCAGGGCAGGCCCACCGAGTGCCATTGCCCGGCGACGCGGGACCAGCCCTCGGCGCACACCTGCCCGGTCCCCCGCGCGGACCAGCGCTGCGTGTCGTGGCCGGCGGGCCAGTAGCCGTTCGGCGAGGACCGGCGCGAAAGGCCCGGCCCCCAGACGTCGAGGTGCCCGTCATTGACCCTGGTGTGGTCGAACTCCGCCCAGACCTGGTAGCCCAGGCCGGTGTACGCCGTGTAAACGCACACGTTCCAGTTGCAGCCGGACGGCCCGTTCACGTCGGTCGTCCCGGCGGGCGCGGCCTGCGCCGCGCCGGCCGTGGACAGGACGAACGCTGCCACGGCCGACGTGGCGAGCCCCGCCATACGGCTGGTTTTCATGCCTTCCCCTTTCCGTTCTGCTTTCCTCCGAAAGGATGTGGCCACGACCGGGGTCTTTTCTTTCACCTGCGTGCACGGTTCTTTAGCCTCAATCCACCGATGGCGCATCGAGCCGTGGGGCAGCGCCCGCCGCATCACGCTCAGCGCGACCGGGCGCCCTCCACCCCTTCAAGACGGCGCCGGTGCATTGCCGGAGCGCGACCCCGGAAACCGGGTTTTCGAGCGGCATGTACTTCGCTTACCTCATAAAAGGGTTGAAACTGCAATAGTTGCCTAATTTTGGAGGTTTTTGGGTTTTCGCGACTTAAGACTCGGCGGGGGCAGGTAGGTCTACCGGCAGGGCCAGGCCCCCACGCGGGGCCGGTGAGACGTGAAAGGACTTCGCCATGACCGAGAACTTCCCGGCACCGAGACGCGACCTGTGCGGCGCCATGCACGTGCACCGCCGGCTGTTGAACGAGAGCATGACCTACCGCGCGCAGCGCGCCCGGATCGAGAGCCGGGCACTCCAGTACGAGACCGGGCGGCGCAGTTCGGTGCGCCGCGGAGTGGTCACCCTCCCGGTCGTCGTCCACGTCGTCCACAACACGCCGGAGCAGAACATCGACGACGCGCAGATCCACTCGCAGATCGACGTCCTCAACCGCGACTTCAGGGCGGCCAACCCCGACGTGTCGCGGGTGCCGGAGGTGTGGCGGACGCTGATCGCCGACAACGAGGTCGAGTTCGCCCTCGCCACCGTGGACCCGCTGGGCGACCCCACCGACGGCATCATCCGGGCCGCGACCGACCGGACCTCCTTCGACGTGGACGACGGGGTGAAGGCGGCCGCGACGGGCGGCTCCGACCCGTGGCCGACCGACCAGTACCTCAACGTGTGGGTGTGCCAGCTGGGCGGCGGCCTGCTCGGCTACGCGCAGTTCCCCGGCGGACCACCGCCGACCGACGGCGTGGTCATCCTGCACACGGCCTTCGGGACGACCGGCACCGCCACCGCCCCGTACGACGGGGGCCGCACCGCCACCCACGAGATCGGCCACTGGCTCGACCTCTTCCACATCTGGGGCGACGACGACGGCGCGTGCAGCAACGACGACCGGGTGGCCGACACGCCGAACCAGGCGGACTCCAACGTCGGCAAGCCGGCCTTCCCGCACGTGACGTGCAACAACGGGCCGAACGGCGACATGTTCATGAACTACATGGACTACGTCGACGACGACAGCATGTTCATGTTCACCCAGGGGCAGCGGGAGCGGATCAACGCCTGCCTGGAGGGGGCGCGGGCCTCCTTCCTGGTCGCGCGGCAGGCGGCGCCCGCGAAGCAGCCCGCCGCGGCGGTGGCGCCCGCCCAGGCGCAGGCAGGGGACGGCGACGTGGAGCGGCTCCTGCACGACTCCGAGCGGCTGACCAAGGAGGTCCTCGCCGACATCCAGAACATGCTGGGGCTCGTCGGGCACGAGACCGGCAAGTGACCCGCCGGGGAGAGGGGACCGCATGAACGGTCCGCCGCCGGACGTGACCGGCACCTGGATCCACGCCTTCGAGGAGGACACCGGGGAGGCGGCGGTGTACCGGCCCGCCGACCACCCGTTCCGTCCCGCGCGGCGGCCGCGGCGCCGGATCGAGTTCGGCGCGGACGGCACGTTCATCGAGCATCGCCCGGGGCCCGACGACCGTCCGCGTCCGGTGCGGGGCCATTGGGCGTGGCAGGGGGCGAACCGCATCGCCGTCACCTTCCCGGAGGGACGCGGCGGCGCGCCGTTCGGCATCACCGTCCTGTCCCGCACCGGCGACCGGCTCCTGATCGCGAAGTGAGCAGGACCGCTCGCCGATTACGGAGTCTGAAAGGGACGGTCGTCGAGGCTGGACGCTTCAGAAGCGTCCAGCCTCACTGCTGCGGTGGTGGTGGCGGCGGCCGGTCCGCCGGGCCTCGCGGAGTCGGTGCCGGGGGCAGCGCGGTGTTGTGCGCCGGGTCCCGGACGCTGTCGAGGACGGCCTGCCCCTGCCGGTCGACGAACTTGGTGAACAGCTCCTGCGAGTAGCCGAGGACGACGGCCCAGGCGATGATCTGCGCCGAGGAGTCCAGCGCGCTGAGCCCGGGGATGAACGCGCCGCGCATCAGCAGCAGGCCGAGCACCGCGGTGATGGCCCCGGTCGGCAGCTTGAGCATCGCCAGCGCGACCGGGATGCCGAACGCGGTGGACGTGCCGCGGATCTTCCGCAGCGCCGACGCCGCCGCGATCCCGGCCGCGACGAGGCCGACGAACTCGACGACGATGTAGTCGCCCCAGCCGGCGACGTCGCGGGTCCGCGCCGTGAGGTCCCCGGCGGGCACGGACGCCGCCGCGTTCGTCGGGCAGACGACGCCGAACTCGCCCTGCGAGCCGGGGCTCGGCGACGGGGTGAAGCACAGCGGGACGGCCGTCGTCCACAGCGCCGACAGCACCCCGATGAGGATGACGACCGCGCACAGGAACACGGTGATCCACTGGACGATCCACACGAAGCTCTCGGCGCGCAGCTTCTCGCGCAGCGCGGCCTGCCGGGCCGCGTCCACCGCCGCGACGAGGCTGATCAGCTGCGCGTCGGTGAGCGGCACGGACCGGTCGGCCTCCTGCGCGTCGCAGGTCTCCCGGGCGATTCGCTCCACGAACACCCGGTTCTCGTCGGTCGGCGGCAGGTGCTGCTTGACCGTCGCGTACATGGCGGGCAGGTACGACTGCAGCTCCAACGGCGAGAGCGTCCGCATCCACAGGGACCGCCCCGAATTCAGATGGAGTTGGGCCGTCGTTATATGGGCTCCGGACAAGAACCTGCTGTGGGCAACGGCGTCCACGGCGTTCTCCGCCCGCTTCAGGGCCTCCTCAGCGCCGTGCAGCAGTTGGGCGTCGCGGGCGGACATCTCTCCGTGGTCCCGGCGGGCGGCCAGGAGAGCGCCGAGTTCGTGGACGCCCGCGCGCACCTCTTCGCAGAGCACCCAGGAACCGCGCTCGTGCCGCCATCCCCGGAACCGCGAGGCGCCGGGCGCCCGGCCGATCACTCGGCTCATCCGCACTCCCGGATCCGGGCCGCCGTCAGACGGCGATCGCGACCCGCTCGCGCCAGGCGGCCTCCCAGGTCGCGCGGTCGACCTGCCCCGTCACGGGGAGGCCGAGGGCCGCCTGCAGGGCCCGGCACGCGACGGCGGTCTCCTCGTCGAAGGAGCCGTCGATGTTCTTGATCCGCCACCCGCGGCCGTCCGCCTGCCGCTCCCAGGTGACGACGGCGTCGCCGTAGGAGCCGACCCGCAGGACGTCGGCCGGCGCGGGCGGGGGCTGCGTGCTCGGGGCCTCCCAGGCCGCCCGCCAGGTGATCGGCCCGACGATCCCGTCGGCGTTCAGCTGGTGCTCCTGCTGGAAGTTCCGGCAGATCCGCTGGCTGGCCTGGCCGTACTTGCCGTCCGGGGCGATGTTCCAGCCGCGGTTCTTCATCTGCTGCTGCCACATCTGGACGGTCGTGCCGCTCGTGATCGGCGGATATTTCATCAGCGGGGGCTGAAAGGCTGGGGCCGACATGGCATCTCCTCTCCTCGCACCTTTTCTTTCAGTGAAACAGCGCGGGTAGGGCGGGACCACCAAGGGACCGTAGGTCGTCGACAGAGTTCCGTTCGATCGGCCGCCCGATTTCCGGGTTGGGCAGACCCGGCGGTGCCCGTCCGGCCGGGCGCTGACGGCCGCCGAGGCGCCACGCGAGTGCTTGATCAGCGCCGCGCAAATGACAAATCATCTATTGCCGCCGCGAACATATCCGAGTACGCGAGCCTGCCCGGCGCGTGTCGGGACGAAGTGTCCGCGCGAGGCCGTTGCACCCGGCGCGGATCAGCGCAGGAGGCCGGCGAGGAAGGCGGCCACGTCGCGGCGCAGTTCGTCCAGTGTCGGATCCTCGCCGGCGCCGGCGAGCGCGTAGAACATGACGCCCTCGGCGTAGGCCACGAGGCGGCGCCCGTCGCCCTGCGGGTCGGCGGAGCCCAGGGCCGCCATCAGCGCGACGGCCGGCTCCCGGAAGTGGCGGCCGCTCGCGTCGTACAGCGACCGCAGTTCCGGGCGCCGGGTGGCCTCCAGCGCCAGCTCGTAGCGGGCGAGGGTGCGCCGCCGCCCCTGGGTGAGCTGCGCGTGCAGCAGCCGCGCGAGCAGGTCGGTCGCGAGTTCCGGCCGGTCGGGGACGGACGCGATCCCGAGCGCGGCGAACTGCCGCTCCTCGAGTTCGTTCAGCCGCGCCAGGGCCAGTTCCAGCAGGGCCGCGCGGGTGCGCGCGACGTTGGAGGCGGCGCCCGGGGGCAGTCCGGCGGCGGCGTCCACGGCCCGGTGGGTCAGCCCGCGCATCCCGCGCTCGGCCAGCAGCGCGATGGCGGTCTCGGCGACCAGCTCGGCGCGCGTCGTTCCCATGGTCGGACACCCTACTTGCCGAGTGATCACTACATCCGTAGTCTGGACTACAGACGTAGTGGAGGTGTGCGGTGAAGGCGATCGTGATCGGTGGCGGGATCGGCGGGCTGACCGCCGCCGCGGCGCTCAAGGGCCGCGGCTGGACGGTCGGCGTCCTGGAGCGGGCCCCGACGCTGGAGCCGGTCGGGTCCGGCCTGGCGATGATGCCCAACGCGCTGCGCGCCCTCGACACCCTCGGCATCGGGGACCGGGTCCGCGAGCTCGCGACGTTCGCCGGCGACGGCGGGATCCGGCGGCCGGGCGGCGGCTGGCTGAGCCGCACCAGCGCCGAGGCCGCCGCCGCGCGGTTCGGCGACCCGACCGTCGTCCTGCTGCGCGCCACCCTGGTCGACCTGCTGCAGGGGCTGCTCGACCCGGCGGAGATCCGCCTCGGCGTCACCGTCGAGTCGGCCTCTCCCGACGGGACGGTGACCACCTCCGAAGGCGTGGAGAGCGCGGACCTCGTCGTCGCCGCCGACGGCATCGGCTCCGGCGTGCGGTCCGCGCTGTTCCCCGCGCACCCCGAGCCGCGGTACACGGGCCTGACGGCCTGGCGGCTGCTCGCCGCCGACCCGCTGGGGAACGGCTCCTTCTCCGAGACGTGGGGCCGCGGCCTGGTCTTCGGGGTCAACCCGATCGCCGGCGGCCGGGTCTACTGCTACGCCACCGCGCCCGCCCCGGCCGGGACGACGGCGCCGGACGAGAAGGGTGAGCTGCTGCGCCTCTTCGGCGCCTGGCACGACCCGATCCCCGAGCTGCTGCAGCATGCCGACCCCGCGCGCATCCTGCGCAACGACATCTTCTTCATGCCGCGCCCGCTCCCCGCCCTGCACCGCGACCGGATCGTCCTGCTGGGGGATGCCGCCCATCCCATGACGCCCAACCTCGGCCAGGGCGCCTGCCAGGCGATCGAGGACGGCGTGACGCTCGCATACGAGGTCACGGAAGGCGCCGGGCTCGCCGGGTACACCGCCGCCCGGCGAGACCGCACGGCGGCGATCATGACGCGGTCCCGGCAGATCTCCCGCCTCACCCAGATGCGGAACCCGCTGGCGGTGGCCCTCCGCGACGCGGGCATGTGGGCCGCCGGCCGGCTGGGGCAGAACCTCGTCCTCAGCCAGGCCGACCCCGTCATCAACTGGACCCCGCCCGGCGGACGCCTGTAGTGCCCACGCTGCTCTGAGCAGATCCGCCGTGGGCAGATGCGGCTATCACCGGTGCCGGCGGCGGCGCAGAGTGAGGGCATGAGCGAGGAACAGAAAATCCCGTTGTTCAACGAACGAGTGCGGAACGAGCTCTACCACCAGCGCGTCCTCGTGCTGGACGGCCCGCTCGACGACGACAACGGCACGCTGCTGGCCACCCAGATGATCACCCTGGCGCGGGAGGACGCGTCCGCCGACATCGCGCTGTGGATCCACTCCCCCGGCGGGTCGGTGCCGTCGATGCTCGCGATCCGCGACGTCATGCGGCTTCTCCCATGCGACGTGTCCACGACGGTGCTCGGCATCGCCTACAGCGCCGGCCAGTTCCTGCTGTCGTCCGGCACCCGCGGCAAGCGCCGCGCCATGCCGCACGCCCGCGTGCTGATGCACCAGGGCTCCGCCGGGATCGCCGGCGCCGCCGTCGACATCGAACTGCAGGCGGGCGACCTGCGCCACACCCGGGACACGGTGCTCGGGCTCATCGCCGAGGACACCGGGCAGCCCCTCGACCGGATCTTCGAGGACTCCCTCCACGACCGCTGGTACACGGCGCGGGAAGCGCTCGAATACGGGTTCATCGACTCGATCGTCAGCACCTTCGACGAGATCGCGCCGCCGACCCACCGCCCCGTCGGACTCCGCGTCCGCCCCGAAGGAGCCGCCCGATGAGCACCTACACGATCCCGAACGTCATCGCGCAGCACCCGCGCGGTGAACGGATCATGGACGTCTACTCGCACCTGCTGACGGAGCGGATCATCTACCTCGGCACCGCCATCGACGCGGGAGTCGCGAACGCCCTCGTCGCGCAGCTGCTGCACCTGGAGGCCGACAACCCGGAACGCGACATCCAGCTGTACATCAACTGCGAGGGCGGAGACCCCAGCGCGATGCTGGCGGTGTACGACACGCTGCGCTACATCCGCGCGCAGGTGGCGACGACATGCGTGGGGCAGGCGGTCGCCGTCGGCGCGGTGCTGCTGGCCGCGGGCGCCCCCGGCAAGCGCGCCGCGCTGCCGCACACCCGCGTCGTCCTGCACCAGCCGATGGGGCAGAGCCGCGGAGCGATCCCCGACCTCATCCTCCAGGCGGACGAGGTCGTCCGTGTGCGCTCGGACATCGAACGCATCCTCGCGCGGCACACCGGCCAGGACACCGCGACGCTGCGCACCGACACCGACCGCGACCGCGTCTTCACCGCGCAGGGCGCGCTGGACTACGGCCTCATCGACCTGGTGCTCGAGGAGCGGCAGCCGCTCCCCGCGGTATGACGCCTTACGCGGCGAGCGCGTAGGCGGCCTGGCACGTCGGGCCGGCCGGAGCCCGTCCGGCCGGCACGGCCAGCAGGCTCGTCGCGACCGCGAGCGTCAGGTCGGCGAGCGTCATGTCCAGGGCGCCGGCGACCGCGGCGATCATCTCGCTCGACGGCTCCTTGACACCCCGCTCCATCTCGGAGAGGTACTGCGGCGAGACCCCCGCACGGCGCGCGGTCTCCACCAGCGTCTCGCCGCGCTCACGGCGCAGCTCCCTCAGCCGGCCGCCGAGCGCGTCGCGCCACAGCGGCTCCGCCGGCGGGCGGCTCTCGGTCGGCGTCTCGTCGGCGGGCATGAGCGGTCGGACGGTCTCGGCCATGCGCACATCGTAAATCGGCGGCACTGTCACCCCCTAGCCGTTCCGCCGACCGCAGAACGGGGATCGGCAGGGCACCCTGCCGATCCCCTCCCCCTTCAGCCGAGAACGTCCAGAAAACCTCTGACGGCAGCCGCGAATCCCGCAGGGTCCGTGGTGTGGACGAAGTGGTCGCCGTCGAGCTCGGCAAGACGAGTGTTAGCCCGCCGACCGACGATCTCACGGCCCTCCTCGGCCGTGATGACCTGGCTGCTACGGGCCATCACGAACAGAGCGGGGCAATCGCTGGCAATCCAGTCGGCCCAGTGGTCGCCCCGCGTTCCCTCCTCCGAGGCGATGGTGTCCTGCGGATGGAACGGCAGGCGCCAGCCACCGTCCCCGGTGGGCCGGAGTTTGTCACCGAGCATCGGCGCCAGCGGGCCGATGGCGTCCAGAAGCGCCTCCCTGCGGGACGCGCTGTAGGGCATCGACAGCACGAACGACAGTGCGCTGGGCCCGTCGTCGAGGTCGCAAACCGGCCCCTCGACATTGACGATCCCCGTCACGCGTCCGGGATGGCGGGCGGCGATCTGAAAGGCCGTGATGCCGCCGCCGGAGTGACCGAGCGTCACAACCTGCTCGATCCCCAGATGGTCGAGCAGCGCGACCGCATCATCGACGTAGTCGTCACGCGTGTAGGAGGCGGCCCGGTCAGAGTCACCGTGCCCCCGCTGATCAGGTGCGATGACCCGCCACTGCGGCGCCAGCGCCTCGGCCAGCTGCTCCCACGTCCGCCCCTCGTAGAGATGCCCGTGCAGAGCCAGCAGCGGCCGTCCCGCCCCACCGAAGTCCAGAAAGGACAGCCGCCGCCCGTCGACGCGCACCTCGCCACGCATTCCAGTGCCGTTCATGCTCGAACCTCCATCAGGTGTCTCCCTCGATGAACAGCACCCTGTCCGCACCCACTGACCACCAACGCACCACCCACTGACAACCCCCACCCC
>NZ_VCKZ01000269.1 GCF_005889745.1 Actinomadura geliboluensis
CCCCCAGCACCGGCTGCACATGATCGTCTATTTGACGCACACAGTACCGAGAGTGTTCGTCCCGTTCTGCGTCTTCCGACGCACAGCCGGCACCCGAGCGCGGCCGGTGCACCGCCTCATTCGCGGGCGGCGAGGAGCGTCGTCGGGGACGGCCGGGTCGCGGCCATCGCGGTCAACGCGCCGGCCGCGGTGGTGATGGCGAGGGACGCCACGACGAGCAGGCCGAAGAGCGTCCACGGCACGGCGAGGATGCGCACGCCGCCCGGCCCCGGGTGGAAGCCCGCCAGCGCCGCCGCCGCGACCAGGGCCCCGAGGAGCAAGCCGATCACCGTCACCGCCGCCGCCTCGACGGCGGCCATGACGACGACCTGCCGCCGCCTCAGCCCGGTGGCGCGGGCGACGGCGAACTCACCGCGGCGCTCGGCGGCGGCGATCACGACGGCGTTGACGACCGCGATCGCGGCGTACAGGCCGGACATCCCCATCAGCACGGCCATGATCCCCATGGTTCCGCGCTGCTGCTCGGCCACCCTGGCGTCGGCCCACCGGCCCACGGTCCGCACCTCGCCGAGGCCGGCGGCGCGGATCCGGTCGGCGACCGCCTCCGGCGACGTGCCGGGCGCGACCCGGACCATGGTCTCGGTCGGCGCGTCCGCGAGCATCGCGGCGGGGACGAGGTCGCGCGGCACCAGGAAGGTGTCGCGTAGTGCCTGCTCACCTCGTGCAGTTGCACCGGCGGAGGCGGAGGCGGGTGGTTCATCGCAGGGCGTCCAGGTCGATGCCGCGCGCCAGGGCCTGGTAGCCCGCGTCGTTGGGGTGCAGGCCGTCCTCGTACACGTAGGCCAGGCGTGGACGGTCAGGGTCGGCGGGGTCGGCCATGATGCGGTCGGCGTCCAGGACCGCGTCGTACTCGCCGCTGGTGCGGATCCAGTGGTTGACGGCGTCGCGCTCCTTCTCCACCTGCGGCGTCCACACCGGGAACAGCGCGCCCTTCATCGGCAGGATGGTCGTCCCGACGACCTTGAGGCCGCGCGCATGGGCCGCGCGGATCAGCTGCCGCTGGGCCGCGATGACCTGCCGGGCGGTCGACGGCCCGCCCGGCACCAGGCACGGGTCGCCCGGAGTGTCGCGGATGTCGTTGGCGCCGAGGTGCACGATGACCGACCGGACGCCCGGCCGGGCCAGGACGTCGCGGGCGAACCGGGCGGTGGCCTTGTCGCCGCTGCACGCCGAGTCGTACCGCAGCCGGTTCCCGCCGATCCCCGCGTTGACGACGCCGAGCGGGCGGCGGGCGGCGGCAAGCCGCTCCGCGAGCGCGTCCGGGAGCCGCGCGTCGGCGCCGGGGGACGCGCCGACGCCGTCGACGAGCGAGTCGCCGAAGGCCACCACGGAGCCGGTACCGGCGGTGCCGCCGGTCACGTCGACGCCGGCCAGGTAGTAGAGCGCGTCGGTGGTCTCGGTGTAGGCGTCCGAACCGA
The DNA here is from genome assembly GCF_005889745.1 of Actinomadura geliboluensis. Classification (GTDB taxonomy): domain Bacteria; phylum Actinomycetota; class Actinomycetes; order Streptosporangiales; family Streptosporangiaceae; genus Spirillospora; species Spirillospora geliboluensis. Next base: position 1,479 of record NZ_VCKZ01000269.1, read on the forward strand.
TGTCGGACAGATGGTCGCCGGGCGCCCGGTAGGCGGGCGCGGTGGTGAAGCGGTGGAAGGTCGCCGGCCCCGTGGCGCCCGTGAAGCGGAGCGTGACGGCCAGCTTCTCCAGCGGCGCCGTGGTGAGCGGCACCGGATCGCTGACGAGTTCCCGGCCCGGCGGGACGGTGGCGGAGCGCCCGCCGCCGAACGTCAGCGCGGTCGCGGTGCCCGGCCACACCTTGGCGCCGCCTCCCGACCGGCCGACCGCACCGGCGGCGACCCGCAGCGGGGCCGTCCCGTAGCGGTTCGACAGCCGGATCCGGATCCGCGTGCCGCCCGTGCTCAGCCGGACGACCTGCCGCAGCGAGTGGTCGCCGAACCCCGCCGTCGACCAGTTCGGCCCGTCGTCCTCGCCGGCGGCGAGGGGGCGCTGCATCGCCGTCCCCCAGCTCTGGGACCAGCTCGCGGACGGCGCGGCGACCGGTCGCGCCGACGCCTCGGGACCGCCGGGAAGCGGGGGCACGAGCCCGGCGACCAGCACCATGCCGGTCATGCCGGCCAGGGGAAGGATCATGCGTGCGGAAGGCTTTCGTCTCATGCCTCGATCCCACCGCCGCGGCACCCCGCGCCACATCACGGCAGGCCCCCGACTTCGGGGTATGCCCAGCACTACCCGGACTCCGCACCCGGACGGCTCGGCTACCGTACGCCTGTGCCGACCGACCCGCCGCCGACCGCGATGGCCGCGATGGGGCGGCGCCGATTCCTGCTGACGGGCTGGCCCTGGCGCGCCACGGCGTTCGCGCTGTCCACCGCGCCGGTCGCCCTCGCCGCGTGGGTGCCGCTGGCCGTGCCCGCGCTGCTGTGGCTCCTGGCGGCCTCACCCGGCGCCGGCCTGGGCGAGCGGGCGTTCCTCCTCGTCCTCGGCGCCCTGCTCGCCGCCGTGCTCGGGCCGCCGATCACGCTGCCGCTGGCCCGGCTGGAGCGGCGGCGCCTGCGGCTGGTGGACGCCCGTCCGGCACGGTCGGGCCACCGGCGCCCGCCCGCCCCCGGCTTCGGCCCGTGGCTGCGCACGCGCTGCGCCGAACCGGCGACCTGGCGCGAACTCGGCTACTTCCTGGTGGTGGCGCTGATCGTCCCGGTGCTCTACGCCGCGCTGCTCGCCGTGCTGGCGTTCCAGTTCGGCGCCGCCGCCGCGCCGCTGATCCTGCTGGGCGGGGACGGGCCGATGGCACTCGGGCCGGTGAAGGTCGCCGCCCCGGCGGACGCGCTCCCGTACGCGATCGCCGCGCTCGCGCTGCTGCCCGCCGTCCCCTACCTGCTCGCGCTCGTCGCGGGCGCGCAGGCCGCCCTCGCCCGGACGCTCCTCCAGGACGGCTCCGGCGGACGGCTCCACGCCGAGCTGGTCGAGGTCGAGCGCTCCCGCGCCCGGCTGGTGGACGCGTTCGACGCCGAGCGCCGCCGCATCGAGCGCGACCTGCACGACGGCGCCCAGCAGCGGCTCGTCTCGCTCACCATGAAGCTCGGGCTCGCCCGCATGGACCTGCCGCCCGGCTCCCCCGCGGCCGAGGGCGTGGCGGACGCCCACCGGGAGGCCAAGCAGCTCATGGCCGAGTTGCGCGAACTCATCCACGGCATCCACCCCCGCGTGCTCACCGACCGGGGGCTGGCGGCGGCGCTGGGCGAGCTGGCCGACCGGTCGACGCTCCCGGTCGAGGTCGACGCCGACCTGCCCGGCAGGCCCCCGCGCCACGTGGAGGGCACCGCCTACTTCGCCGCCGCCGAGGCGCTCACCAACGCCGCCAAGCACAGCGGCGCCGCACGCGCCGCGGTGACCGCGCGGTGGGACGGCGGCGTCCTCACCGTGGAGGTCGCCGACGACGGCGCGGGCGGCGCCGACCCTCGCCTCGGCACCGGGCTGACCGGCCTCGCCGACCGGGTCGCGGTGATCGACGGCAGACTGCTGGTGTCGAGCCCCGCCGGGGGGCCGACCGTCGTCCGTGTGGAGCTTCCGTGCAGCCTGAGCGCACCGCCGTCCGCGTAGTCCTCGCCGAGGACGGCGCCCTCCTGCGGGAGGGCCTCGCCGGCCTGCTGGCGAGGTTCGGGTTCGAGGTGGCCGCCGCCGTGGGCGACGCCGAGGCGCTGCTCGCGGCCGTCGCCGAGCACCGCCCGGACCTGGTCGTCACCGACATCCGGATGCCGCCGGGCTTCTCCGACGAGGGCCTGCGCGCCGCCGTCGCGCTGCGCCGCGCCGACCCGGACCTCGCGGTCGTGGCGCTCAGCCAGTACGTCGAGCTGAGCTACTCCGCCGACCTGCTGGACTCAGGGACGGGCCGCCGCGTCGGCTACCTGCTCAAGGACCGGGTGGTGGACGTCGCCGACTTCGCCGACGCACTGCGCCGGGTCGTGGACGGCGGCACCGTGGTGGACCCGCAGGTCGTCCGGCAGCTCATCCGCCGGCGGCGGGACCCGCTCGGCGAGCTGTCCCCGCGCGAGCGCGAGGTGCTCGCGCTCATCGCCGAGGGCTGCTCCAACGCCGCCATCGCCCGGCGGCTCGTCGTCACGGAGGCGACGGTGGGCAAGCACGTCCGCGGCATCCTCGCCAAGCTCGACCTGCCGCAGACCGACGACACCCACCGCAGGGTCCTCGCCGTGCTCGCCTACCTGCGCGGCCGCGACGCCGGGTGACCGCGCGGCGGCTCAGGGGGCCATCGTCTCCCAGATGCGGACGAGCTGCTCGCAGACCTCGGTGATGTCGGTGATCGGGAGCTTGCCGGTCTCGCCGGTGCGGGCGCACCAGCGGAAGGTCGCCGACTCGCACCAGACGGTCAGGTCGCCCTGGCCGGACAGGACGGAGACGCCGAGCTCGTCGCCCGGGACGAGGTCGTGCACACCGCGCTGGACGAGCAGCGCGTGCAGGTCCCGCACGGCGTGCGGGCCGTCCATGCGCCAGTTGTGCCGGTGGCGGCGCGCGGTGCGCGGCAGGGGCAGCGCGAACCAGGTCGCCTTCCCCCGGACGGCCGGCGACCGGAGCCGGGAGCGGGTCGGGTGGTGCCCCCAGCGGCCGCCGGTCAGCAGCTCGATGATCTCCAGGCCGCGGCCGTGTTCGAGCATCGGCCCGGCGGGCGCCTGCGGGCGCCAGGCGCGCAGCGTGTCGAACGCCTTGATGACCAGCTCGTCGGCGCCGCGCCCGTCCGCGCGCTGGTAGACCCAGAGTTCGGCGCCGGACGGGCCGTCGCCGGGGGTCGCGTGCTGTAAGACGTTCGTGGCCAGCTCGCTGACCATGAGCGTGATGTCGTCGACGTCCTGGACGGCGAGCCCGAGCACGGGCAGCAGGCCGGTGACGTGCGCGCGGGCGACCCGCGCGATCGTGTCGTCCCCGGGCAGGGGCAGTGCCGCGCAGCCGCCGTTCTCCAGCCTCCACGGAATCCCGCACGTCGCTGCGGCCTTCGTCATGACGCCCACCTCGGGTGGTCTTGGGAGACATTCGCAATTCAGACATTCGCGACCTGAACCTCAGAGGTTCGCAAGTCGCTATGTGTGAATCACAGATACAAGCTTCGCACATTTCTGGCCGCCGGACGCGGAACATCGCAAGGATCATGCGGCGACAGTTGAGACGTTCACCGATGCGCCCTTAAGCGCACAAACCACGTTCATGTTCGGGACGGCGGGAACGTACCGGCGGCCCCGGGACGGGCGGCGCCCGCCGCTGTAGCGTGGACGGCGCCTGAGAGAGGGCCGCACACATGAAGATCCCCCAGGGGTGCAGCCCTGGGGGATCATGTGTGCGGCCCGGTCAGGGCCCGTTCCGCGTGCTAGCGGTCGTACCGGCCGGCCCGCACGTCGCCGAGGAACGCGGCGAAGACCGAGCGGGGGACGACGTGCGCCCCCGCCTCGGGCGTCCTGCTGTCGCGCAGCCCGGTCGCGGTGCCGAGGTCGGCGACCTCGACGCATCCGCCGTTGCTGCTCGCGCTCGCGGCGGCCTTGAACCACCGTGCCTGAGAGAGGTCCATTTCACTCCAGCGTCGCGATGAGTTTCTCCAGGTGCTTCGCGGTGTCGGCGGGGCTCAGCGCCGCCCCGCGGATCTGCTCGAAGATCTCGTCATACGCCTCCACTCTGCTCGGGTCGTCGATCTCCTGGATGTCGGCGTCGTTCTCGAGGAACACCATGGACGGCTCCCCGCAGGGGAACCGGAAGATGTTGACCAGCGTCGACATGCCCGGATGCAGGCCGTCGGCGAAGCGCAGCAGCCGCATCTCGACGTTCGGCCTGGCGGACATGGCGAGCAGGTGGCGCAGCTGGGCGCGCCGGTCGCCGGGGTCGCCCCACTCGTACATCAGGGACGCCTCGGTGAGGATCGCGGTCAGCTGCGGCGCCGTGCCGTCGTCGCGGTCGAGGATCTGCTGGCGCCGCAGCCGGGCCCGCAGCGCCTGCTCCCGCCACTCCGGCGTCCGCGTCCCGGACGTGAGCAGCGCCTGCATGTACGGCAGGGTCTGCAGCAGGCCGGGCAGCACCAGCGGCATGACCACCCGGATGCTCGACGCGTCCCCCTCGTAGCCGGGGAACTCGTTGTCGAAGACGTCCGGGTAGTCACGCCACCAGGCCCGCTTCCGGGCGCGCGTCGCGAGTTCCTCGAGCTCGTCGAGGTCGCTGCCCTCGTAGATGCGCGCCAGGTCGCGGATGTCACTGAGCTCGGGCCGAACCCAGTTGTTGGCCTCGAACCGGCCGACCTTGCCCCGTCCCCAGTTCAGCCGGTCGCAGACCTGGTTGGCCGTGTATCCGGCCGCGACGCGCAGGTCCCGAAGGCGGCGCGCCAGCCCCCGCTTGGCAATGGTGGCGCCGTACGCCTCACTCATCGGCGCCACCTCCCTTGACATACGGCCGCCATCAGCATACGCCTTCCGAATTTGTGAATCACAGATCTGGCCGGATGAGGAAGTGCTTCACGAATCGCGGTCACGGGACGGTCCTCGCGATGCGGCCCTCACGATGCGGCGCGGTCGAACTCGCCCTTCCTCACACCGTCCAGGAAGCAGGCCCATTCGTGCTGGTCGAACACCGAGATCAGGTCGCCGGACGTGCGCAAAAGGGTCCATTCTCCGACAAAAGCGACTTCGATTCCGCCCTCGTCGCTCTCCGAGCGCTGCCAGTCGAGGGCGTCCGGATCGACGCCCAGCTCCGCCGCGGTCGGCTTCCTCATGCCGGCTTCCTCGCCACAGCGCAGTAGCCCAGCTGTGAGCCATCACTATCGGCCTCGTCAGGGTCCTCGGCGCCCCAGACACCGAGATGGCACAACTCCGCGGGCGCCCCCTCGTACGGCGGGACGATCTCCAGCCCGGCGAAGAACCGCTCGATCTCCGCGCGGGGCCGCGGGTAGGCGCCGCCGGACGACGACCTGGCGTACACCGCGGTCACCTGGTCCAGCTCCTCGCTCACCTGGCGGTCGCTGCTGATCGCGGACAGCGCCACATAGCTGCCCGGCGCGAGCCGGCTCACGTACCGCTGCACGACCCCCCACGGGTCGTCCTCGTCCGGGACGAAGTGGGTCACCGTCACCAGCAGCAGCGCCACCGGCTCGGTGAAATCGATCATCGCGGTGGTCTCCTCGTGCCCGAGCAGGCCGTCCGGGTCGCGGAAGTCCGCCGTGATGAACGCCGTCCCCGCCACGCCCTCCAGCAAGGACTTCGCGTGGATCTCGACCAGCGGGTCGTTGTCGACGTACAGGATCCGCGCGTCGGGGGCGACCTTCTGCACCGCGTCGTGGGTGTTGTTGCCCGTCGGCAGGCCGGCGCCGACGTCGATGAACTGCCGGACGCCCTGCTGGGCCAGCCACCGCACCGAGCGCTGGAGGAACCCGCGGTTCGCCCACGCGGCGTCCTCCAGGTCGGGCATGTGCTCGCGGACCTTCTTCACGGCCTCGCGGTCGACCGTGAAGTTGGCCGAGCCGCCGAGGATGTAGTCGTACATTCGGGCCGGGCTGGGGATCGTGCTGTCCACCCCGGGTGGAGCCTGTTCGATGTCGCTCATCGCTTGGCCTCCATTGCCGCATCTTGTGATGCACGAATTATGAAGCAATTGGTCAAGACGAGGCGATGTCCCGGCCGGGCCCGCACCGGGCCGGCGGGGGTTCGGCGGCGCTCGCCTGGGCATCACCCGCCGAAGGGCCGAAAGGGGGGAACGACCATGAAGACCGCACCTGACCTCGCGTTGCGCCAGCTCACCATGCAATTCGTCGGCAATGCGACGACCCTGCTGCGCTGCGGGCCGTTCACGCTGCTGACCGACCCGAACTTCCTGCACCGCGGGCAGCGCGCCTATCTCGGGTTCGGGCTCACGTCCAAGCGGCTGACCGAGCCCGCCCTGCGGATCGAGGAACTGCCGCGGCTGGACGGCGTCGTCCTGTCCCACCTGCACGGCGACCACTGGGACCGGGTCGCCCGCGCGAAGCTCGACCGGGGCCTGCCGATCGTCACGACACCGCACGCCGCCCGCCGGCTCCAGGGCTGGCACCGCTTCCGGCACGCGGTCGGGCTGCGCACCTGGGAGACGCACACGATGGTGAAGGACGGCGCGCTGCTCCGCATCACCTCGATGCCCGGACGGCACGCGCCCGGCGCGGCCCGCATGCTGCTGCCCCCGGTCATGGGCAGCCTCCTGGAGTTCGGTCCGGCCACCGGCGACGTGCAGTTCCGCCTCTACATCACGGGCGACACGCTGATGTTCGACGGGATCCAGCAGATCGCCCGCCGTACCCGCGACATCGACCTCGCCGTCCTGCACCTGGGCGGGACCAAGCTGCCCGGCGGGCTCATCGTCACGATGGACGCCACCCAGGGCGCCGACCTGTTCGAGACGATCCGTCCCGCAAGGGCGGTGCCCGTCCACTACAACGACTACAGCGTTTTCAGCTCGCCCCTGGACGACTTCCGCCGCGAGATGGAACTCCGAGGCTTCGGCGACCAGGCGACCTATGTCGAACCGGGCCAGACCCACACATTCACTCAGCAGACCGCCTGACGCGGCTCAGCGGCGCTCACGTCTGCGCATGGCGTGGGCCAGGCGCAGCGGGAAGAGCGCCACGAGCGGGGCGCGGCGGCCCAGGTCGTCGGTGTCCTTCTTGTCGAAGGCTCGGGCGTAGCGCCGCGCCTCGGACGCGGTCCCGTACTCCTTCGAGCCGCCGGCACCGCAGCCGCGCGCGCACGTCCAGCGCATGGTGGCGCCTTCGGCCGTGAAGCGGAAGTCGTGCCCGAAGAAGCGGCAGGTCGGCATCGGTCATGCCTCCGGGTTCGCGTCGTGGTTCTCGGGCGGCCCGTACCGGTTGCTCGCGAGGGGGCGCGCCCGTCCCTCGTGGACGGCCTCGCGCAGCGCGGCGCGGAACCGTCCGGGACCCCAGTAGCGCGCGCCGACCACCTCGGCGAGCCGGGTGCGGCCGATCGGCCCGTGCTCGGCGAGCGCCTGCGCGATGGCGGTGACCTCGCGGTCCAGCGCGTGGTCGGCGGCGGCCGTCCAGTCGGCCGACCGGCCGAACATCATGCCCGGCGAGGAGAAGGTCTGCCCCGGGCCCGGGAGGAACCGGCGCAGGCCCGCGCGGCGCTCCCGCTCGCGGCGCAGGACGCGGGCGCGGATGCGCTCGTCGCGCTCGCGCGCCGCCCGCTCCCGGTCCGCCGCCTCGGCGCGCTCCCGCTCGGCCTGCGCGGCCGTGCCCGACTCCGCGGCCAGCGACTCGGCGGCGGAGCGGTGCTGCGCGGCCTCCATCCGGTCGGCGGCGGACTCGGCCCGCATCCGGTGGACGGCGGCCCGCCGCTCGTGCGCGCCGGCCCCCTCCTCGTCGCCGTCGGCGCGGGCCGCGTGGGCGAGCGCCAGCTCGGTGTGCATGCGCTCCCATTCGGTGTAGGTCTGGGCCTGCTCCAGCACGATCTCGGCCTCGGTCCCGTCGAGCCCGGCGGCGCGCCCGCGGGCCTCGGCGGCCATCGCCCGCTGCTCGCCGGCCCGCGCCCGCTCGTCCGCCGCGGCGGCCAGCGCCGCGTGCAGCGCGGAGTCCTCCTCGTTCTCCGCGGCGAGGGCCTCGACCCGCTCGCGGAGCGCGCGGGCCCGCTCGCCGGCCGCCTCGGCGCGGCCCAGGGCGCTCGCCCGCTCGGTGTCGTCGCGGGCGCGCTCGGCGTTGGCCCGCTCCTCGTGGGCGGTGGCCTCCTCGGTGAGGCGTTCGGCGTCCCACTCGGCGATCTGCGCGAGGACCTCCTCGACGCGGAGCCGTTCGAGGGAGGCGGCGTCCCCCTCGGCCGCGTACGGCCGCAGCTCGTGGACGGCGGCGCGGTGCTCGGCGGCGCGCGCCCGCCCCTCCTCGGCGTGCCGCCGGGCCTCCAGCGCCGGCCGGTTCGCCTTCTCGCCGCCGCTCGCCGCCGGGGCCTTCTCGGACGGTTCGCCCTCCGCCTCCTCCGCGGTGAGCGGCCGGGCGATGGCCTCCAGCGACGCCTGCTCGGCGCGGACGCCGAAGACCAGCTCGGCGACGCCGCCGAGCGCCATGATCACGGCGCCGATGAAGAACCCGATCGCGACCTTCTCCGCGGCGCCGCTGTCGATCAGGTTGCCGAACAGGAGCGGGCCGGTGATGCCGCCCGCGGCGGTGCCGATCGCGTAGAAGAACGCGATGGCGAGGGCGCGGGTCTCCATCGGGAAGATCTCGCTGACCGTCAGGTAGGCGGAGCTGGCGCCGGCGGAGGCGAAGAAGAACGTCACCGACACCAGCGCGATGAACGTCCAGCTCGACAGCGCCCCGGTCACCAGGAACGCCCCGAGCAGGCAGGTCAGCGCGGCGGAGATGAAGTACGTCCCGGAGATCATCGGCTTGCGGCCGACGGTGTCGAACATCCGCCCGAGCAGCAGCGGGCCGAGGAAGTTGCCGAACGCGAACAGCGCGATGAAGTACGGCACCGCCCCGGACGCGACGTCGAAGTACTTGCTCAGGATCGTGCCGAGGTCGAACGTCACCGCGTTGTAGAGGAACGCCTGCCCGACGAACAGCGCGAACCCGAGCGTCGCCCGCTTCGGGTAGACCTTGACCGCGACCTGCGCGATCTCCCGGAACGGGATGGCCCGGCGCTGCCGCACCGTGATGCTCTCGCCCGGCTCGGCGAGGTCGCGGCCGGTCTCCGCGCGGACCTCGCCCTCGATGCGGTCGACGATCCGCTCGGCGTCCTCCTGGCGGCCGTGGATGAACAGCCAGCGCGGGCTCTCCGGCACGTGCCGCCGGACGATCATGATCGCGAGGCCGAGCACGCCGCCGATCCCGAACGCCAGCCGCCAGCCGAGGTCCTGCGCGAAGAAGGAGGTGTCGAGCAGCAGCAGCGCGGCCAGCGCGCCGAGCCCGGACCCCACCCAGTAGCTGCCGTTGATCGCGAGGTCGACGCGGCCGCGGGCGCGGGCCGGGATCAGCTCGTCGATGGCCGAGTTGATCGCCGCGTACTCGCCGCCGATGCCCATCCCGGTGACGAACCGGCAGGCGAAGAAGTACCAGGGCGCGAAGGCGAACGCGGTCGCCACCGTCGCGGCGACGTAGACGGCCAGCGTGAGGATGAACAGCTTCTTGCGGCCGAACCGGTCGGTGAGCTGGCCGAAGAACAGCGCCCCGAGGCACGCGCCCGCGACGTAGATCGCCGCCGCGAGCCCGATGTCGGACGGGGTCATCGCGATGCCGCTGCCCGGCTCGGTGAGCCGCGCGGCGACGGAGCCGACGATGGTGACCTCGAGGCCGTCGAGGATCCAGACGGTGCCCAGGCCGACGACGATCATCCAGTGGAACCGCGACCACGGCAGCCGGTCCAGCCGTGCCGGGACGCGCGTGGTGATCGTGCCCAACCGTGCGTCGGCGGTCATGCGCAGGCCCTTCCTCGCCGGAGCGGCGGTCGCCCAGTTGATCAGCGGTAGGGCTACCCGTCACCCGGTCGTCACACCTCGCCGCGCCCGGCGGCGCGCGCATAACCCGGGAAAAGCACCGCCCGATATCCGGAATGCCACCACAAAGCGGTATCGGCCCACCGAGATCGCCCGGACTGGCTAATCTCGGCGCATGACCGGCACCTCCCCCGCGAACGAGCCGTCCGGCGACCGTCCGGCCATCGACTCCTCCGTCCCGCACACCGCGCGGGTCTGGAACTACTGGCTCGGCGGCAAGGACAACTACATCGTCGACCGGGAGCTCGGCGACCAGATCCAGGCGGTCATCCCCGACATCGTCGCCTCGGCCCGCGCCGACCGCGGGTTCCTCGGCCGCGCCGTCGCCCACCTGGCCGGGGAGGCCGGCATCCGGCAGTTCCTGGACCTCGGGACGGGCCTGCCCACCGCGGGCAACACCCACGAGGTCGCGCAGGGCATCGCGCCGGAGTCCCGCATCGTGTACGTCGACAACGACCCGCTGGTGCTCACGCACGCGCACGCCCTGCTGACGTCCACCCCCGAGGGCGCCACCGACTACATCGAGGCGGACGCGCGCGACCCGGAGACCGTCCTGGAGCGGGCGTCGGCGACGCTCGACTTCTCCCGGCCGGTCGCGATCATGATGCTGGGCATCCTGAACTTCATCCCCGGCGAGGACGAGGCGCAGCGGGTCGTGGACCGGCTGCTCGCCGCCGTCCCGTCCGGCAGCCACCTGGCGATCGCCCACCCGACCGGGGAGGTCGAGGGCGAGGCCGCGCAGCAGGCGGTCGACATGAGCAACCAGGCCGGGGTCGCGACGATGCGGCTGCGCAGCCGCGCGGAGTTGGAGCGCTTCTTCGCCGGGCTGGACCTGCTGGAGCCGGGCGTCGTGTCGTGCTCGCAGTGGCGCCCGGCGGTCAGCGGCCTCGACGGGCCGCCCAAGCCGGTCTACCAGTTCTGCGGACTCGGCCGGAAGCCCTAGTCACACGGATCGGCCGGGCGCCTCAGCCGCGGACCGGCCGGACCATGACGACGACCGGGTGGCCGGTGTCCGCCTCCGGCTTGCGCTCCCGCTCCTCGAACCCCATCCGCTCGTAGAAGCCGCGGGCCTTGGCGTTGGCCTCGAACACTTCGAGCCGCACCTCGCCGCGCAGCGCCGCCGCGTGCTCCACGAGCGCGCGGCCGGCGCCGTGCCCCTGCGCGTCCGGGTGGACGAACAGGCCGCCGATCTCGTCGCCGAGCAGGCCGAGCAGCCCGATGACGGTGCCGGACGCGTCCTCCGCGACCCAGTTCTCGGCCATGCGCAGGTAGACCTCCCGGACCTTGCGGGCGCGCTCGCCCTCCCCCTCCCCCTCGACGAACGGGTGCGCGAGCTTGGACGCCCGCGACCACAGGTCCATCACCGCGTCCTCGTCGGACGGGCGGTAGGGGCGAATGAGCAGTCCCGTGTCCATCCAGCGCACCCTAACCGACCGCCGCGGGCGGGACGCACGGGCGGACTCTCCGCCCGCCGTGATCCCGGCCGCACCGGTCGTCTCGGCCGCGGTGGTCAGCGGATGGTGCGCCGGTACGTCCCGAACGGTCCGTCCTCGTCGGGGTCGCCGGGCGCGGGCCCGGCGGCCTCGGCGACGTCCAGGCGGGTGTGGAGGCCGGTGACGTGCAGGACGCGCAGCACCTTCGGCTGCGGGCGGCGCAGGCAGAGCCCGTGCCCGCGCCCGGTCATCTCCTTGTGCGCCCACACGAACACGGCCAGGCCGCTGGAGTCGGCGAAGCTCAGGCCGGACAGGTCCAGCAGCAGCCGGTGCGGATCGTGCGCGGCGATCACCGCCGCGATGTGCCGGCGGAGCGGTTCGGAGCCGGCGACGTCGAGCTCGCCCTCCAGGAGCAGCTCGACGGTCGTCCCGTCGAGGCGGGTGCCGACGCTCAGCAGCGGCGTCCCGTCGGGGCAGGTGAGGCCGATCTCGGCGGGCGGGTCGGGCGCGGT
>NZ_VCKZ01000733.1 GCF_005889745.1 Actinomadura geliboluensis
CGGCTTAACGATCGCCTCGACGGTCCCGGCGCACGCGGCCTCGTCGAGGTCGCAGACCGCGACGGCGAAGCCGTCCCGCGCGAGCCGCGCGGCGGTGGCGGCGACGACACAGTTCACGGAGGCGGTCGTAGATGGTCCGGCCGGTGCATCTGCGTCCGGGACGCGCCGTGCGGCGGGTAGGCCCCCATCACCTGGGTGCCCTGCGGCACCTGCGCGCCGCCCATCAGCATCGTGGACGCCGCCGTCGACGCCACCGGATGCCCCTGCAGGACGCGCTGGATCTCCTGCCGGAACTCCGTCGCGTTCTGGTAGCGGTGGTCGGCCTCCTTCGCCATCGCCTTCAGCACCATCGCGTCCGCCCACTGCGGGATCTGCGGGTCCACCTGGGACGGCGGGACCGGCTCCTCCCGGACGTGCTGGTAGGCGATCGCGACCGGGGAGTCGCCGGTGAACGGCGGCTTCCCGGTGAGCAGCTCGTACAGGACGCAACCGGTCGAGTAGATGTCGCTGCGGGCGTCCACCCGCTCACCGCGCGCCTGCTCCGGGGACAGGTACTGCGCGGTTCCGATCACCTGGGCGGTCTGCGTCATCGTGGACGCCGAGTCGGCCATGGCGCGGGCGATGCCGAAGTCCATGACCTTGACCTCGTGCTGCCGGGTGAGCATCACGTTGGCCGGCTTGATGTCGCGGTGCACGATCCCGCCGCGGTGGCTGTAGTCCAGCGCCCGCAGGATCCCGTCGGTGATCTCCAGTGCCTTCTCGGGCAGCAGCGCGCGGTTCTCCCGGAGCAGGTCGCGCAGCGTGCTCCCGTCCACGTACTCCATCACGATGTACGGGATCGGGGTGTCGCCGATCATGTCCTCGCCGGTGTCGTACACGGCGATGACCGAGGGGTGGTTCAACGACGCGGCCGACTGGGCCTCGCGCCGGAACCGGGCTTGGAACGTAGGGTCACGGGCCAGGTCGGACCGCAGCGTCTTGACGGCGACGACGCGATCGAGGCGCAGGTCTCGGGCACGGTAGACCTCGGCCATGCCGCCCCGCCCGATCACCGAATCGAGCTCGTAGCGGCCGCCGAGCAGCCGAGGTTGACTCATATGTGCACTTTCCCTCGTACGTCTACACCTGGTGTTCCGAACCTAGCTTCCCGCTCTCGGTCGGCGAGGGCGCCGGGCTCGAAGTTGACGGAGTCGTGGTGCTCCCCGTCGGTGTGGGTGTTGGCTTGGGGGCGGTGGCAGTCGCCCGGGGCGATTTCATCGATGTCTTCTGTGAAGGGGACGTCTTGGGCGTCACTCGCGTTGACGGACGGATCCTATGCTTCCGGTGCCGTGGGGTGACAGCCGGCCGTTGGGGGGCTGTCGCTTATACACATCTCCGAGCCCACGAGACCCTAAGACACCTCGTATGCTGTCTTCTGCTCGTA
>NZ_VCKZ01000270.1 GCF_005889745.1 Actinomadura geliboluensis
GACGACACGGCCGTACAGCTTCTTCTCGCCGTACGCGCCGTACGCCTGGAGGGTCTCGGTGCCGGCGTCCGAGAGCAGCGGGAAGGTCAGGCCCTCCTTCTCCCGGAACTTGGCGAGCTTGGCCGGCTTGTCGGGGGAGATTCCCACGACCGCGACGCCCGCGGACTCCAGGTCGCCGAGGCTGCCCTGGAAGTCGACCGCCTCCTTGGTGCACCCGGGCGTCAGGGCCGCCGGGTAGAAGTACAGGATCGCGCGCCGCCCGCGCAGCGAGGCCAGCGACACCGGTTCGCCGTCGGCGTCGGGAAGCTCGAACTCGGGGGCGACGTCCCCTGGCTGCAGCCGCTCGGACACGCTGTCCGCCTTTCGCTCGGATGGTGCGTCCAACGGTACCGGCTGGGGTGTGGCGGACGCCCGGCGGGAAGACCTGCCACACTGTTCGGATCACTTCGCTGGTCATGGATTCGCCCGACACGATAAGGACACGGCATGGCTGACAGGGCCCGCGACCCGGACGCGCTGGAACGGGAGCTCCAGCTCACCCGCCAGAGCTTCGCCCGCACCATCGACGAGCTCGCCGCCCGGGTCAATCCGAAGAACGTCGCGCAGCGGGGCACCGAGCGGCTGAAGGAGGAGGCCGGTCAGGTCGCGCGGGCGGTCGGCTCGGTGGTGCGGCCGGCCGAGAAGTCCGACGACGAGGAGTCCGGCGGGATCGACAAGCGCCTGGTGGCGGCGGGCATCGGCGCCGCCGTCACCGTGACCGCCCTGATCCTCTGGAACCGTAGGCGCAAGCGCCGCTGAACCTCGTCCCGGAGGCGCCGGTCCGCATGACGCGGCCGGCGCCTTTGCGCGCCGGGACGATGCGCTTGTGCGCGATGGTGCGGCGGAGCAGCTCCGCGACGCCGCGCAGCTCGGCGAGCTCGGCGCGGCACGGCGGGCAGCCGCGCAGATGCGCCGACAGCTCGTCCGCCTCGGCGCCCGGCAGCCGTCCCAGGGCGTACACGCCGAGGCCGATGCGGAACTCCCCGCAGTCCGGTCCTCCCACATCATGGAGTACGGGCGCCGGGCCCGGCCCGTTCAGCGGGACGCGTCGAGGTCGGGCTGGGTCACGGTGAAGCGGGCCTCCACGGTGGCGCGGACGATCTGCGTCGCGGGCTCCAGGTCGATCGGCTCGGGCTCCTCCGGGGCCACGCCCCCGTACGCGGCCATCATGACGGGCCTCGGCTCCTGGCGGCCGAGGCCCTCGTCCGACAGCTCGACCAGCCCGGTGAGCCGGGAGCCGAGCGCCTCGGCGTAGCCGCGGGCGCGCTCGACGGCCTCGTGCGCGGCCTGCCGCGCCGCCCGCCCGTACACCTCGCTCTCGCGCCGCAGCTCCCACTCCGGCCCGTCCACGTAGGTGCGCTCCATGTCGCCGAGCCGGGTGACCAGCTCGCCGAGGATCCCGAAGTCGCCGACCGTGATCTTGATCCAGACCGTGCCGCGGTAGGCGCGGACGTCCCCCTCGCGCCGCTTCTGCTTCAGCAGCGGCGTGATCGACAGCCCGCCCGTCTCCACCCTCTCCACGGCCTCGCCGTAGGACCTGACCAGGTCGAGGCAGCGCTGGTTGCGCTCGGTGAGCCGGTCGAGGGCGGCACGCCGGTCGGACTCCTGCGACTGGACGTGCACCGACAGCCGCGCGATCTCCGGTTCGGCCTCCAGCACCGCCTCGCCGCGAACACTGATCATGGGAGCATCGCTCATGCTCCCAACCTAGACCTCACAGGAAAGTTTGGCCCTCGCCTCGGTAGGTGGGGACGGTTCGGACGTACCGGCCGTCCTCGATCAGGTGGAGGGCGGCGAAGCGTTCGCAGAGCTCGCCGGCCTTGGTGTGGCGGAACCAGACCCGGTCGCCGACCGAGAGCAGGTCGGCGGCGTGCCCGAGCAGCGGCGTCTGCACTTCGCCGGCGCCCTCGTTCGGGTCGTAGGACAGCCCGGTCGGCAGGTACGGCTGCGGCAGCCGCACCGCGTCGGCGGGGCCGGACGCCAGGTAGCCGCCGCCGAGGCAGGTCGCGACGCCGCGCGCGGGGCGCCGCACGACGGGCAGCGCGAACAGCGCGGCGGGCCGCCCGCTGAAGTTGGAGTACTGGTCGAACAGGTGCGGCTGGTAGAGCCCGGAGCCCGCCGCGACCTCGGTGACGGCGCGCTCGGCGGCGGTCTTCTCGACGCTGCCGGTGCCGCCGCCGTTGACGAACTCCAGGTCGGTCAGGTCCCGGACGGCCCGCACGATCGCGGCGCGCCGCCGGGCCAGTTCCAGCCGCGACTGCCGCTGCATGGCGCGGATGACGCGACCCCGCGCGGGGCGTCCGGGCGGGACGTCGCCGACGCCGGCGATCTGCGACTCGTAGGCCATCAGCCCGACGAGGTCGAGCGAGGGCCGCTTGAGGATGCGCTCGGCGAACGCGCTGACCTCGGCGGGGGTGCGCAGCGCCGAGCGCAGCGCGCCGATCCGGACCCGGCCGCCGAGCGGCCGGTAGGAGGCGTCGATGTCGATGCAGACCCGGATGCGCCGGTCGCCGGCGGCGTCCTCGATCAGCGCGAGGTGCTCGGGGGAGTCGACCATGAGCGTGATCGTGCGGGCGGCGGCCTCGTTCTCGGCGAGCGCGGCGATGGCGGTGCGGTCGGCGGTCGGGTAGGCGACGAGGATGTCGTCGCTGACGCCCTCGGACGCGAGCCACAGCGCCTCGGGCAGGGTGAACGCCATGATCCCGGCGAACCCGTCCATCGCGAGGACGTCCTCCAGGAGCGCCCGGCAGCGCACCGACTTGCTCGCCACGCGGATCGGCTTGCCGGCGGCCCGGCGCAGCAGGCCCTCGGCGTTGGCGCGGAAGGCCGCCAGGTCGACGGCGGCGAACGGCGCCTCGATCCCGGCCGTCGCGGCGTCGTAGCGGTCCCGGAGGTTCATGGTCGTCACACTGCCACACTACCGGCTAATGTGAAAAGCTCTCACGTACCGCTTTCGGTCAGCCCTTGCGCGGGTGCGCCGCGAAGAAGTCCCAGAGCATGGGGCTCGCCTCGTCGGGCCAGTTGTGGGTGCCGCCCTGGATCTTGCAGAACGTGACCGCGATCCCCTGGTCGCCCTTCCCGGTGCTCGTGCAGTCGGTGCCCTCGCCGCGCGCCTTGACCCGCTCCCGCGGCTCGGGGAGCCCGGCGCGCTCGCGCCAGAACTCGACCGCCTTCGAGACGGGCGGGAACGGGCGCTTGTCGTTGAAGTCGCGGTCGCCGCCGCCGTTGAACGGGACGTTCCGGTCGGCCGTCCCGTGGAAGATCATCGCCGAAACGGGGCGGCTCGGGTCGCACTTGGTGACGAGGGCGCCCTCGACCACCCCGATCGCCGCGACCTTGTCCGGCTTCTCGCAGGCCATCCGGTACGCCATGCCCGCGCCGTTGGAGAACCCGGTGACGTAGACGCGCTTCGGGTCGGCCAGCCCCGCGTCGGTGAGCTTGTCGATCAGCTTCGTGAGGAACCCGACGTCGTCGATGTTCCCGATCTTCGCGGCGCCGCAGCAGTCGCCCGCGTTCCAGGTCGTCATGAACCCGTCCGGGTACGCGACGAGGAAGCCGTGCTCGTCGGAGAGGTCGTCGAAGCCGGTCAGGTCCTCCATCTTGCCCATGTTCGCGAGCCCGCCGTGCAGGGCGATGACGAGCGGGGGCGCGTCGGCCGGCTTGCCGTCCTCCCACTTGCCGCCCGCCACCTTGGACGGGACGTGCAGCAGGAACTCGCGGTGCCCGAACGTGCCCACGTCCATCTTCTGCTTGTGCGTGCCCGCCGAGGCGGGGATGCCGTCCACCGTCGCCGGGCGCGGCTCGCCCCCGCCTTTGCCGCCGGTCTGCTCCGTGCAGGCGGCGAGGACGAGGGCGGCGGCGAGGACGAGGAGCGCGATGCGACGCATGGAGGCAAACGTAACCTCAAGAAAGCACCTCAAACTACTCATCAGTAGACGAGCCGGCTCCCGCCGATGTGAAAGGGCGTCGGTGGGACGGGCAGGGGCCGCGTAAGCTCGTAGCGACCCGTTTGAGCTGCCGCGTCGCGATAAGAGTGAGACCGTTGAACGAATTCGTCCTGACCCTCTCCTGCCCGGACCGGCCCGGCATCGTCGCGGCCGTCTCGGGGCTGCTGGCCGAGCGCGGATGCAACATCGTGGAGAGCCAGCAGTTCGGCGACGGCGAGTCCGGCACGTTCTTCATGCGGGTCCAGTTCGCGGCCCTGGCCGACACCGACCCCGACGAGCTGCGCGGCGCGTTCGCCTCGCTGGTGCCCGAGCTGGCCCTGGAGTGGCGGCTGCACGCGCTGGCCGACCGCCCACGCGTGCTGATCATGGTGTCGAAGGGCGGGCACTGCCTGAACGACCTGCTCTACCGGACGCGGTCCGGACTGCTCGACATCGACATCGTCGCGGTCGCGTCCAACCACCCCGACCTGCGGCCCCTCACCCAGTCGTACGGGATCGACTACCACCACCTGCCGGCCGGGCCCGGCGGCAAGCCCGCGCAGGAGGCCGAGATCCTGACGCTCGTCGAGCACTACCGCGCCGACCTCGTCGTCCTCGCCCGGTACATGCAGATCCTGTCCGACGACTTCTGCGCGAAGCTGCCGGGGCAGATCATCAACATCCACCACTCGTTCCTGCCGAGCTTCAAGGGCGCCCGCCCCTACCACCAGGCGCACGCGCGCGGCGTGAAGCTGATCGGCGCCACCGCCCACTACGTCACCGCCGACCTGGACGAGGGGCCGATCATCGAGCAGGAGGTCGCGCGCGTCGACCACACCCACAGCCCCGAGGAGCTCGTCGCGGTCGGCCGCGACGTCGAGTGCCTCGCGCTGGCCCGCGCGGTGCGCTGGCACGCCGAGCACCGCGTGCTGCTCAACGGGGACCGGACGGTCGTCTTCCGCTGACCCGGCGCGCGGCGGCGCTGGCGGGCTGATCTTCTGACCTGCGCTTTTCCGTGAGATGTCGGCATGGCGAGTTTCACTCCGCGTGATTTCGCGTCACCATGGGTGACGATGTCGGGCGTGCCGATGCTCACGGGGGTGGCGATGGCCGAGGCGCTGGTCAAGGACCTGATCGACGAGTCGCGCGACCGGCGCGGCGCGCGCCGGCTCGCCGTCCGCGCGTTCCGGCCGCGCCGCGCGTTCGCCGGGGTCGCCGCCGCGCTGCTGCTGACGGTGACCGGCGGGGTCGCCGCGATCGAGCTGCTGGCCGCCGCGCTCGGCTCCGCCGTCCACCCCGTGCCGGGCGTCGCCGCGCTGGCGGACGTCCTGCGCGGGCGCACCTGGGACGACCCGGCCGTCATCGCGGCGGCGGCGGGCGTCGCCGTCCTCGGCGCCGCGTTCCTCGCCGCCGCGCTGCCCGGCCGGCTGCGCGGCGTCCCGCTGGACGGCACCGACCCCCGCCAGGCCGGCCTCATCGGACGGGCCGCGCTGCGCCGCACGGTCGCCGAGGCGGTGCTGGACGTCCCCGGCATCGAGCGGGTCCGCGTGCGCGGGCTCGGGATCGTCCGTCGCGGGCTGGTCGTCCGGGCCGGCACCCACTACCGGAACCCGGCGAACCTGCCGGAGCTGGTGCGCGCCGCCGCCGAGGAGCGGCTGGACCGGATCGAGCCGATGTACCGGCCGCCGGTCGACGTCCGGCTCGGCTGGCGGAAGGACTGACCATGCGGCGTGAGCTGACCATGCGGTGTGAGCTGACGATGCGGCGGGAGCGCTGAGCATGCGGCGGGAGGACTGACGATGCGGCGGAGGGACTGAGATGCGGATCGCGATCGCGATGACCGGGGCGGTGCTGCTGCTGGCCGGCGCGTCCGCCGCCGCGCTCGGGCTGGGCGCGCTCGACGCGTTCGGCCCGCTGTCGGCGGGGCCGCTGCTCGCCCCGGAGGTGACGCGCTTCGCCGGCGGCACCGACTGGTTCCTGCCGTCCGCCGCGGCCGCCGCCGAACTGCTGGCCCTCGCGGGGCAGCTGTGGCTCGTCCTGCAGCTGCGGACCCTCGTCCACCAGTGGTGGCCGGACCTCGACGCCGAGACCCGGGCCCGGGCGCGGGCCGCCGCCGGCGAGCTCCGGCGGGACGTGCGCGGGCTGCCCGGCGTCGAGGACGCCCGGGTCCGCCTCACCGGCACGGCCGACCGGCCGCGCCTGCTGCTGAACGTCTCCTGCGCGGGCGACACGCTGGTCGGCGAGGTGTACGGGGAGCTGGGCGCGGGCCCGGTCGAGCGGTACCGCCGCGCCCTCGGGATGCCCGACCTGCCGGTGGTGATCCGCTTCCGCCCGCTGTCGGCCCGTCCCCGGCGCCGCCGCGCGCAGCCCGAGACCGCCTGACGCGCCCGGCCCGCGGCCCGGGAGGAGCGGCGCCCGTCCCGGTCGAATCGGGACGGGCGCCCGCTACCCGGCGGGGCGCCCATGCGCCTGGACGGTCGGCGCATGCACACGGGGGGCGCACCGCGGTGGGGGAGGCCGCACGGAAGCAAGGTCGGCGGGGGCTGCGGCCGCCGCATCCGTCACTATGCGCGGTCCCGTGGTAACGGTCACGCTTGTGTACATTTCGTTCACGGCGTGTTCCGCGAGGGAGGTGCGATCGTCCGATGCGGCGTCCCCGCTGGGCGGCTCCCGGCGACTGGAGCGTGGCCCGCCAGCTGCTGGTGCTGCAGGCCGCGATCGTCGGGCTGCTCGTCGCGGCCGGGGCCGTGCTCGCCTACTGGGACGCCGGGCGGGCCGCCGACGACGCCGCCGAGCAGACCGTCACGGCCGTCGCGGCGAGCATCGCCGACGCGCGCAACGTCCGGGAGGCGCTCGCCGCCCGCGACCCGAGCGCGCTGCTGCAGCCGTACGCTGAGCGCGTCCGCCGCGACACCGGCGTGGACTTCGTCACGATCATGACGCCGGACGGGATCCGCTACACGCACCCGAACCCGTCCCGGATCGGCGGGCACTTCGTCGGCAACACCGCGCCCGCCGTCGCGGGCCGCACGTTCACCGAGACCTACACCGGCACGCTCGGCCCGTCCGTGCGAAGCGTCGCGCCCGTCTTCGACGACCGGCACCGGGTGGTGGCGCTGGTCGCGGTCGGCATCACGGTCCGGGTGATCAGCGCGGAGCTGCGGCAGCGGCTGCTGGCCCTCGGCGCCGTCGCGGGCGTGGTGCTCGCCGCCGGGATGGCGGGCAGCTACCTCGTCTCCGCCCGGCTGCGCCGCCAGACCCGCGGGACCGCGCCCGGCGAGCTGCGGGAGATGTTCGAGTACTACGAGGCGATCCTGCACGCCGTCCGCGAGGGGCTGCTGATCCTCGACCGGTCGGGCCGGGTCGTGCTGTGCAACGACGCGGCCCGCGAACTGCTGGACCTGCGCGAGCATCCGCGCGGCCGCCCGGTCGCCGACCTCGGCCTGCCGGACGAGCTGGTCGCCACGCTGGAGTCCCCGAGGCCGCGCTCGGACGAGATCCACGTCGGCGACACCCGCGTCCTCGTCGTGAACACCTCGCCCGTCCGGTCCCGCGACAAGGCGATGGGCAATGTCGTCACGTTCCGCGACCACACCGAGCTGCAGAGCCTGACCGGCGAGCTGGACACCGTCCGCGGCTTCGCCGAGTCGCTGCGCTCGCAGGCCCACGAGGCCGCGAACCGCCTGCACACGGTGGTGTCGCTGGTCGAGCTGGGCCGTCCCGACCAGGCCGTGGCGTTCGCGACCGCCGAGCTGGCGACCGCGCAGCGCCTCACCGACCGGGTCGTGGGGTCGGTCACCGAACCCGTGCTGGCGGCCCTGCTGCTGGGCAAGTCGACCGAGGCCGCCGAGCGCGGCGTCGAGCTCGTCATCAGCGAGGACACCGCGATCGAGGGCACGGTGGAGGCCCGCGACCTCGTCACGATCCTGGGCAACCTGATCGACAACGCGGTGGACGCGGCGATCGAGAACGCGTCCGTCCGGCCGCCGCGCGTCACCGTCAGCGCCCGCGAGGACGCCGGCACCCTCCTGCTGGAGGTGTCCGACAGCGGGCCGGGCGTCGACCCGGCGGCGGTGCCCGAGATGTTCCGGCGCGGCTGGACGACCAAGTCGTCCGGCGGGCCGGTCGGGCACGGGCTCGGCCTCGCGCTGGTCGGCCAGGCCGTCCGGCGGCACGGCGGCGACGTCCGGGTGGGGCGGGACGCGGGCGCCGTGTTCACCGTCCGGCTGCCCCTGGAGCGGCGATGATCGAGGTGCTCATCGTCGAGGACGACCCGGTCGCCGCCGAGGCGCACCGCACCTATGTCGAGCGCGTCGCCGGGTTCACCGTCGCCGGGGTCGTCCACTCGGGGGCGGAGGCCCTGCGCTTCTGCGAGCGCACGTCCGTGGACGTCGTCCTCCTCGACTTCTACCTGCCCGACACGCACGGCCTCACCGTCTGCCGGGCGCTGCGCGCCGGGGGTCACGACATCGACGTCATCGCCGTCACCTCCGCACGGGACCTGGCGGTGATCCGCTCGGCGGTGTCGGTCGGGGTCGTCCAGTACCTGCTGAAGCCGTTCACGTTCGCGTCCCTGCGCGACAAGCTCGACCGCTACGCCCGCTTCCGCGCGCAGACCGTCGGGACCGGCGAGGTCAGCGGCCAGGCCGACGTGGACGGCATGCTCGCCACGCTCCGCACGCCCGACCACCGCGCGCTGCCGAAGGGCATGAGCGGCGAGACGCTGCAGGCGGTGACGGAGGTGCTGTCCCGGGCGTCCGACGGCCTCTCCGCCGCCGCCGCGGCCGACCTCACCGGCGTGTCCCGCGTCACGGCGCGCCGGTACCTGGAGTACCTGGCGAAGAACGGTCTGGCGCACCGCAAACCCCACTACGGCCAGGTAGGCCGTCCCGAGGTGCGCTTCTACCCGGGCTAGACGGGGTACCTATGGGTGGACAGTGAAGCGACATCGGGGGAGTTGTCGTGACGGACAAGCCTGGCAAGCCCAAGGGCACGGAGAACGAGCGCGAGCGCGAGAAGGAGCGTCCGCGCGCGGAGGAGGCGAAGGCCGCGCCCCAGAAGAAGAAACCGGGCGACGCGGCCCGCAAGATGCGCGCCATGTTCAAGGGCGGCTAGCTTTGACGACACCTTTGAGCCCCATTGAGAGGAAAAACCCTCCTATGGGGCTAATGTCCGTAAGTGAACGGAACGTCGAGGGGATGAAGGAGGAATGCTTGTCCGACCGTAATGTTTCGGGCGGCTCCACCACGGGGCCCTTCGACGCATGGAGGGAACGGACGTACCACGGCATGGGCCCCTCCCGCTGAGCGGCCCGACGGCCCGGGGACCGCGATCGCGGCCCCCGGGCCCGTTCATGCCCGCCTGCCGGCTGCGCGCCCGCCTGTCGGCCCGCACCGCTACGGTGCGACGCCATGGGCGACTACTTCCAGACACTTGCCGACATCCACGCGGCCCTTGAGGACGCCGACCGCCTGGCCGCCGACATCCGGGACTGGCTGATCGCGTCCGGCGTCATCTCCCCGGACCGCACCGACTGCGTCCTGGGCGCCCCCACGGGCCACCCGCCGGGCCCCCGCGTCAACGACGTGGTGGACGGCACGGACGACTCCTGGCGCGACCTGTGGAGCAACGGCCTGGACATCAAGACCGGCCAGACCGTGTTCGACGCCGGCCAAGGGGAGCCCTGGGCGGTCACCTGCCCTCACTGCGCCACCGAGTACACCTTGGTCAGCGAGACCTTCGAACTCGTCCTCGAAGCCTGGGAACCGTTCCGCGATGTAGTGCACGGCTGGGACGAGGGCGACAAGGTGGTCAAGACCTGCCCGACCTGCGAGCGGCCCGTCGACCCGCAGGCATGGCAGTGGGCCGACGACTACTTCGCCCTGGGCCACCTGGGCTTCACCTTCTGGAACTGGCCGCCCCTCCGTCCCGACTTCATCGCCGCCCTGGCCGCCCGTCTGGGCCACCCGCCGGTCCACCTGGAAGGCAAGCTCTGAGCCTCGACCCCCGAGTGTGAGGCGGGGCACAGGGCAGGGTGGGTTGTGTTTTCCAACTCGGGGTGGGGATACTGCGGGTGAGTTGGAAAACACAACGGAGGTGGTGGCCGTGCGGGACGCGGTGATCGTGGAGGCGGTGCGGACCCCGGTCGGCAAGGGGAAGGCGAACGGGGCGCTGCACGGCGACCACCCGGCCGACCTGCTGGCGCGGACGCTCAAGGCCCTCGTCGAGCGGGCCGGGATCGAGCCCGGGGAAGTGGACGACGTCATCGGCGGCGTCGTCACGCAGGTCGGGGACCAGGCGCTCAACCTCACCCGGACGGCCGTGCTCGCCGCCGGGTTCCCCGAGACCGTCCCGGCGATGACCGTGGACCGGCAGTGCGGGTCGTCCCAGCAGGCGTTGCACCTGGCGGCGCAGGGCGTGCAGAGCGGCGCCTACGACATCGCGATCGCGTGCGGCGTCGAGTCGATGTCGCGGGTGCCCATGGGGTCGAACGTGCTGCCCGGCAGCGACCCGTTCGGGGCGGGCCTGCGCGAGCGGTACCCGGACGGGCTCGTCGGCCAGGGCATCAGCGCCGAGCTGATCGCCGACCGGTGGGACCTGGCGCGGGAGGAACTCGACGCCTACGCCTACGAGTCGCACCGCCGCGCCGCCGAGGCGTGGAAGAACGGCGAGTTCGACCGGGAGGTCGTCTGGACGGGGCAGTGGGACGAGACCGTCCGTCCCGGGACGTCCCCGGAGATCCTCGCCGGGCTCAAGCCGGCCTACTACGACGAGCGGATGGCCGAGCGGTTCCCGCAGATCGGATGGAAGGTCACCGCGGGCAACGCGTCACCGGTCAACGACGGCGCGGCGGCCGTCCTGGTCATGGGGGCGGACGTCGCCGAGCGGCTCGGGCTGCGCCCCCGGGCGCGGTTCCACGCGCTCACCGTGACCGGCGACGACCCGCTGCTGATGCTCACCGCGATCATCCCGGCGACGGAGAAGGTGCTCAAGCGGGCCGGGCTGCGGCTGGACGACATCGACCTGTTCGAGGTGAACGAGGCGTTCGCGCCGGTCGTCCTCGCGTGGCAGCGGGAGACGGGCGCCGACCTGGCGAAGGTCAACGTGCGGGGCGGCGCGATCGCCATCGGGCACCCGCTCGGGGCCAGCGGCGTGCGGATCATGACCACGCTGCTGCACGCCTTGGAGGACCGCGGCGGGCGGTTCGGCCTGCAGACCATGTGCGAGGGCGGCGGGCAGGCCAACGCCACCATCGTCGAGCGGCTCTGACATAGGCTGCGTCGTATGCCGAAGGACGCCGCTCCCCGCGAGTGCTCGGTCGCCGACACGCTGGACCTCGTCGGCGAGCGCTGGAGCCTGCTCGTGATCAGGGAGCTGTCCTACGGGGTGCGGCGCTTCGACCAGATCGTCCGCAACACGGGCGCGCCCCGCGACATCCTGACGTCGCGGCTCCGCAAGCTGGAGGCGAACGGCATCGTCCGTCGCGAGCGCTACAGCGACCGTCCGGCCCGCTTCGAGTACCACCTGACGCCGTCGGGCCTGGAGCTGTGCGACGTCCTGCTGGTGCTGATGGCGTGGGGCGACCGGCACCTGCACCCGGACGACCCGCCCGTCCAGTGGCGGCACTCGTGCGGCGAGACGGTCAGCCCGGTGGTCGTGTGCCGGCACTGCGGCGACGAGGCCCGTGCCGGCGCGCACTCACCGACCGGCCGCGGCGCCCTGACCTCCTAGCAGGGCCTGGGCGCCTGCCCGGGCCCGCTCGGCGGCCGACGGGTCGCCCTGCACGCCCGCCACCACGATCGCCCCTTCAGCGAGCAGATAGACCGCCTCGGCGAGGGACGCATCGACGCCGGAAACGAGCTCGACCACCTGGTCATGGAAGGCGCGCTTGTGCGCGCGCGCCACGGCCGTGATCGCAGGCGCGGACGGCCCAAGCTCCCCATGAGCGTTCACCCACGCGCACCCACGAAACCCCGGCTCGGCGAACCAAGCGCCGAGCCAGTCGAACATCGCGAGCACGCGCTCACGCGGATCGGCCACCCCACCCACGTACTCGGCGAGACTCCCGCGCCACCGCCGGTCGCGGCGCTCCAGCATCGCGACGACTAGGGCCTCCTTGGTGGGGAACAGCCGGTACATGCGCTTGAGGGGCAGCGCTGAAGCGGCGCGCAGCTCGTCCATGCCGACCGCTTGGACGCCCCGCCGGTAGAAGAGGTCCTCGGCGACGTCCAGCAGCCGGCGGCGGTCGGACTCCTGCTGCTCCTCGGTGATCGCGGCCGGCATCGACGCTCCTGGCTTGACGTTGAGAACGGTCGTTCCCTAGGTTAGTGGACGCCGATAGAGAACGTGCGTTCTCAACATGAGGAGGATCCGATGGCCGACGACCGCCCGCCCTACCCGCCGTTCACCGAGGAGACCGCGCTGCAGAAGGTCCAGGCCGCCGAGGACGCCTGGAACACCCGCGACCCCCACCGCGTCGCCGCCGCCTACACGCCCGACTCGGTCTGGCGGAACCGCGACCGCTTCGTCACCGGCCGGGACGAGATCGTCGCCTTCCTCACCGAGAAGTGGGAGCGCGAGCAGGACTACGCGCTCCGCAAGAGCCTGTGGGGCTTCCGCGGCAACCGCATCGCCGTCCGCTTCCAGTACGAATGGCACGACGCCGCCGGGCAGTGGTGGCGCAGCTATGGCAACGAGCTGTGGGAGTTCGACGACCGCGGCCTGATGCGCCGCCGCGAGGCCAGCATCAACGACGTCCCGATCACCGAGGCCGACCGCCGCATCCACGGCCCCCGCCCCACCGCCGAACACGGCCGGGACATCCCACTCCGGTAACGCTCAAACACGACACCCGGTCGCCTCCCGCAACACGGCGGCGAGGCGGTCGCGGGCCTCGATCTGGGCGGCGATGCGCGCGTCCAGCACCGCGAGCCGGTCGAACGCGATCCGCAGGTTCTTCTCCGCCGGGGGCGCGGCGGCCACATCGCCGTCCAGGCACGCGGAGAAGGCCCGGACGTCGTCGAGCGTGAGCCCCGCGCCCAACAGGTACCGGATGTTCCGCACGCGCACGACCGCGCGCTCGTCGTAGATCCGGTAGCCGTTGGACGCCCGCCGCGACGAGATCAGCCCCGCCTCCTCGTAGTGCCGAAGGGCGCGCGGCGTCGTCCCCGCGACCCGGGCCAGCTCACCGATGC
>NZ_VCKZ01000271.1 GCF_005889745.1 Actinomadura geliboluensis
GGTTCCGGTTGGCGGGCGGCGGTGCAGGATCGAGACGGTTCCGTCCGGCTGTCCCGTTCCCTCCTGGCGGCCGGTCGTCTGCGGGCCGATCGCTCTGAGGTGCTGGACACCCTCGGCGGCCTCGGCTCCCCGCCGCTGGTCGGTGATGAACTGGTCGATGCTCCGGCGGGCCCGTTCGGCTTCCGTGCGGGCGGCGTCCCGTTCGGCGATCAGCATGCTCACCTTGCCCTGCAGTTCGCCGGCGAGCCGGGCCTGCTGGGCGGCCTCCGCCTGCTGTTCGGCCAGCGCGGTCCTGGTCTGGTCGAGGCGCTCGTGGGCGGAGCGGGTGCTCTCCAGCGCCCGGTCGCGCTGGAGCAGGGCGTCCTTGATCTGGTCGCGGGCGTCGCGGGCCTGCTGCTCGGCCTTGACGCGCGCGGTGTGCTCGGCCTGCGCCTCCGCGCGTGCCCGGCTCGCGTCCTGGAGGGCGGCGGCGCGCTCGGCCGTGATCTCGTCCGCGCGGAGGCGCTGCTGCCGCAGTTCGGCGGCCATCGTCGCGGCCTGGTCGCGGACGGCCTTCTCCGCGGCCTGCGCGGTGACGAGAGCGGCGCGCAGGTGCTTGGCCTCCTCCAGGCTCGACTGGAGCGAGCCGGTCAACTCGGTGACCTGGTCCGCCAGCTGCGCCCGGTCGCGGCGGGTCGCGGCCAGCGCGGCGTTGGTCTCCTCGGCGGTGCGGGCGAGTTGCCGGAGGTCGCCGCCGGCCCGTTCGTAGCGGGCGGTCAGCTCGTCGAGGCGGCCGTGCAGTTCGGCGTTCTGCGCCTCGGCGTCCTCCGCCCGCCGCCGCTGCGCGTCGGCGGCGCCGAGCGCCTCCCTGGCCTGGGACCGCGCCGTCTCGGTCGCCCGGTGGGCCTCCGCCTCGACCGCCGAGGTCTCGGCGCGGACCTGCGCGATCCGTGCCTCGACACCGGCGACCGTGAGCTCGCCGTCGAGCGCGGTGGCGAGCCGGGCCGCCGCGTCCTCCAGCCGTTCGACCAGGTCCCGGGTGACGGCCACCTTCCCGGTGAGTCCGGGGGCGCCGATCTCCCGGGCGCGCTGCTCCGCGGCGGCGGTCTCGCACGCCGACGGACCGGCGCCGCCGGAGCAGAAGCGCCGCGGGGGCCCGCCCGGCGCCTGGGGAACCGGCCGGCGGCAGAACCCGCACGGCCTCGCGGCGGACGCGTTCTGACGGTCCTCGGCGCCCCTGGCATCGACGTCGGGGCCTCCCGAGCTGGTTTCGATGACGACCTCCGGGCAACGGTCAACGAGCGCGTCGCGCCACGCCGAGAACAGAGAAACTTCTCCGGGCCCCCGGCTTCGGCGGGCGGTCTCCGGAGAATGCGGAATGGCGATGACGGTAGGCGCAAGCCCCTTAGAATCGCGTCAGCGTCCGCTTAACATCTGCTTAAGAGATGCCGCCCGCGAGGCTGTGACGAGGGCTGACGCGCCTAGCGGCCGTAACCCCGCCGTCCGCGTCGGACGTTTTGTGCGGGTGCAATGCCATCGGGACGGTTTATGGTTGGCGCGTGGTCAGTGTTTTGATGGTCGAAGACGACGAGCATGTGCGGAGAGCGCTCGTCCGGGAACTTTCCGCGCTCGGGCATTCCGTGCGGAGCGCGGGCCGGGCGCTGGACGCTCTGCGCGAGGTGACGTCCCATCCGCCCGAGGTGGTGGTGCTCGATCTCGGGCTCCCCGACCTGGACGGCGGCGAGGCGTTGAAGATGCTGCGGGCCGTCTCCGACGTGCCCGTCGTGGTGGCCACCGCCCGGGACGGCGAGCGGGAGATCATCCGGCTGCTCCAGTCGGGCGCCGACGACTACGTGGTCAAGCCCTTCTCCGCGGAGCACCTGCACGCGCGGCTGCTGGCGGTGCTGCGGCGGATGCGGACGCAGCCGCGCCGCGAGGCGCTGGTCGTCGGAGCGCTCCGGATCGACGTCGAGCGGCGCCAGGCCGTGCTGAACGGGGTGCCCCTGCAGTTGTCGCGGCGCGAGTTCGACCTGCTGGCCTTCCTGGCGGAGAACGCCGGCCGGGTGGTGCGGCGCCGTGACCTGCTGTCGGAGGTGTGGCAGCAGCCGTACGGGGACGACCAGACCATCGACGTGCACGTGTCGTGGCTGCGCCGCAAGCTCGGCGAGAGCGCGGCCTCGCCCCGGTACCTGCACACGGTGCGCGGTGTCGGGCTGATGCTCAGCGAACCCGCGGGAGTGGGCGTCGACTGACCGCGCGCGGCCTGGCGTCCGCGCGTGTCAGAACTCGCTCACCTGGACGATCGGGGGGTGGCCGTTCCAGACCGCGATCACGGTCGAGCCGTGCGTCCCGTCGGTCAGGTCCACCCGGATCCAGGTGGACGTCCGCCACACCTTCGTCTGGAACCCGGCCTTGGGAGTGGCCGAGACGAGGCGTGCCGTCTTGGCGTTCAGCGCGTAGACGACACGTCCCGACTTCACCACATAGGTCCGCGTTCTCTCCGCCGGCGACGCGGCGGGAGAAGAAGGGCGCACCGCCTGCTTTGACGGAGTGGGAGAGGGAGTGGACCGATCGCGCGTAGGAGGGACGACGGACGGCCCGGTATCGGATGCCGCGGGCGGAAGGGCGGGCGGCCGACCGGTCTCGACCGGAATTCCGGCGGCGAGATCGGGAGACTCCACGACCGTGCCGCGCAGGGCGTCCCCCACACCGGCCCAGCTGATCGCCATGCCCGTCGCGGTGACGGCGACCCAGACCGCAATGAAGCGAATCGGAACCCGCATACGTCGCATCGCTATTTATCAGCTCTCTATCAGACCAGTGCAATTAAAAGGGACACCGGCCGCCGGTGACGTGATGGTACAGAACAGGACGGGGTGGGGATGAGAGGGGCGCTGGCGCGGATCGCCACGGCCGTGACGGCGATGGTCGCGCTGTCGTTCGTGGTGCCGCTGGGCCTGCTGAACGGCCAGATGGCCCGCGACCGGGCCCTGAGCACGGCGGTGCGGCAGGCCGAGTCCCTCGTCCCGGCGCTGATGGTCACGACCGATCCGGCGGCGCTGAACGAGGCCGTCGGGTCGACCGCGGCCGGCGCCGCGGGGTCGATGGCCCTGCACCTGCCCACCGGGCCGCCGATCGGGGTCCCCCGCGCGACCGCCGACGACCTGCGCAGGGCCCGTGCGCAGCAGCGCTCCTTCGCCACCTCCGCGCGGGAGGGGACCATCGTGGTGCGCCCGGTCACGCTGGGCCCCGGCCGGCACGCGGTGATCGAGGTGTTCGTCCCGGACGCGGAGTTCGGCCGGGGCGTGCTGAAGTCCTGGCTGATCCTGGTGCTCGTGGCGCTGGCGCTGGTCCTGGTGTCGGTGGCCATGGCGGACCGGCTCGCCGTCCGCGTGGTCGAGGTCGCCGACCGGCTCGCGCAGGCGGTCACCCGGGTCGCCGGCGGCGACCTGACGACGCGGGTCGAACCCGCCGGCCCCGCCGAGCTGAGCGCGGCGGGCGAGGCGTTCAACCACATGGCCGACCAGCTCGCGCGGCTGCTGGCCGCCGAGCGCGAGGCCGCCGCCGACCTGTCGCACCGGCTCCGCACGCCCCTGACCGCGCTGCGGCTGAACCTCAGCGGCCTCGCCGCCAACCCCGCGGACCCGGTGCGGATGGCCCAGAGCCAGGACGCCCTCGGACGGCTGGAGCAGGCCGTCGACGAGATCATCGACGCCGCGCGGCGGCAGGACCGCGTCCCCGCGCGGTGCGACGCGGCGCAGGTCGTCCGGCAGCGGCTCGACTTCTGGTCGGCGCTGGCCGGCGACCAGGACCGCGCGCTCGACGTGCTCGTCCCGGACGACCCGGTGCCGGTCCCGGTGGCCGCCGCCGACCTCGCCGCGGCGGTCGACGCCCTGCTGGGCAACATCTTCCGGCACACC
The DNA here is from genome assembly GCF_005889745.1 of Actinomadura geliboluensis. Classification (GTDB taxonomy): domain Bacteria; phylum Actinomycetota; class Actinomycetes; order Streptosporangiales; family Streptosporangiaceae; genus Spirillospora; species Spirillospora geliboluensis. The sequence continues at coordinate 3,900 of NZ_VCKZ01000271.1, forward strand.
CCGCACGGCACCGCCTTCTCCGTCACCGTCCACCGCGGCCGGAACGCCGCCGGCCTGCTGTTCGGGGACGCGGGGCCGGGCATCGCCGAACCGGAGGCGGCGCTGCGGCGCGGGGCCAGCGGGGCGGGCTCCACCGGCCTCGGCCTGGACATCGCGCGCCGGCTCGCCGAGACGACCGGCGGTTCGCTGCGGATCGGCGCCTCTCCCCTGGGCGGGGCGCAGATCCAGGTGTGGCTGCGCACGGCCGAGAAGTCCGCGCCCCGCCGTTCGGGACGGTCGAGAAAGCATCGGGCCGGCCACCGCCGCTAGCCGGCCGGACACTGGGAAAAGGAACACGCCCGTCCTCGCAACAAGCAACATATCCCCCACGGCGCCACGGAATTCGAGTCACTCGGGAAAGTAGCCCCCTAAGCCCGATTTCCGCAAGTCCGAACGACACGGGCGACCATTTGCGCGGCGACGTTATATTTCGCTGATGCATCGCTTAAGAATGCCTGAAGAGGAGTTATGGACTGCCATTCGCGGCGGTAGCGTCTGCCCCCATCGAACAACACTTTCCGATGGGAGCCCGATGAAGACCTGCGCCGCGACCCTCCGTCGCGCCTCGACCGCCGCCGGAGTGACCGCCGTGCCCGTGGTGGCACTGGCGCTGGCAGCGCCGCCGGCGCTGGCCCACGGGTCGATGCAGTCGCCGGTGAGCCGGGTTTTCGCCTGCTACCAGCAGAATCCCGAATCGCCCGGTTCGGCGGCGTGCCGGGCCGCCGTGTCGGCGAGCGGGCGCCAGGCGTTCTACGACTGGAACGGCGTCCGGCTGGGCGACGCGGCCGGGCGGCACCGGCAGGTCATCCCCGACGGCCGGCTGTGCAGTGCGGGCGTCCCCGCCTTCCGCGGGCTGGACCTCCCCCGGGCCGACTGGCCCGCCACGGAACTGGCGGCGGGCACCGCCCGCACGCTCCGCTACAAGGTGACGGCACCCCACCGGGGAACGTTCCAGCTCTACGTCACGAAGGACGGCTACGATCCCCGCAAGCGGCTCACCTGGGCGGACTTGGAGAGCAAGCCGTTCCTGACCAAGAGCGACCCGGCGGTCGCCGACGGAACCTACCTGCTGCGGGGCCGGCTGCCCGCCGGGAAGAAGGGCCGCCATCTCATCTACGCCATCTGGCAGCGCAGCGACAGCCCGGAGGCGTTCTACTCCTGCTCCGACGTCGTCTTCGGCGGGAAGGGCACCGCGGCGGCCCCCGGCGCCTCCACCCGCTCCAAGCCCGCGACCGGCTCCGCCTCCGGGACCCCCTCGACGCGCCCGTCCGACCCCGCCGCGAAGCTCGGGGCCGACAAGCCGGCTCCCGCCCCGGCCGGCGCACCCGCCGTCCACGACCACCATCGGGCAACCCCGGCCACCACCGTGAAGTCCGCACCGGCGGCGGAGAACTCGTCCGATGGGGACGGGAGCGTCCCCGGCATCGCCATGATCACCGGAACGATCGGGCTCACTCTGGGCGGAGCCGCGGGTCTCCTGCTCACCGGACGCCGCTTCTGGCGCCGCGACTACCGATGACAAGGGCGCGGCGGGGGCTCGCGCACCGCCCACGCGACGAACCCGCCGCCCGACCCGGACGTTCGGCGCCGTCAGGTGAGTGCGTCGCGCAGGGCGGAGGCGGCCAGTTCTCGTGCGCGGGCGGCGGCGGGGAGGGCGTGGTCGAGTCCGTAGAAGCCGTGGAAGGTTCCGGGGAATCGATGCGCCCGCACGGGCACTCCGGCCTCCGACAGCCGTGCGGCGTACGCTTCGCCCTCGTCGCGCAGCGGGTCGCATTCGGCGGTGATGACGCAGGCCGGCGGCAGCCCGGACAGGTCGGCGGCGCGGAGCGGGGACGCGCGGTGGTGCAGGCCGTGCGAGGGGTGGGGCAGGTACTGCTGCCAGTACCAGCGCATGGCCGCCGCGGTGAGGAAGCCGCCCTCCGCGTGCTGCCGGTAGGACGCGGTGTCCTGTGCCGCGTCGGTCACCGGATAGATCAGGAGTTGGAAGGCGATCGGCGGGCCGGCGGCGTCGCGGGCGTCCAGGCAGGTCACCGCGGCCAGTGCCCCGCCCGCGCTGTCCCCGGCCACCGCCAGCCGCTCCGGGTCGCCGCCGAACGCGGCCGCGTTCGCGCGGGCCCATGTCACGGCGGTGCGGGCGTCGTCGGCCGCGGCGGGGAAGCGGTGCTCGGGCGCGAGGCGGTAGTCGACGGAGATCACGATCGCGCCGGTGTCGGCGGCCAGCGCCCGGCACGGCCGGTCGTGGGTGTCCAGCCCGCACAGGGTGAAGCCCCCGCCGTGGAAGAAGACCACGACGGGAGCGGGCGCCGGTGCGTGCGGCCAGTAGATCCGGACGGGCAGCCGATGGGGGCCGGGCAGCAGGAGGTCCTCCGTCGCGGCGACCGGGAGGGGGTCCAGGTCCGGCCGCGGGGCGGCCGCCAGGATCCGCCGGGCCTGCGCCGCGTCGGTCACCCGGGTGCCGAGCTCGGGGAATCCGGCCGTCATCGCGGCCGCGATGACGGCCGCGCGGGGGTCGAGGGCCACGGCGTCCTCAGCCGCCCGCGTTCGCCATCATGACGACCTCGCCGGCGGTCCAGCCGCCGTCCACGGCCAGTTCGGCGCCGGTGACGTACCGGGCGGCGTCGGAGATCAGGAAGGACACCGCCTCGCCGATCTCCCGGGGTTCGCCCACCCGGCCGAGCGCGGCGAGCGGGAAGTTGCCCTCGCCGAGCTCGGCGCCGTGCTCGGCGGTCATCGGCGTGTACGTCATCCCCGGATGCACCGAGTTGACGCGGATCCGGTAGCGGCCCAGCTCGACCGCCGCGATCTTGGTCAGGCCGCGCACGCCCCACTTGGACGCCCCGTAGCCCGAGGTCAGCGGGAGCGCGGTCAGCCCGGCGGCCGAGGAGATGTTGACGATGGAGCCGCCGCCGGCCGCCCTCATCGGCTCGATGACCGCCTTCAGGCCGAGGAACACCCCGGTCAGGTTGATCCTGACGACCCGCTCGAAGTACTCCAGGGTCTCGTTCTCCAGCAGGGAGTTGGAGGCTATCCCGGCGTTGTTGACCAGGCCGTCGATCCGGTCGTAATTGTCCAGGGCGGCGTCGGTGACGGCCCGCCAGCCGTCCGGATCGGTCACGTCGTGCCGGACGAACAGGCCGCCGATCTCCGCGGCGGTCGCGGCGCCCGCGTCCTCCAGCAGGTCCGTCACGACGAGCCGCGCGCCGTCCGCGGCCATGCGCGCGGCGGCCGCCGCGCCGAGGCCGCGGGCGCCGCCCGTGACGATCACGACCTTGTCCTTGAGCTGCGACTCGCGGGAGTCGGGCACCCGGGCCTCCTTGTGTCGAAGGGGATCGATCATGGTTACGCTGGGCTCATGGTGAGCTCCCCCGAACCGCCCGCCGCCCGGCTGCCCGCCACCGCGTGGGCGGTGCTCGGCATCCTGTCGTTCGGCGCGGAGCTGACCGGCTACGAAGTGCGCAAATGGGTCGGGCACATCCTCCGGTTCTTCTACTGGAGCCCGGCCATGAGCCAGATCTATACCGAGCTCAAGCGGCTGGAAACCCTCCGGTACGCCGCGTCGCGGACGGTCACCGCCGAGGACGGCCGGTCCCGCCGCCTCTACCGGATCACCGAGGAGGGGCGCGAGGCCCTCGGGGGCTGGGCAGCGGGCGCTCCGGTCGAGCCGCCGGTGCTCAAGCACGGGCCGATGCTGCGGGTCTGGCTGGGGCATCTGGCGACGGCGGGCCGGCTGCGGCACATCGTGACCGAGCACCGGGACGCCGCGCAGCGGCTGGCCGCCGAGGCGGAGAGCTCCCGGGAGACCGCCGCGGGTGATCCCGCCTGGGCGTATCCGGAGCTGGTGGCGCGCTGGGCGACCCGCTACCACGGCATGGAGCGCGACCTGGCGGAGCAGATGCTGGCCGACCTGGACGCCCTCGCCGCGTCCGGGCGCACGGCGGGCCCCGGGCCGCGCTGACCCGCGCGCACCCGGCCTCACAGCAGCTTCCGGAGCTCGTGCTTGGCGACCTTGCCGCCGGCGTTGCGGGGCAGGGTGCTCAGGACGCGGAAGTGGCGTGGCACCTTGAAGTTGGCGAGCCGTCCGCGGAGCCAATCGCTCAGCCGGTCGGCGTCGATCTCGGCCCGGGTGACCAGGAAGGCCGCGCCGACCTCGCCCAGCCGGGCGTCGGGAACCCCGACCACGGCGGCGTCCACCACCGCGGGGTGCTTCACCAGGACGTTCTCGATCTCGGCGGGGTAGGCGTTGAAGCCGCCCACCACGAACATGTCCTTGATGCGGCCGGTGACGGTGAGGTAGCCGCGTTCGTCGAGTGACCCGACGTCGCCGGTGTGCAGCCACCCGTCGGCGTCGATGGCCCGGGCGGTGGCCTCCGGGTCGTCGAGGTATCCGCGCATCACGTTGTAGCCGCGCACGCAGATCTCGCCCGCCGCGCCGGGGGGCTGCTCCCGTCCGGACGGGTCCACGATCCGGATCCGCGTGCCGGGCAGGGCGGGGCCGGTGGTGCGCGCGACCGTCTCGGCGTCGGCGTGCACCGGGCAGACGGAGACGACGCCGCACGACTCGCTCAGCCCGTAGGCGGTGAACACGTCGGGGATGCCGAGGTCGCGGCGGATGCGGCGGATCAGGTCGACGGGGATGTCGGCCGCGCCGGTGCCCGCCAGGCGCACCCGGTGCGGCGGCCGGCCGGGCAGTTCCAGCAGCGAGGTGAAGAGCGTCGGGGGGCCCATCAGCACGGTGACGCGTTCGGCGGCGAGGCGTTCGGCCGCCCGCCGCGCGTCGAAGACCGGCTCAGGCAGCATCGTGGTGCCGTTGAGCAGGCACGCGAGCACGCCGGCCTTGTATCCGAAGGTGTGGAAGAACGGGTTGACCAGCAGGTAGCGGTCACCGGGCCGCAGGGTGGCCACTCCGCTCCAGGCGGCGAAGACCCGGAGCGTCTGCCCGTGGGTCGCCATGGCGCCCTTCGGCCGCCCCGTCGTGCCGGAGGTGAAGACGATGTCGCAGACGTCGTCGGCGCGGACGGCGGCGGCCCTGTCCCGGGCGGTCTCCGCGCTCACCGCCGCGCCGCCGGCGAGGAAGCCGGCCCAGTCGGACTGGGGCGGGCCCGCCGAGGGGGCGCCGGGCGTCCCCGACAGCAGCACGACGCGCCGGAGGTCGGGGAGGTCGGCGCCGGACGCGGCGAGCATCGCGGGGTAGTCGTTGCCGAGGAAGCCGCGCACGGTGAACAGGGTGCTCGCGCGGCTGCGGCGCAGGATGTCGGCGGCCTCGGGCCCCCGGTACCGGGTGTTGAGCGGGACGAGGACGGCGCCCGCGCCGACCAGGCCGAGCGCGCCGGCGATCCATTCGAGGCCGTTGGGCGCCCAGATCGCCGCCCGGTCGCCCGGCTCGATCCCGCCGGCGATGGCGGCCCGGGTCACCGCCTCGATCTCGGCGTGCAGGCGGCGGAACGTCCAGCGGACCGTGCCCCGCTCCGTCTCGGCCACCACCGCCTCCCGGTCGCCGTGGACGCGCGCGGCGTGCCGGACGAGTGCGGGGACGGTGTCGGGGACGGGGTCGGGCGCGTCTGCCTGCATCGGCTGCTCCTTCGGGCCGTGCCGCGGGGGCGGCGCCCTGACATGGAACCACACCATGCTCCTAATAGGAATATTCCTAACCGAAGTATTTAGGAGCGCAGCGCTCAGCCAGGGCAAGGCACGCGAGGGAGGCGGGGTCGGACGCGGGGGCCCGGTGGCGCGGTCAGCGCGCGGCGGGCGCGTCGCCCCGCCGGTCGGCGAGTTCGTCGAGGTCGGCGAGCATCTGGTCGACGAGGTCGCGCTCGGCCGCGTAGTAGCGCGCCGACCACCGCAGGACCAGCTCGGGGTAGGCCCACTCGGCCACCGTCGCGGCGCCCGCGGCGTCCGCCTCGGCATGGCGGCTCATCTTGTCGGCGTAGTCGCGGTGCTGCTCCAGCACCTCGCGAAGGCGGTCGGGCTCCATCACGTGGCCGAGCCAGACCCGCAGCATCACGCCGTGCTTGAGGACGGGCGGCTCGACCGGCGACTCCCGCGCCCAGCGGGCGACCGCGGCCATCCCGTCCTCGGTGATCGCGTAGACGCGCTTGCCGCGCGTGCTCTCGGTCAGCTCGACCCGGGACGTGGCGTAGCCGACCTTCTCCAGCCGCTTCAGCTCGCCGTAGATCTGGCTGAACGACGGGCTCCAGTAGAAGAACTTCAGGCTCCAGTCGGCCCATTTCTTCAGGTCGTAGCCCGACAGCTCCTCCCCGAACGACAGCAGGCCGAGCACGGCCCAGCTCGTCGGGGGAAGTTTCGGGGGCTCGTCGCTCACCCGGCCAGCCTACCGCCGCACTGCCGGACCGGCATGTGGCGCGACGCCAATATGTCTGTTAGAAATATTCCTATTCGGAATACAGGAGGACCGATGGACTTCTCGATGATCTTCGAGGCCCAGCTCACCGACCCCACCCCCGAGCGCGAGCGGCGGCTCCTGCTGGACAGCGTCGAGCAGGCCGTCTACGGCGAGGAGATGGGCTTCGACCGCGTCTGGGCCGTCGAGCACCACGGGCTGGAGCGCTACGCCCACATGACGGCCTCGGAGATCTTCCTGACCTGGGTCGCCGCGCGGACGTCCCGGATCCGGATCGGGCACGGCGTGGTCTGCATGCCGTTCAAGTACAACCACCCCGTCCGGGTCGCCGAGCGCGCCGGCATGCTGGACACGCTGTCGGGCGGCCGCCTGGACCTCGGCGGCGGACGCGGCTCCACCCGCATGGAGATGGGCATGTACGGGGTCGACCCGTCCGACACCTATCCGCAGCTGGAGGAGTCCCTGCGCTTCCTGGCCGGCGCCTGGCGCGCCGACCAGGTGGACTGGCACACCGATCTGCTGGACGTCGGGCCCGCCAAGATCCTCCCGCGTCCGGTCCAGACACCGCACCCGCCGCTGTACATGGCGTGCAGCAAGCGCGACACCGTCGAGCTCGCCGCGGAACTCGGCGTCGGCGCGCTGGTCATGGGCTTCGCCGGGCCCGAGGAGGTCAAGACGATGTACGACCTCTACCAGCGGACGATCGAGACCCGCGGCGGCGACCGGCTCGTCTCCACCGAGACCAACGACCGGTTCGTGGCGCTGTGCCCCACCATCGTGCTGGACGACGGGGACCGGGCGCTCCGGATCGGCGCGCGCGGCCAGCGCTTCTTCGCCGAGGCCATCGCGCACTGGTACGGCAACGGCCCCGCGCCGAGCGAGGACACCGAGGACGACGACAACATCGCCGCGCTCGCCCGCGACAAGGAGGCGCTGGTCGCCAAGCTCAGCGAGGCGAACATCCCGGCCCGGCCGCAGGACACCGGCGCCTTCAACGCCGAGCACGCCTACGGCACCGCCGACTACGCCATCGAGTACGTGCAGCGGCTCGCCGACATCGGCGTCGACGAGATCATGTGCCTGATCCAGATGGGCACCGTGCCGCAGGAGGCCTGCCTGGAGACGATCCGGCAGTGGGGCGAGAAGGTGATCCCGCACTTCCGCGCGGAGGGCGGGCGGGCGTGAGCGGCGGTCCGGTCCGGCTCGACGGCAAGACGGCGATCATCACGGGGGCAGCGCGCGGGCAGGGCGCGGCCGAGGCGCGGATGTTCGCCGCGGCCGGAGCCCGCGTGGTCGTCGCCGACGTGCTGGAGGAGGAGGGGCGGGCGGTCGCGGCGGCGATCGGCCGCGCGGCCGTGTTCGTCCGGCACGGCGTGACGTCGCAGGAGGACTGGGACCGGGCGGTCCGCACCGCGCACGAGGCGTTCGGCGGCGTGGACGTGCTGGTCAACAATGCCGGGATCTGGAGCACCGCGCCCGTGGAGGAGGAGACGCGCGCCCGGTTCGAGAAGATGCTCCAGGTCAACCTGGTGGGGCCGTTCCTGGGCGTGCGGGCCGTCGCGCCCGCCATGCGCGCCCGCGGGGGCGGCTCGATCGTCAACGTCTCCTCCACCGCCGGGCTGCGCGGCCTTCCCGGGCACTCCGCCTACGGCGCGAGCAAGTTCGGGCTCCGCGGGCTGACCCGGTCGGCGGCGCTCGACCTGGCGGCCGACGGCATCCGGGTCAACTCGGTCCACCCCGGCATGGTGGACACGCCCATGATCGCCGAGATGGGCGTCGCGCGGGGACCGGGCGGAGCGCCGCGCGTCCCGCTCGGCCGCACCGGCGTCCCCGAGGACGTCGCGAGCCTGGTGCTCTTCCTCGCCTCGGACGCCGCGGCCTACATCACCGGCACCGAACTGGCCGTCGACGGCGGGCTCACCACGCGGTGAGGGCCGCCGGGCGAAAGACCCCGGCGGCCCCGACCCCGGCCCCGTCAGACCAGGCCAGACCAGGTCAGCGGGTGAGCAGCCCGCGCCACAGCCGCGCGCGGGTCCCACCGTCCAGGCCGAGCCCGACCCGCAGGTAGCGGTCGACCGACCCGTAGGAGCGCCGCACCTGGTCGAGCGCGGCGTCGAGGTAAGCGGGACGGACCTCATGGACGGGGATCAGCAGATCGGGATCCCGCATGTATCCGCCGGCCTTCAGCCCCTCTCTCGTCCTGGCGTCGGCGGCGGCCCGGTACTGGTTCGACAGCAGGAAGTCCCGCCGGGCCGTGGCCTCGGGGACGCCCAGCGAGCGCAGCAGCAAGTAGCCGAGCCATCCGGTCCGGTCCTTGCCGCTCGTGCAGTGGAAGACCATGGGCCTGGACGGCGCGTCGGCCAGCTCGCGCAGCGTCCCGCCGAACGCCGCCCGGGACTCCGGGTCGGTGACGAAGCTGCGGTAGAGCGTCCGCATGATCTCCTCACCGCGCCCCGCGCCGAGGACGGCCTGCTGCCTGGCCGGGTCCTTGGAGCCGATGGCCGCGGTCACGGCCGCGTACATCCCGGTGTCGCCGATCGGGCGGCGGGTGACGGCGAGGTCGGCGGGCAGCCGGTCCGGGCCGTCCTGCGCGACCTCCAGGGGGGTGCGGAGATCGACGACCCGCTGGACGCCCAAGCCCGCGAACGTCGCGAGGCCGGCGTCGGTGAGGTGGTTGAGCGCCTCGGCCCGGTACACCAGACCGGCCGCGACGCGGGCGCCGGAGAACGTCCGGTAGCCGCCGAGGTCGCGGAAGTTGACCGTGCCCTCGACATCGATGCGGCCGACCGGGCGGTCCGGTAGGCCGTGCGCGGACGGCGGGGCCGGCACCGTCGACGACGAAGGTGTGCAGCAGTTTCCC
>NZ_VCKZ01000734.1 GCF_005889745.1 Actinomadura geliboluensis
GTGGTGGGGGTGAAGCGGTTCCGGCGTTTGCCGCTGGTTTCGGCGAGCGCGGTCCAGATGGCGGGGTCGGTGACCCATCCGGCGGGCAGGCCCATGAGCCACTCGACGAACGGAGGGCTCAGGCGGGGTCGTCCGTCGCGTCCAGGCTCAGTTGGAGCTGGCGCGGGCCGTCCGAGGATGCGGGCCCACCGGTCGATGGCGGGGGCGTAGGCGCCCCAGTCGAGCGCCGGGCCGCGTCCGTGAGCGTGGTCCCGTGTCCCCATGCCGGGTTGGTCCCGCTGGAGGACTTGGCGTCCGTGGCGGTCGGTGTGGGCAGCAGCAGCACCGCCGAGGGCAGCATCAGGTCCCCGGAGCTGCCGCGCTGGTTCGGGCCGCCCTTGGTGCCGTCGGTCGCGCGCGGGGTCGGCAGCAGGCTGCACACCTCGGCGGCCAGGTTCAGGCCGTGCGTGCCCGCCTCCTGCGACGGGGTGCGGCGCGTCTGCCGGTTCTCGCTCACCGATGCCCGCGGGGTGGGCAGCAGCTCCACCACCGCCGGGAGCCCGTCGCTGTAGCCGCGGCCCTTGCAGTCGCGGGCGCGGGGCGTCGGCAGGCCAGGCCAGCAGGAACCACCGCCACCGCTGGTGCGCGGCGCCAGCGTCCGATGCTCGGACACACGTCCATTCCGCATCGAACCCGAGGCGGGCAAGGTCGGAGAGGACACGATCGAGCCCCGGTCGTCGAGCAACGATGGCGCGCACGTTCTCCAGCACGACGAGCCGGGGTCGTAGTACACCGAGGGCGGCGGCGATGACGAGCCAGAGGCCACTTTGGGTTCCTTCCGTGATCCCGGCGCCGGTGCCGGCGAGGGAGAGGTCCGTGCAGGGGAACCCGGCGGCCACCACATCGACGGGCGGCACGGTCGTCCAGTCCACGGCGGTGATGTCGCCGAGGTTGGGCACGCCGGGCCAGTGGTGGGCCAGGATCGCGGCGGCGCCCGGGTCGGGGTCGGCGACCCATGCGGTTTCGACGTCCAGGACGGCGGACACGGCCAGGTCCAGCCCGCCGTACCCGGTGCACATCGACCCCAGGGACAGTGCGGTGTGCATGGTCATGCGGCGTCCTCGGGCAGGATGATCAGGCCCTCGGGCGTGAGCACGAACTCGTGGCCGTGCTCGCACGTCCACAGGTCGCCGAGGGCGTCGGGGGCCAGCGCGGCCCAGCACGTGACCTCGGTGCGGCAGTACGGGCAGTCGGGGCCGTCCAGCACGGGCCAGTGGTGGGCGGGGATGGTCCAGTCGTGCCGGCAGGCGCGGCACTGCCAGGCGGTGACGTGGTCGCCGGCGGCGGTGGTGGCGGGGCCGATGAACACTACGTCGGCGGGGCGGTCGCACAGCGGGCAGTCGGGGCCGGTCAGGATCGGCC
>NZ_VCKZ01000027.1 GCF_005889745.1 Actinomadura geliboluensis
GTTCGCCTTTCTCGGTCGCGGATCAGACGCGTTCCAGGACTTCCGGGAACGGCCGGCGCGGCGTGCCGGGCACGGGCTGCCTTGGTGCGGGGGTCTGTTTTTTTGGGGCTCCGCCCCTCGCCCCCGTCCGGCTCAGGGTTCGAGTGGTGCTGACAGGGCCCTCCCAGTTCAGGTCTTCCTTTCGTGCCGCATCGCGCGGGGTTCTGTTTTGGGGCTCCGCCCCTCGCCCCCTCCCGGCTTCGGTTCTTGTGGTGGTGGCGGGGTGTGCGCGGGTTCGTTGCTTGGTGGGCTGGTCGGTGTTGCTGCTTTGGCGACTTGTTGCTGTGGGCCCATGGCTCGGCGAACTGGGGGCGTTCCTGGGCGGGGTGCTGGTGGTGGGGGTCAGGTGTCGCAGGCGATGCCGTCGCCGTCGCGGTCCAGGTCGTAGATGTCGGAGCCGACCACGCGGACCGGGCCCTGGACGTAGGCGGGGCCGTTGCCGCTGCCGCCTGCGCAGTCGACGTCGCTCGCGATCGGGACGCAGGCGCCGCTGTAGTTCGGGTCGCACGAGCGGGCTCGCTTGGTGCCCACGGCGATGATCCGGGTCACCGGAGGTCTGGTGATCTTCTCGCCGAGCAGTTTGCGGGACGTCTCCGTGCCGTCTTTGTACGTGACCTCGTAGGTCAGCGTCTTCACCCCGGCGACGCCCTTTCTGCGCACGCGGGTCTTGCCCGCGGCGAGGGTGGGGTCGTTCGTTTTCGTGGTCTTGAACGGGATCTTGCGGGTGGTGGTGATCTTACGTTTCACCATCGCCGGAGTAGTGGGCGCGGTGGTGGGCGCTGTCGTGGCGGGGGTGGTCGCCGGTGCCGTGCTCGCGGACGACGGTGATCCGGACGCCGCCGCTTCGACGGGGGCGGCGGCGTTCGAGTCGCAGGCACCCAGCAGCAGAAGGCCGCCGGTCGCCAGGCCGGCGATAATGCGTTTCATGAATTCCCCCTTTGTTGGAGGAAATCGTGGTGCGTGGCGTCTTGCCGGTCAATGTGGAAATTGGGCCGTTTGCGGTCAGGCTCCGGCCAGCAGGTCGCGGTGGCGCTCCATCAGGTCGGCGATCGGGCGGGGCGGGCGACCCGTGAGGCGCTCGACGGTGTCGGTGAGAGGCTCGCCGTAGCCGGCGCGGAGTGCGGTGCCGAAGGAGACGATCATGCCGCGGACGTCGTCGGGGACGCCGGCCTCGCGCAGAACGGCGTCGAAGCTCTCGTCGTCCACGCTCTGGTAGGCGACGGGACGGCCGGAGACCTCGGCCGCCAGGGCGGTCAGGTCGGCGAAGCTGAGCAGTTCGGGACCGGTGACGTCGTAGGTCCGGCCCTCGTGGCCACTGGAGGTCAGCACCTCGGCGGCTACGGCGGCGCAGTCGTCGCGGTGGACGAAGGCGCCGCGGGCGTGGTCGGTGTTGTCCACCAGGACGCCGCGGGCGATCGCGGGCGGGAGGATCTGGGTGACGGGAGTCTCCGCGTACAGGCCGTTGCGCAGATAGGTGACGTCGAGGCCGGACTCGTCGAGGAGTTCGTGTGTCCGCAGGTGGTCGGGGACGACCGTGGACGGGCAGTCGGGATCGACCATGATGTACGACGTGTAGACGATATGCCGGATACCTGCACTCTTGGCCGCATTTATGGCGTTCTTGTGCTGGGTGACGCGATGGCCCAGTTCATGGAGGCTGACGAGGAGGAGCCGGTCGCCGCCCTCGAACGCGGCGGGCAGCGACTCCGGGCGGTCGTAGTCACCGTACCGGACGGTCACGCCGCGGTCCTTGAACTCGGCGAGCGCGGCCGGGTTGCGGGTCACCATGACTACGTCACCTGGCGGCACCTTTTCCAGCGCGTATTTCGCGGTGGCGCGGGCGAGTTGCCCCGATGCACTGGCGATGACGATCCGCATCACGTTCCTCGATCGGTCGGGGGCGCGGTGGACTGAACTATGGCAGTCGGCTCCGCATCGGCGCCAGGAGTGGGGACATGTCATCCTGCTAGGGTTCGCGGCTCACGCGTCGTCAGCGCGTTTTTATGGACAACTTCGCTGCCTAGGGGAATCGTCGCTTTGTGCTGCGGGGCGTCCGGCATATCGGCGGTGAGTTCGGAATAGGAGCGTGCGCGAGGTTGCGCAGGTGGTCTCGGTGTCGTGGTGGCGCCGCGCCCCCTGCCGAGGTTTTGGCGGGGGGCGCGTGGGCGTGGGTCAGGTGACGTCGGCGCCGAAGACCTGGAGGGCCTCGGTCACCGGCTGGAAGAACGTGACGCCTCCGCTCTGGCAGTCGCCGGAGCCGCCGGAGGTGAGGCCGAGGGCGGTGTCGCCGGCGAAGAGGGGGCCGCCGCTGTCGCCGGGCTCGGCGCAGACGCTGGTCTGGATCATGCCGGTGACGGTGCCCTCCGCGAAGTTCACCGTGGCGCCGGTGGCGAGGACGCGGCCGGTGCGGACGCCGGTGGTGCTGCCGCTGCGGACGACGCGCTGGCCGACGACCGCCTCGCCCGCCTGCGTGATGTCCACCGCCTGCCCGTTGTAGAGGTTGACCGCGCCCTCGCCTGCGGCGCCCTCCTCCGCGCGGACGAGCGCGAAGTCGTTGCCGGGGAAGCTGCTCTGCACGGTGGTGCCGAGGGGCTGCCCGCCCTGCTGGTCGGAGGTCCAGGTCTGCACGGCGTTGCCGCAGTGCCCCGCGGTCAGGAAGAACGGCTGCCCGCCCCGTTCGACGTTGAAGCCGAGCGAGCAGCGGGCACCCTGGCCGAAGATCGGGTCGCCGCCTAGGGCGAGGGTGTGCAGGCGGCCGGGGAAGCGGACCATCCGGACCGCCGTGCCCATCCGCTCGGCGGTGCGCTGGACGGCCGCCATCCGGGCGCCGGTGACCGACGCGTCGGTCCAGACGGTGACCTTCGAGGTGGCGGGATCGACGGCCCAGCCGGTGCCGGGGATGTCGGCGAACGAGCGGCGCAGGTCGGCGGTGACCTCGCGCAGCCGCGCGGGGCTGCGGCGCGTCATCTCGGGGACGGCGCCCGCCGCGCGGACGGTGGCGGCGTCGGTCTCGTTGGTGACCGTCACGACGGGCCGCCCCGCGGAGTCGATGTAGGCGCCGGCTGTGCGGTCGCCGAGCCGGTCCGCGAGCCGGGCGGCCGTGGCCGCGGCCCGGTCGGTGCCCTGGGCGGTCGTGCGGCGGCCGGCCTGGGCGTCGCCGGCGAGGCTCGCCGCGCGGTCGCCGGAGTCCGACTGGGCGTGCACCACGTACAGCGCGCCGGCCAGGAGCCCGGCGGATCCGGCGGCCGCGGCGGCCGTCGTCACCGCCGTGCGCAGCCGGCTGTTCCTCACGCTCATGAACCCTCCCGGTTCCGGGGCCTCGATCTACGCGTGGGGATACGCGCCCCGGTGGGAGGGAGTTCAATCCGTCCGGGCGCCGCTCCGGCGCGGTAGGCCGCGGCCCGCCCTTGACGGGTACATATTCCACGCTTTAAATCATGCTGTGAATTAACCCGGATCTGAGGGGCCCCGCTCACCACCCCACCCTCGAAGGAGATGCGCATGCATCCCGTCCCACCGCGCGCGCCGGCCAGGAGATCCTGGTCCGCGGGCGTCTTCGCCCTGCTGCTCGCCGTCGCCCTCGCCGTCCCCGCCGGACGCGCCACCGCGGCGGCGTGCGGGTCGGCGGACGCGGCGCTGAACCGCCCGGCCACCGCCTCGTCCACCGAGAACGCCTCCTTCCCCGCCTCCGCCGCCGTCGACGGCAACCCGGCCACACGCTGGTCCAGCGCCTTCAGTGACCCTCAATGGCTCCAAGTCGATCTCGGTGCCAGCCAGGACGTCTGCCAGGTTGTTCTGAACTGGGAGGCGGCCTATGCGACTGCCTTCCAGATCCAGGTCTCTGGGGATGGCAACGCCTGGACGACCGTGTATGCCGCTGCTAACGCCACCGGCGGGAACCAGATTCTCAACGTCACGGGCACTGGTCGCTACATCCGGATGTACGGCACCGCCCGCGCCACTCAGTGGGGCTACTCGCTGTTCGGCATGGCCGTGCACACCGGCTCCGGCGGCACGCTGCCCGGCGGCGGTGACCTCGGGCCCAACGTGATCGTGTTCGACCCGTCGATGAGCGCGTCCGACATCCAGGGCAGGCTCGACGCGGTCTTCCGCGAGCAGGAGGGCAACCAGTTCGGGACGGCCCGGTACGCGCTGCTGTTCAAACCCGGCAGCTACAACGTCAACGCGAACATCGGCTTCTACACCTCGATCGCCGGCCTCGGCCGCAACCCCGACGACGTCACCATCAACGGCGGCGTCACCGTGGACGCCGGCTGGTTCGGCGGCAACGCGACGCAGAACTTCTGGCGGTCCGCCGAGAACCTGTCGATCACCCCGACGGGCGGAGCGGACCGGTGGGCGGTGTCGCAGGCTGCGCCGTTCCGCCGCATCCACGTGCGCGGCGACCTCGACCTCGCGCCCACCGGCTACGGCTGGGCGAGCGGCGGCTACATCGCCGACTCGCGGATCGACGGGCAGGTGCAGCCGTACTCGCAGCAGCAGTGGCTGACGAGGGACAGCCGCATCGGCGGCAACCTCAACGGCGTGTGGAACATGGTGTTCTCCGGTGTGGAGGGCGCGCCCGCGCAGGGCTTCCCGAACCCGCCCTACACGACCCTGGACACCAGCCCGGTGACGCGGGAGAAGCCGTACCTGTACGTCGATTCCGCCGGCGCCTACCAGGTGTTCGTCCCGGCGCTGCGGCGCAACTCGCGCGGGACGACCTGGTCCGGCGGCGCCACTCCCGGGACGTCGATCCCGCTGTCGCGGTTCTACGTCGCCAAGCCGGGCGACTCCGCGACGACCATCAACACGGCGCTGGACCAGGGCCTGAACCTGCTGTTCACGCCCGGCATCTACCACCTCGGCCAGACGATCGACGTGAAGCGGCCCGACACGGTGGTGCTGGGCATCGGGTACCCGACGCTGATCCCCGACAACGGCGTCACGGCGATGACGGTCGGTGATGTGGACGGTGTCAAGCTCGCCGGGCTGCTGTTCGACGCCGGTCCGGTCAACTCGCCGGTGCTGCTGCGGCTCGGCCCGGACGGCTCGTCCGCCGACCACGCGGGAGATCCGGCGTCGGTGCAGGACGTGTTCTTCCGGATCGGCGGCGCCGGGGCCGGCAAGGCGTCGAAGAGCCTGGTCGTCAACAGCGACGACGCGCTCCTCGACCACATCTGGGCGTGGCGCGCCGACCACGGCTCCGGCGTCGGCTGGACGGTCAACACCGCCGACAACGGCGTCATCGTCAACGGCGACGACGTCACCGCGTACGGGCTGTTCGTCGAGCACTACCAGAAGTACCAGCTGGTGTGGAACGGCGAGCGCGGCCGGACGGTCTTCTTCCAGAACGAGATGCCGTACGACCCGCCGAGCCAGTCGGCGTGGCGGAGCGACTCGCCCGACGGCTACGCCGCCTACAAGGTCGCCGACTCGGTGACCGCCCACGAGGGCTGGGGCCTCGGGAGCTACTGCTACTTCAACGTCAACCCGTCGATCGTGGCGGCGCGCGGGTTCGAGGTGCCGAACCGGTCCGGCGTGCGGTTCCACGACCTGCTGACCGTGTCGCTGGGCGGCAACGGCGTCATCCGGCACGTCATCAACGACACCGGGCCGGAGGCGTCCGGCACGGCCACCGTCCCGGCCAACGTCGTCAGCTTCCCCTGACGACCGGTCTTCCTCCCTTCGGGCCCGCGCCTCGGGCGGGCCCGAAGGGGGTCCCTCACATCTCCTGACCACTCCCTCGAAGTGGAGATGCCAGTGAAGCTCCCCTCGGCAATGACCGCCCTCGCCCTGATCGTCCCGGGCTGCCTGGCGCTGACCGCTCCCGCCACCGCGGCGGCGTGCGGGTCGGCGGACGCGGCGCTGAACCGCCCGGCCACCGCCTCGTCCACCGAGAACGCCTCCTTCCCCGCCTCCGCCGCCGTCGACGGCAACACTGGAACCCGCTGGTCCAGCGCCTTCAGCGACCCTCAGTGGCTCCAAGTCGATCTGGGAGCCAGCAAGGACGTCTGCCAGGTCGTTTTGAACTGGGAGGCGGCGTATGCGACCGCCTTTCAGATCCAGGTCTCTGGGGATGGCAACGCCTGGACGACCGTATACACCGCCGCCAATGCCGCTGGCGGGAACCAGATCCTCAATGTCACGGGCACTGGTCGCTACATTCGTATGTACGGGACCGGTCGCGCCACTCAGTGGGGCTATTCGCTCTGGACGTTCGGCGTCCATACGGCGGATTCGACGCCGCCGGCGGACGATTTCTGGGGTGACACCTCGACCATTCCACCGGCGCGGAACGTCCTCACGGTCAAGGTCCTCAACCGTACGAACGGGAAATACCCCGACAGCCAGGTGTACTGGAGCTTCAACGGGCAGACCCACTCGATCGCCGAGCAGCCCTACCTGGACATGCCGGTCAACTCGGCCGGGCGGATGTACTTCTACCTCGGGTCGCCCACCAGTCGCTACCAGGACTTCATCGAGTTCACGGTCGGCTCCGACGTGTTCAACGGCAACACCACCCGCGTCGACGGATTCGGGCTGAAGCTCGCCATGCGGCTGCACGCCCATGACGGGTACGACGTGTCGGTGGGCGAGGACCAGGCCACCTTCGCCGAGGACCGCGCGGCCACCTTCCAGCGGTTCGTCGACGAGGTCCCGGCCGAGTTCGACTCGCTCGCCGCGGTCGAGGCGCCGTACCGGATCCCGTCGCCCGGGAACGCGGCCGTGTTCCGGCCCGGCGGTGCCCACGCCGACTACTTCACCGGGTACGCCGCGTCCGTCGGCGTCTCCGCCACCACCGCCGAGGTCACCGGCTGCGCGGGGCCGCTGCGGGAGGACGCCGCCACATGCTCGGCGATCAACCGGCATGTGGCGCAGCTGCCGCGGTCGCAGTGGTCCGACCCGTCGCTGTTCTACAAGGCGACACCCGCGAACTACTACGCGAAGTTCTGGCACGACCACGCGATCGGCGGTCTCGCGTACGGCTTCCCGTACGACGACTACGCGGGCCGCTCGTCCTTCGTCTCGCACGGCGACCCGCAGTACCTGCTCGTCGCCGTCGGCTGGTAGGCCGGGAGGGTTCGATGACGCTGACTCAACGGATCGCTAGCGCCTTCTCGGCGTTAGCGGTGCTTGCCGCGCTCCTGGCCGTTCCGCCCGGCACCGCCCATGCGGCCACACTGCTCTCGCTGAACAAGTCTGCGACGGCCTCGTCCACCGAGGGCGCCGCCTACCCCGCCTCCGCCGCCGTGGACGGCGACACCGGAACCCGCTGGTCGAGCGCCTTCAGCGACCCGCAGTGGGTGCGGATCGACCTGGGTGAGAGTAAGAGCATCAGCCAGGTTGTTCTGAGTTGGGAGGCGGCTTATGCGACTGCCTTTCAGGTTCAGGTGTCCGGTGATGGAAGTGACTGGACGACCGTGTATGCCACCGCCAATGCCACTGGCGGGAACCAGACCCTCAATGTCACGGGCACTGGTCGCTACATCCGTATGTACGGCACTGCCCGCGCCACCGGCTACGGGTACTCCCTCTGGGAGTTCTCGGTGTACGGCGACGGCGGGTCGGAGCCGCCGCCGCCCGGGACGACGCCGATCTCGGCGTTCAAGCAGGTGGCGGCGTCATCATGGGAGGGCGGCAACGCCCCGGCGGCGGCGCTGGACGGGCGCGTCACGACCCGCTGGTCGAGCAGGTTCAGCGACGACCAGTGGCTGCGGGTCGACCTGGGCGGAACGGCCGCCATCACCGGTGTGACGCTCGACTGGGAGGCGGCCTACGCGACCGGCTACCGCCTCGACGTCTCCGACGACGGGACGTCCTGGACGACCGTCTACTCCACGACCACCGGCAAGGGCGGAATCGAGAGGCTCGCCGTCACCGGCAGGGGCCGCTACATCCGGTTCACAGGGACGGCCCGCGCCACCGGCTACGGCTACTCGCTGTGGGAGTTCCAGGTCTTCGGCAGCGTCGACTCCTCGTCCACCGCTCCCCCGCTGCTGTCGCCGCCCACCAGGGCACCGGCCACGACCGGCCAGTTCGCGCTGGCGGCGCCCGCCGACCGCGCGATGGTGACGAGCACCCGCCGCCCGGCGCTGTCGTGGGCGGCGGTGTCCGGCACCGCGCGCTACGAGGTGTGGCTCAACGTCAGCCGCACCGACTACGACTTCACCGCGTCCGGCCCGCTGCTGGACCTCTACACGAAGGTCGCCGAGACGACCGGGACGGGCTACACCCCGTCCTGGGACATCGGCGACCGGTGGACGTACCGGTGGTTCGTCGTCGCGGTGAGCGGTTCCGGTGCCCGGACCACGTCGGACGTCCGCACGTTCAGCGTCTACCTCCCCGAGATCGAGACCGTCGACGACGGCGTGGCCGTCGTGAACGGCGCGCGCGACCTCAACAAGAACGGCTCGATCGAGCCGTACGAGGACTGGCGGCGTCCTGTGGAGGAGCGCGTCGCCGACCTCCTCGGGCGGATGACCGCCGAGGAGAAGGCGTACCAGATGTTCTACAACGCGCAGGCGTACCCGCGGTCGGGCTGGCATTTCGGCCCGGCGCAGCCGGACGACCTGGACGCGGTGCTGCGCGGCGCGGCCGGAACGCGCCTCGGGATCCCGCCGGTGTCGGCGGGCGACACCATCGCCGGGTACGAGACCACCTATCCGCTGCAGAGCGCCCTGGCCGCCGCGAAGGACTACCCGCTCGACCACCGGCTCGGCGACATGCAGCGCCGCGAGCAGCTGGAGGTCGGGACGCGCGGCGTGCTCGGGCCGCTCGCCGAGGTCGGCACCAAGGTGCTGTACCCGCGCATCCAGGAGGGCAACGGCGAGAACGCCGAGGTCGCTGCGGCGCAGGTGCGCGCGCTGGTCGCCGGGCTGCAGGGCGGGCCGGAGCTGAACCCCGGCTCCGTCCTCGCGACCGTCAAGCACTGGCCGGGCGAGGGCGCCGGCGGCGAGGCCGGCATCACCTACGACGCCGTGACGATCAAGTACCACATGATCCCGTGGCGGGCCGCGCTCGACGCGGGGGCCGTCAACATCATGCCCGGGTACGCGGGCAGCAAGTACCTCGACCCGGGCGGGCCCGGCGCCGGGAACAGCGCCCCGATCCTGCGGTACCTGCGCGACCGGCTCGGCTACACGGGCCTGATCACCACGGACTGGCTGCCGTCGTCGGCGTGGATCAGCGCGGCCAACGCCGGGTCGGACGTGATGGGCGGCGCCGACCCGGGCGCGGCCGGGTTCTCGCTGGCCGACTTCACCGCGCAGGTGCCCATCGGCCGGATCGACGACGCGGTCCGGCGCGTGCTGCGGCTGAAGTTCACGCTCGGGATCTTCGACCGCCCGTACGGCGACCCGGTGAACGGTCCCTACCGGTTCCACCAGCCGTCCTACACCGCCCTCGCGAACCAGGCGGCGCGGGAGTCGATCACCCTGCTGAAGAACGGCGGCGTCCTGCCGATCAGGCTGCGGGAGGGCGACGACATCGTGGTGGCCGGGCCGCGCGCCGCCGACGGCACCGCGTGCTGCATCTGGACGAGCTACTTCCACCCGGACCACGGCTCGCTCACCCTGCTGGACGCGATCAGGGCGCGGGCGGCGAAGGCGGGCGTGACCGTCCACCAGGACAGCGCCCCCGCACCCGATCTCGCGATCGTCGCGGTCGGCGAACCCTCCTACACGCACCGGACGGCCTGGGTGAACGAGCAGCCCTACCTTCCGCCCGACCAGCTCGCGCTCATCAGGCAGTTCCACGACCAAGGGGTCCCGGTGGTCGTGGTGATGGACCTGCCGCGGCCGACGGTGATCAGCGAATGGAACGGCCTCGCCGACGCCATCGTGATGACCTACCGGGGCGGCGAGGAGGTGGGGCCGGCGACGGCGGGCCTGCTCTTCGGCGACTACGCGCCGCGCGGGCGGCTGCCGTGGCAGCTCCCTCGCGGCGTGGACCAGATCCTCAAACCCGGCGGCATCGACCGGCCCGAGGACGCGGTCGAGGACTGGAACATCCCCTATGACCTCGGCGCGACCGCCGGGCAGCGCGCCGACATCCGCGCGCACATCGACGCGGGCCAGCCGCCGCCCACCGGCTACGGCGACCCGCTCTACCCGTACGGCGCCGGAATACAGGGCTGGCCCTGACCGCGGGGCACCCGGCTCGGCCGTCCCGGTGAGACCGCTACGCTCCCTTTGGAGGAGATCAGGAAACTGTGCGACGCATTGGGGAAGGCGCACGAGGGCCCGCCGCTGCGCCGGACCGGTCCGTCGTGAAACGGGCGGTCGCCGCCCTGATGAGCCTCATGGTGGCGTTCACCGTCACCAGCGCGTGCTCCGGGGACGATGAGGTGACCGGCGGCGTCCGGGTGCGGGCAGGTGACGACTGGACGCTGCCGGGCTGGGTCCGGCCTTCCCCGAACTCCGGGTTCTTCTCCGAGGAGGCCGCGCCGGGCGCCCATGTCGACACGCGCGGCCTGGACGTGACCTGGCGGCAGCTCCAGCCGGACGGCCCCGGGCAGGTGTCGTCCGGCACGACCGGCAGCGCGCAGGAGATGGACCTCGCCCCGCTCGGCGAGCAGCTCGCCGACCGCCGGCCGTTCTGGATGCGCGTCTTCGCCAGCGGGACGGACTGGGCGCCCGCGTGGGTCGCCGCCGAGTGCCGGGTGGAGCCGATCGGCCCCGACTACGACGGCCAGTACCACCTGCCGATCTGGGACGAGTGCGTCTGGGGGCGGCTCCTCGGCCTCTACCGGAAGCTGTTCGCCGACAAGGGCCTGCGCGCGGACCCCCGGCTGAAGTTCGTCTACGTGCCGGGCGCGTTCACCTGGGCGGAGTACGACTACGACGTCGTCGCCCAGGCCGTCGAGAAGGGGCTGACGTTCGAGAAGTACCAGTCGTGGTACCGGCACGCCTGGCGGGACCTGGCCGGGATCTTCGGCCCGTACAGCGGCAAGCTCGTGTTCACCGGCGAGGACTATCCGTGGGGGCCGTGGGGCTCGAAGACGGACCTGTTCGCCAAGCAGGCCGTGGACGCGGGCCTGAGCATCCGCACCGGCATCACGGAGGAGTTCAACGTCCACCTGAACGAGGCGCCCTCGTACGGGAGCCGCATCCAGCCCGACGGCCACATGACGGTGGACGAGAGCCTGCCCGTCCACGACGGGAAGCACATCGTCGCGACCGAGAACGAGTGCTACAACGACTGCGGATACAAGACCGGTGACCCGTACTACGCGGTGCGGCAGTCGAACCTCAAGGCGCTCCAACTGCGGATGAACTGGGTCTACGTGGTGCCGGGGCCGTCCTACATGAGGCAGTACCGCGACCACTGGGAGTGGGTGCGGCTGAGCATCGGCAAGACCGCGTCCACGTCACCGGACGCGTGGGCGGCGCTGCGCGACGCCGAGGACACCTACTGGCGCGACAACACCGGCCCCTTCACCGGTGAACGTGCGTGGGCCACGCGGCCCTGGGTGCGCAACCTGGAGCGCTGGCTCGTGCAGCGCGACGTCCGGCCGGACGGCAAGGCCCGCCGCTCCACGGCGGACGTCCACAAGAACGTCCTGTCCAAGGAGAACGGCACCGCCTACGAGGGGCTGAGCACCGACCGGGCGCACGGGCAGACGTCCCTGTACTTCGACCTGGACGACCGGTTCCTGCACGGCCGCGACGAGCCGGTGCAGATCAAGGTGACGTACCGGGACGCGGGCAAGGGCGCCTGGTGGATCGAGCATGAGGGCGGCCGTACGGCGCAGGTGCGGCGCACCGGCGACGGGGCGTGGAAGACCGCGACGTTCCGGATCCCCCGGGCCGCGTTCGCCGGTCAGCTGGCCGGCGGCACCGACTTCCGGATCACCACCGGCGACGGCGACGACCTTGACGTCCGGTTCGTCCGGGTGGTGCGGCAGAACCAGCCGAGCAACGGCTGACGAGTAGGTCCGGCCCCTGCGCGCGCCGAGTGCCCGTGGGCTCTCAAGGCTGCGCGCAAGCCGCCCGATCCCGTCGCCTTCGCGCAGCGCCTTCCAGCACGGTTCGCGCACACAAGGCACGGTTTCCTATCTCAGATGATGGATTCTGCTTCTTTCTCTTCACTTATGAGCAGAAGTAAGCATAGAGTCTCAAACCGCACAGCACCCTCGGGGAGGACCGGCGGTCCGGGCGGGCCGCGCGGCTGCTCCCCCGTGCTCGGAACAGCTCGACTCACGTCAGGAGATTCCATGGCCGGCACCCGCATCATGTCCGAGATCGCCGCGCAGCCCGAGTGCTGGCGGCGGGCCGCCGGGCTGGCGGCGGGGGCCGGGGACGCGCTGCCGGCCCGCGGGGAGCGGGTCGCGGTCGTCGGATGCGGCACCTCGCTGTACATGGCGCAGGCGTACGCGGCGCTGCGGGAGGGCGCCGGGCACGGCGAGACCGACGCGTTCGCCGCCTCGGAGATGCCGGCCGGCCGCCGCTACGACCGGGTGCTCGCGCTGACCCGGTCCGGAACCACGACGGAGGTTCTGGAGCTCCTCGACCGGCTCGCCGGCACCGTGCCCACCACCGCGATCACCGCCGACCCGGACACCCCGGTGTCGGCGAGCGCCGGCCGGGTGATCGCGCTGGAGTTCGCCGACGAGGAGTCGGTCGTCCAGACCCGGTTCGCGACCACCCAGCTCGCGCTGCTGCGCGCCCACCTGGGCGAGGACCTGGACGCCGCCATCGGCGACGCGGAGGCGGCCGTGGCCGACCCGCTGCCGCCCGAACTGCTCGCCGCCGGGCAGATCACCTTCCTCGGCCGCGGCTGGACGGTCGGGATCGCGCAGGAGGCCGCGCTGAAGATGCGCGAGGCGGCGGGCTTCTGGACCGAGGCGTACCCGGCGATGGAGTACCGGCACGGCCCGATCAGCATCACCGGCCCCGGCCGCGCCGTGTGGATGTTCGGCGAACTGCCGGACGGCCTCGCCGGCCAGGTCGCCGCGACCGGCGGGACGCTGCGCGCGTCCGCCGCCGACCCCCTGGCCGACCTGGTCCGGGCGCAGCGGCTCGCGGTGGCGCTGGCGGAGGCGGCGGGCCTGGACCCCGAGCGCCCCCGGCACCTGACCCGCTCGGTGATCCTGGACGCCGACGGATGATCGTCACGGTCACGCTGAACGCGGCGCTCGACGACACCTACGAGGTGCCGGACGCGCGCTCCGGGGAGGTCAACCGGGTCGCGGCGGTGCACCGCCGCCCCGGCGGCAAGGGCGTCAACGTCGCCCGGGTGCTGCACGGCCTCGGCCACGACGTGGTCGCGACCGGGCTGGCTGGCGGCGCGGCGGGCCGGCAGATCGAGGAGGGGCTCGCCGCGTTCGGCGTCCCCGCCGCGTTCAGCCCGGTCGCCGCGGAGTCGCGCCGGACGGTCACGGTCGTCGGCCCCGAGGTGACGATGTACTGCGAGCCGGGCCCCGCCGTGACCGCCCCGGAATGGGACGCGTTCCTCGGCCGCTACGACGCCCTCGCCGCGGACGCCGCCGTGGTCGTCCTGTCGGGGAGCCTGCCGCCGGGCGTCCCGGCGGACGCCTACGCCGACCTGGCCCGGCGCGCCCCCGGCCCGGTCGTCCTGGACGCCGACGGCGAGGCGCTGCGGCTCGGCGTCACGGGACGGCCCGACGTGGTGAAGCCGAACGCCGAGGAGCTGGCCCGCGCGAGCGGCACCGGCGACACCGCCGCCGGGATCCGGGCGCTGCGCGCGGCGGGCGCCGGCGCGGTCGTCGCCTCCCTCGGCCCGGACGGCGTCCTCGCCCACACCCCCGACGGGGCCCTGCGCGCCGCGCTCGACCGCCCGGAGCCGGGCAACCCGACGGGCGCGGGCGACGCGCTCGTGGCCGCGCTGGCGGCGGGCCTCGCGGGCGGCCTGCCGTGGCCGGACCGGCTGCGCCGCGCAGTCGCCCTCGCCGCCTGCGCGGTCCGCTCCCCCGTCGCCGGCGAGCTCGACGCCGCCGCCCTCCCCGCGCTCCTCGCGCGCGTCACCCTCCGATCCGAGGAGAACCATGCCGCTCGTCCCCATGGCTGAGGCCGTCCCCTCGCGGGGGCGCGGCCTCGGCGCGTTCAACGTGATCCAGCTGGAGCACGCCGAGGCGATCGTCGCCGGCGCGGAGCGGGCGGGAGCGCCCGTGGTGCTCCAGGTCAGCGAGAACTGCGCCGCCTACCACGGCGCGCTCGCGCCGATCGCGCAGGCCGTGCTCGCGGTCGGGCGCGCCGCCGCCGTGCCGGTGGTGGCGCACCTGGACCACGCGACGTCGGCGGGCCTGGTCCGGGAGGCCGTCGAGCTGGGGTTCGGGTCGGTGATGTTCGACGCGTCCCGGCTGCCCCACGACGCGAACGTGACCGCCACCGCCGAGGTCGCGGCGCGCTGCCACGCCGCCGGGGTCTGGGTGGAGGCGGAGCTCGGCGAGATCGGCGGCAAGGACGGCGTCCACGCCCCGCACGCCCGCACCGACCCCGGCGAGGCCGCCGGCTACGTGGCCGCGACGGGCGTGGACGCCCTCGCCGTCGCGGTCGGCACCTCGCACGCGATGCTCACCCGCGACACCGTCCTGGACCTGCCGCTCATCGCCCGGCTGGCGGCGGCCGTGCCCGTCCCGCTGGTGCTGCACGGCTCGTCCGGCGTGCCCGACGGCGCGCTCACCGCCGCCGTCGAGCACGGCATGACGAAGATCAACATCGCGACGCACCTCAACAAGGTCTACACCGGCGCCGTCCGGGACCGGCTCGGCGCCGACCCGGCCCTGGTGGACCCGCGCCGCTACATCGCCGCGGGGCGGGACGCGGTCGCCGCCGAGGTGGCCCGGCTCCTCACGGTGATCCGGGCGGCCGAACCGCCGGAAGCCGGGGCCGCTACCGGTTGAACCGGTAGGTCACGTGGGTGACCAGGTCGGTGCGGGAGACCGCGACCGGTTCGAGGGGGAGGTCGCCGACGCCCTCGAACAGCCGCTCCCCCGCGCCGAGCACGACCGGCGCGATGTGCAGCCGCAGCTCGTCGATCAGCCCGGCCTTCAGGTACTGGTTCACGGTCTGCGCGCCGCCGGCGACGGCCACGTCCTCGTCCCCGGCGGCCTGCTGCGCCCGCTCCATGGCGGCCTCGATGCCGTCGGTGACGAAGTTGAACGTGGTGCCGCCCTTCATCGTCACGCTCTCGCGCGGGTGGTGCGTCAGGACGAACACGGGCGCGTGGTAGGGCGGCTCCTCGCCCCACCAGCCGGTCCAGTCCGAGTCGCCCCAGGTGCCGCGCACCGGGCCGAACATGTTGCGGCCCATGATGAACGCGCCCGCCGCGGTGATCTTCTCGATGACCTCGGCGTTCTCCTCGGGCTGCTCGAACATCCACCGGTGCAGCCGCTCGGCGCCCTCGCCGAGCGGCACCTCCAGCCGCTGGTCCGGGCCGGCGACGAAGCCGTCCACGGAGATGCCGATGTCGCAGGTGACCTTTCCCATGGCGTTGCCTCCCTGTCGGGGCGCCCCTCCGGCGCCGCTCACCAGTGGATCGGAGCCGCCCCCGTGTTCTCGACATCCCCCGTGCAAAAAACTCATCGGCACCGGCACGATCCCGGCCGGGAAGGTTGAACCGGCGGGCTCCGAGCGGACGTGCTGTTGGTGTCGCGTACGCGGCGGGGGACCGAGCCCTTGGAGGACGAGCTGACCACCGATAGCCGCGCGAAGCGGGTGACAGACGAGAACGCGCAGGACACCGTCCCGCAGGAGCAGGACACGGGGCCGCAGGAACAGGACGGCCGGGCCGGGCGGCGCCGCCGGATCGCGGCGCGGGCGTTGACCGTGGCGGCCTTCCTGCTGGTACTGGTCGCGCTGGTCACCCCGGCGGAGTACGCCCGGCTGACACCGGGCGCGTTCGTGCGCGTCCCGATCGAGGGCGTGCTCGGCGTCGTCCTGATCCTCGTGGTCCCGGCGCGGGCGAGGCGCTACGCGGCGGGGACGGCGGGGGCCGTCCTCGGCGTGGTGTTCGTGCTGAAGGTGCTCGACATCGGGTTCGACGCGGTCCTCGTCCGGCCGTTCGACCTGGTGCTGGACTGGCCGCTGCTGCGTCCGGCCGTGGAGTTCGTGGGCGAGTCGGCCGGGCCCGCGGGGGCGATCGCGGCGGTCATCGTCACGATCGTCCTGGCGGCCGGGGTGGTGGCGCTGATGTCGCTGTCGGCGCTGCGGCTCGGCGGCGTCGCCGTCCGGCACGACCGGGCGGCGGCGCGCGCGGCGGCGGTGCTGGGCGTGGTCTGGGTGGTGTGCGCCGTGCTCGGCGCGCAGCTCGTGGACGGCGTGCCGGTCGCGTCCCGGAGCGCGGCGGTGCTCGCCTACGACCACGCGCGGCAGGTGCGGGAGAGCCTGAACGACCGGGAGGAGTTCGCGAAGGCCGCCGCCGTCGACCGGTTCCGGAACACCCCCGACGACAAGCTGCTCACCGGGCTGCGCGGCAAGGACGTCGTGCTCGCGTTCGTGGAGAGCTACGGGCGCTCGGCGGTGGAGAGCCCGCAGTACGCGCCGCAGGTCGGCGCCGTCCTGGACCAGGGGTCGGAGCGGCTCCGCAAGGCCGGGTTCGGCGCCCGCAGCGGATGGCTCACCTCGTCCACGGCGGGCGGCGGGAGCTGGCTCGCCCACGCGACCCTGCTGTCCGGGCTGTGGGTCGACAACCAGCAGCGGTACCGGACGCTCGTGAACAGCGACCGGCTGACGCTGAACGGGGCGTTCCACCGGGCCGACGCCCGGACGGTCGCGCTGATGCCCGCGATCACCCGGGCGTGGCCGGAGGGGAAGTTCTTCGGCTACGACAAGGTCTACGACGACCGCAACCTCGGATACCGCGGCCCCCGGTTCAGCTTCGCGACCATGCCGGACCAGTACACGCTGTCGACCCTGCAGCGCACCGAGCTGGCGGCGAAGGACCGCGCGCCGGTGATGGCGGAGACGGCGCTGGTGTCGAGCCACGCGCCGTGGGCGTCGATCCCCCGGCTGGTCCCGTGGGACCAGGTCGGGGACGGTTCGGTCTTCACCGGGATGGGCAAGGGCTATGACGCGCCGTGGCCCGCCGGCGGCCGGATCCGGACCGAGTACCGCAAGTCGATCGAGTACACGCTGAACACGCTCGTGTCGTACCTGGAGACCTACGGCAACGACAGGACGGTGCTGGTGTTCCTCGGCGACCACCAGCCCGCGCCGCTGATCACGGGTGCGGGCGCGAGCCGGGACGTGCCGATCACGATCGTCGCGAAGGACAAGGCCGTACTGGACAGGATCTCGGGATGGAACTGGCAGGACGGGCTGCGCCCCGGCAAGGACACCCCGGTGTGGCCGATGAGCGCGTTCCGGGACCGCTTCCTCACCGCGTTCGGCGGCTGACCCTCCTCGCCGTCGTCGCGGCGCTGCTGGCGCAGATGGCGGTGGCGATGGCGGCCACGGCCGTCCGGCAGTCCCCGACCATCGACGAGCCCGTGTACGTCGGCACGGGCGTCGTCTACCTGCGCGAGCACGACCTGCGGTACAACGCGGAGCACCCGCCGCTCGGCAAGCTGCTCATCGGCGCCGGGGCGGTGCTCGGCGGCGCCCGCCTGGACCCGTCCTTCACCGGTACGCAGCAGGACGTCGGACGGCACCTCCTGTACGAGTCGGGCAACGACGCGCAGCGGGTGCTGCTGGCGGCGCGGCTGCCGGTCATCGCGCTGACCCTGCTGTTCGGGCTGGTCGTGTTCGCGTTCGCCCGCGACCTCGCGGGCCCGGCCGGTGGCGTGGCGGCGCTGGCCCTCTACGCGTTCTCCCCCGGCGTCATCGCGCACGGGTCGCTGGCGACGCTCGACGTCCCGGCGGCCGGCCTGCTGCTGACGTCGGTGTGGCTGGCGTGGCGGGCGCGGCGGCGGCCCCGGCTCTGCGCGCCGCTCGCGGGGGCGGCGCTCGGCGCGGCCGTCGCGACCAAGATGAGCGCGCTTCCCGCCGTGCCGGTGCTGCTGGTGCTGGTCGCGGTGCCGGTCTGGTGGTCGCGGCGGTCGCGGGGCGCCGGACGGCCCGTCCTCGCGGGTGTGCTGGCGGCGGGCGGCGTCGCGGCGCTCGCGGTCGCGGTGGTGTGGGCGAGCTACCTGGCCGTCGATCCGCGCCTGCGGTGGACGGCGCCCGGCGGCGTCCCCGCCATCGGCGGCCTGCGGGGGCTCGCCGTCGACCTGCTGCCGTTCCCGAGGCCGTTCCGGGACGGGATGCGCGTCCAGTTCGGCTTCGAGGACCTGACCTGGACGAGCTTCCTGTTCGGCGACACCTACCGGGGGTCGCGCTGGTACTACCTGCCCGGCGCGCTGCTGGTGAAGACGCCGCTCGGGGCGCTCGCCCTGTGGGCGGCGGGGGCGGCGTCGCTGGCGGCGCTGCCCCGGCTGCGGCCCGCCGCGCCGTACGTCCTCGCGCCCCCGGCCGTGCTGCTGGCGGTGGCGATGACCGGCGCCCGCGACCTCGGCGTCCGGTACGTGATCTTCCTGCCGATGTTCCTGGCGGTGGCGGCGGCCGGGGCGACGGCCGTCCGGCGGAGGTGGATCAGGGCGGCGACGGCGGCGCTCGTGCTGTTCGTCGCGGTCAGCTCGCTGCGCGCGTTCCCGTACTACCTGCCGTACTCCAACGAGGCGTTCGGCGGCCCGGCGGGGACGCACCGGTACCTGCACGACTCCAACGTCGACTGGGGCCAGGACCTCGGTCGGCTCGCCGACCGCCTCCGCGACCGCTACCCCGGCGAGGCGGTGTGGCTCGCCTACAAGGGCAGCGGCGTCCCGTCCTACTACGGAATCCGCGCGTCCGATCCGCTCACCGCGCCCCCGGACCGGGTGCGCGGCCTGCTGGTCGTCTCCGACAGCTGGATCGCCAAGGACGACCCGCGCCTCGTCCCGCTGATCGCCTCCAGCGAGCCGGTCGACGAGGTCGGCCACTCCATCACGATCTTCCGCCGGCCGTGACCCGGCGGCGGCCCCGGTCTACCTGCGGCGGGCGTGGGCGCGCGACCACAGCGCCGGCCAGCCGCCGTGGGCGAGCCAGGACGCGGGGACGCGCAGCCCGTGCTCGGCGACCTCGTCCCAGAACACCGAGGTGTCGGCGCCGAGTTCGCGGGCGGCCGGCAGGGCGCGGCGCCAGGGGCCGTCCTCGTCGCCGAGCGCGGTGGCGGGGTAGCCGGGGACGGTGACGCCGCGCGGCCGCGTCACCGGGGCGAGGGCCGCTCCGGGCGCGGCGCACGTGGCCGCGACGGCGAGCGCGCAGAGCAGCGGCTCGGCCGACGGCCGCGCGAGGGCGGCGGCGATCACCGGGTCGTCGTCCGCGGCGAGCCGCCCGATGGCGCGGCGGACCCGGCGCGCCGCCAGGTCGAGGGCGTGCGCGGCGGCGATGTCCGGGTCCTTGACGAGCCCGCGCAGCGCCTTCGGCAGCGGTGGCTCCCCCAGGAGCAGCTCGAGCCGGTCGAAGCGGTCGCGCAGGGCGGGGTCCAGGGCGTCGAGCGCGGACGCCAGCGGGCGGTGCCCGGTGGCCGTCCAGAGCGCGACGAGGTCGGTGGCGCCGCCGTCGAGCGCGCGGCGGACCGCCCCGGCCAGCTGGGCTGCACCGAGGCGGCGCAGCCGGGCGGGCGCGGCCTCCGGCGCGGTCCCGGCCACGGCGGCGAGCGCGGCGGACGCCCCGGGCGGGACGGCGCGGAACGCCCGCCGGGCGAGCGGAGCGAGCGCCGGGCCGGCCTCCTCGACCAGGCGGGGCGCGGCGCGGCGGCGCGCGGCACGGACCGGCGGCGGCTCCTCCGGTGCCGGGTCGGGCTCGGCGCGGACGGTGCCGGGGATCGCGGCGACCCACTCCTCGAACGCCCGCTCCAGCTCCGCGGGAGGGTCGTCGTTGAACCGCGCCCTGATCTCGACGACCCGCCAGCCGCGCGGCGCGGGCTTCAGCGCCGCCAGTTCGGCGTTGGCGGCGAGCAGGCCGTCCCCGCCGTAGAGGCCGAGCAGCACGCTGCGGCCCGTCCTGGCCTCATCGGCGTATTCGGCGATGCAGTTGCCCATGTAGGCCGCCCACTCGGCGAGGTCGCGGGCGCTGCGCGCCACCCTGACGCGCACGCCCGCGCCGGGGACGGTGCTCCCGTCCAGCGCGGCGAGCGGCGGCGGGACGGCGAAGTCGCCGGTGAGGGCCGTGGCGATCGCGGTGGCCGACATGAGGCCCTCGGTGAACTCCGTCCAGCCGCGCGGCGCCCGGGGCGGGACGCCGCCGAGCGCGACCAGCTGCGCGGCGCCGGAGACGGCGAGGGCCACCGAGTCCAGGCCGGGCCGCAGCGGGTCGTCCTCCGGGGGCGGCGGATCGTGGTCGTACCAGGGCGCGCCGGTGCCCGGGGTGGGCCGCGCCCGCTCGTGCCCGTGCAGCTGGGCGAGCGCGTCGATCAGGTCGGCGTACCAGAGCAGGTCGCCGACCCTCTCCACGGCGGCCGGGTCGGCGGCGGCGCCGCCGGCGGGGTCCGCGGCGGAGCCGAGCCGCTCGCGCAGCGGGGCGGCGCCGTGCAGCAGCGGGGCCGTGAAGTTCAGCAGCGGGGCCGTCCAGGGCTGGATGCCGGACCATTCGGCGGGTGGGCGGGCCGCGCCGTACCCGGCGTCCTGGCGCCAGCGCGCCAGCCCGGAGCCCGCCCATACGCGCACCACACCCTCCGGAACCAGTGGCGCGTCGGGGTCGATGCCGCACACGTCGTCCAGCAGCGCCCGCGCGTCCTCGACGACCAGGAGCGCGTAGTCGCGGGCGTGGGACAGCCGGGGCCGGACGTAGGCGCTGAACTTCGCGTCCCGGGGCCCGTCCTTGCCGACCCTGCGCGCGAGGTCGCGCACGTGGGCGGCGGGGCGCGCCGGCAGGCCGGTGAGGCCCGGGACCCGCCGCGCCGAATGCGCCGCGACCGCGTCGTCGACCCGGCCGGCGGCGGCGCGCAGCAGCGGCAGCGAGCGGTCGAGCCCGGCGCCCAGACCGTGGTCGGCGACGGCGACCGCGGTCCGCAGCAGGGCGGTGGCGCCGAGCGCGTCCTGGAGCAGCCGGTCGAGGCGGTCGCGCCAGTACGGCTCGGTCGGCACCCACCGCGCCGCGTCGGCGAGGGACGGTTCGAAGGCGAGGTCGTCGTGCGCGACCCGCAGCCAGAACAGCACCCGCTGGTCCTCGTGGTGGCGGCGGCGCTCGCGCAGGTCGGCCAGGCGGTCGCGGCGGGCCTGCGTCGCCAGCCTCCGCTCGCGGACGCCGCGCGCGCCCCGGTGCTCCAGCACCCGCTCCCACAGGTCCAGGACGAGGGGGAGCCTGCGCGGGCCCGGCACGTCCGCGAACACCTGCCGGAAGTACCGCGCGAGCGCCGAGGGCGGGCCGTCGGGGGTGAGCCCGGCCTCCTCGGGCGCCTCCAGGGCGAGGACCCGTTCGAGCTGCTCGGGGCCGAGGACGTCGCTGGCCGCCGACGCCAGGTGCAGCGCCGCCCAGCGCCCCTCCTCCACGGCCCGCGCGGCGGCGGCGCCGACCGGCTTCGTCACCGCCGGGCCGAACATCGCCACCAGCAGCCCGGCGCGCGGCCCCAGGCGGTGCGCCTCGCCCATGCCGACGGCGCGCAGCGCCGCGATGACGGCGTCGCGCTGGTCGCCGTGCGCGCCGTCCAGCCGCGCGGAGCGGAACCCGGCGCCGAGGTCGACGCCCGCGCCCGCCGCGGCGATGCCGCCGTCCGCGACGAGGCGGGCCAGCTCGCGGACGGCGCCGGCGGCGGCCGCGTCCGGCGCGTCCTCGGGGCCGAGCGCGACGGCGGCGCCCGGCGGCGCGTCCGCCTGCGCCAGCAGCCGCACCGGGCCGGAGGGCCCGGCGACCCAGGCATGCCGGCCCGACGCCACCACACCGCCGGTGAGCCGGATCTTCACCCGACCCATGATCCCGGCCGGGGGCGCCCCGGTCGACCGGGTTTCAGCGCGGGCCCGCGGCGATCCCGTAGCCGTCGGCGACGAGCCGCTCGGCCATCCGCACGTAGGCGGCCGGGTCCTCCGGGGCGCTGGTGCCGAGGCCGTCCACGTACCGGTTGTACATGCAGAACGCGGCGGCGATGAGCACGGTGTCGTGGATCTCGACGTCGGTGGCGCCGGCGTCCCGCGCGGCCGCGACATGCTCCGCGCCGACCTCGTTGCCGCCGCGCTGGACGGCGGCGGCGATGCCGAGCAGGGCGCGCAGCTTGGCGGAGACCGGCGCCGCCTCGGGGTCGGCGTGGACCTGCTGGACGAGCGTCATCCCGCCGGGCAGCTGTACCGCGGCGCACGCGCCGTGCGACGACGCGCAGAACCGGCAGCCGTTCAGCTCGGACACGTAGGCGGCGATCAGCTCCCGCTCGCCGGGCGGGAGCGGGCTCGGGCCGCGCAGCAGGGCCTCCGCGAGCGCGGTCAGCGGTCCCGCGGTCTCCGGCCGGAACCGGAGCAGGGACGGCAGCCCCGGGACGTTCTCGTCCAGTTCGATATGCGCCAAGGACTGCCTCCGGGAAATGGTGTCGGACAATTCCCCTGATCTTCGTACGAAGTTCGTCAGGCGGCCAGTTTTCTCGCCACTCCACAAAAGGTCATGGTCTCCTGCGGCTCGCCCCACGGATTGGGCTCGGGGCGCCACCGGGAGCACGACACGACGCCCGGCTCCACCAGCTCCAGGCCGTCGAACAGCGCCTCGATCTCCGCGGCGGTCCGGGCCCTGAGCGGGTGCGGGGTGCCGCTCTCGTTCCACGCCTTGACGGCGGTGTGCGTGACGTCCACGTCCAGGCAGGCGTGCGACAGCGCCACGAAGCTGCCCGGGGCGAGCGCGCCGACGAGCCGGTCCAGGATGGCGCGGGCCTCCTCGTCGTCGGTGATGAGGTGCAGCAGGGCGAGCATCATCAGCCCGACCGGCCGGTCGAAGTCGAGCGTCGCGGCGGCCTGCGCGAGGATGCGGCCGGGGTCGCGGACGTCGGCGTCGATGTAGTCGGTCGCGCCCTCCGGCGAGCTGGTGAGCAGGGCCCGCGCGTGGGCGAGCACGAGCGGGTCGTTGTCGACGTAGACGATGCGCGACTCCGGCGCGACGCGCTGCGCGATCTCGTGCGTGTTGTCGGCGGTCGGGAGCCCGGTGCCGATGTCGAGGAACTGCCGGACGCCCTCCCCGCCCGCCAGGTGGCGGACGCAGCGGCCGAGGAACAGCCGGTCGGTGCGGGCGGCGGCGACGATGCCGGGGACCTGCCGGGCGACCATCTCGCCGGCCATCCGGTCCACCTCGTAGTGGTCCTTGCCGCCGAGCCAGTAGTCCCAGACCCGCGCCGACACCGGACGGTCCGCGCGGATCCCGTCGTCCGCGCCCTCCCTGCCAGCGGCGCCCATGCGCTCTCACCTCCGGTCGCCGGGACGCGTCCGCCCCGGGAGGACCGACGGTACACGGCGGCGGCGGTGGCGACGGGTGACGTCGGTCACTGCCGTCCGCAGGCGCGGCGCACGGCGGCGGCCACGGCGCCGGGGTCGCCGTCCGGCAGGACCGCGGCGAGGTGCCCGTCCGGGCGGACGACGTGGACCGTGTCCGGGCCCGCCCCCAGGGCCGCCCGGAGCACCCCTTCGGTGTCGATGTCGTCCAGTGCGTAGCTGTCGCAGGGGATGCCGCCGGGCGGCTCCACAACGGCAGGGCCCAGGATCACGAACCGCGTGCCGAAGAGGCGGCGCAGGCGGGTGCGCTCGCCGCCGACGGTGCACGGGCCGTCCGGGCAGAGCACCCCCGGCACCGGCGGGCGGACCGCGCCGGGCTCGCGCGGGAAGCCGTCCACCGGGCCGGACGGGGTGGTGAGCGGCGAGTCCAGGTACCAGTACGGCTCGGCGAGCCGGCCGGAGTCGATGATCGCGCGCGGGTCCGGATGGCTCCGGGCCCGCTCCAGCGACTCCAGGCGGTGCGCCCGCTGCGCCGGCGTCTGCGGGACGAGGAACTCCATCGTCCGCGTGGTGACGCGCAGGTTCTCCAGCGCGGCGGCGCGGCGTTCGAGGTCGTAGCTGCGCAGCAGCTCCGGCGGCGCCCAGCCGTGCCGGACGAACGCGAGCTTCCAGGCGAGGTTCTCCGCGTCCTGGACGCCGGAGTTCAGCCCGCGGGCCCCGAACGGCGCGTACAGGTGGGCGGCGTCGCCCGCCAGGAACGCGCGGCCGGACCCGAACGCCTCGGCGCACCGCTCGTGGAACCGGTACACGGTGGCCCACACGATCTCGTAGGGCACGTCCCCGGTGATCTTCCGGATCCGGGCGTCGAGCGCCCCCGACGCTCGCTCGGCGGCCAGGTCGTGGTCGGCGGGCACCTGCCAGTCGATGCGCCACGTCCCGTCCGGGCACTGGTGGACGAGGACCTGCCGCCCCGGGTTCCACTCGGGGTCGAAGAAGAACCGCCGCTCGTTCGGGAACGGCAGCTCGGCCCGGATGTCGCAGATGAGGAACTTGTCGGCGAAGGTGCGGCCGGGGAAGCCGATGCCGAGCAGCTCCCGGACCGCGCCGTGCCCGCCGTCCGCGCCGACCAGGTGCGTGCCGCGCACGGTGGCGGCGCCCGCGCCGGTCTCGGCGTCGGCCTCGACGCCGCCCCCGTCCTGGCGCACCGCGCGGACCCGGTGCCCGTACCGGACCTC
The DNA here is from genome assembly GCF_005889745.1 of Actinomadura geliboluensis. Taxonomy (GTDB): domain Bacteria; phylum Actinomycetota; class Actinomycetes; order Streptosporangiales; family Streptosporangiaceae; genus Spirillospora; species Spirillospora geliboluensis. The sequence continues at coordinate 24,658 of NZ_VCKZ01000027.1, forward strand.
GACCAGCGGCTCCGCGGCGGCGAGGTCGCGCAGGTACGCCTCCACCTCGGCCTGCGAGATGTTGATCCACGGCGGGACCTCGCCGCTCCCGGCGCCGGGGAAGGCGACGGCGAACAGCTCGTCGCCGCGGTGGTAGGTGCGGCCGGTCGTCCAGGTCACGCCGCGGGCGATCATCCGCTCGGCGCAGCCGGCCCGGTCGAGGACGTCCAGGACGTCCCGCTGGAAGCAGATGGCCCGCGACCCGGCCGGGTCGCGGTGCGCGGCGGCCTCCAGCACCACGCTCGGCACCCCGTGCCGGGCCAGCAGCAGCGCCGCGACCAGGCCGACCGGCCCGGCGCCGGCGACCACGACCGGTTCCGCGGTGGAGCCCACGCCCGCCATGGTGCGCCGCCCCCTCCCCCGCCGTAAAGGCCCGGTCAGGCCGTCGGGCTTCCGGTCGACCGCGCGCGCTCGGCGGCCTCGACGATCGTCCGGTCGGCGACCTGCCGGTCCTGCCAGCCGCGCACGTCGGCGCTCTTGCCCGGCTCCAGGCTCTTGTAGATGTCGAAGAAGTGCGCGATCTCATCGAGGATGTGCTCGTGCACGTCGCGCAGGTCGCGGATGGCCTCGTAGCGGACGTCCCGCGATGGGACGGTGAGGACCTTGGCGTCGGGCCCCTTCTCGTCGTGCATCCAGAACACGCCGACGCTGCGGACGGTGATCTGGCAGCCGGGGAACGTGGGCTCCTCCAGCAGCACCATCGCGTCCAGCGGGTCGCCGTCCTCCGCGCAGGTGTCCGGGATGTAGCCGTAGTCGTGCGGGTACCGGGTCGCGGTGAACAGCATCCGGTCGAGGCGGATGCGGCCCAGCCGGTGGTCCATCTCGTACTTGTTGCGCGATCCCCCGGGGATCTCGACGACCATTTCGATCTCCATGCGTACCTCCCCCGTCACATCCCTACCCCATCGGGGCGCCGGCGGGACAATCCGCGACCGTAGAGTCGGGCCATGGACGCGCTGCGATTCACCTACCGGCCGCTGCCCGTGCGGGTCGTCTTCGGCGCGGGCGCGCTCGCCGGCCTGCCCGCCGAGGCTGCCGCGCTCGGGCTGTCCCGGGTGCTGGTCCTCGCGACGCCGGGGCGGCGCGCGGACGCCGAGCGCGCCGCGGCGGCGCTCGGGGACCGGCTCGCCGGCGTGCACGCCGGGGCGGTGATGCACGTCCCGGCGGACGCGGCGGCGGAGGCGTGCCGGGCCGCCGCGGCGGCGGGCGCGGACGGGCTGGTCGCGTTCGGCGGCGGGTCGGCGGTCGGCCTGGCCAAGGCGGTCGCGAAGGAGACGGGGCTGCCGATCGTGGCCGTCCCGACGACGTACGCCGGGTCGGAGATGACGCCGGTGTGGGGCATGACGGAGGACGGCGTCAAACGCACCGGGCGCGACGAGCGCGTGCTGGCCCGGACGGTCCTCTACGACCCGTCCCTGACGCTGGGCCTGCCGCCGGCGGTGTCGGCGGCGTCGGGGATGAACGCGATGGCGCACGCCGTCGAGGCGCTGTACGCCCCTGACGCGTCGCCGGTGGTGTCGCTGATGGCGGAGGAGGCCGTCCGGGTGCTTGCGGAGGCGCTGCCGGAGGTCGTGCGGTCGCCCGGCGACCTGCCCGCGCGCACCCGCGCCCTGTACGGGGCGTGGCTGTGCGGCACCTGCCTCAGCGCGACGACGATGGGCCTGCACCACAAGCTGTGCCACATCCTCGGCGGGTCGCTGAACCTGCCGCACGCCGAGACCCACACCGTCCTGCTGCCGCACGCCCTCGCCTACAACGCCCCGGCGGCGCCGGACGCCGTCCGGGCGCTGCGCCGGGCGCTCGGAGGCGGCGATCCGGCCCGCGCGCTGTGGGAGCTGTCCGGTTCGCTGGGCCTGCCGCGTTCGCTCAAGGACCTCGGCGCCGACCCCGCCCACCTGGACGATGTGGTCGCGCGGGCCGCCGCCGGGGGCTTCGCGAACCCGCGTCCGGTGGAGGAGGAGGGCCTGCGGGTCCTGCTCGGTGACGCGTGGGAGGGCCGCCCGCCGAGCGCCTAGTGCGCGGCCGCGTTCCAGTCGGCGCCGGCGCCGATGGCGACCTCCAGCCCGACCGTGAGCGGGTAGGCGGTCGTCATGCGGTCGCGGACGAGCGCCTCGACCGCGTCCCGCTCCCCCGGCGCCACCTCCAGGACGATCTCGTCGTGCACCTGGAGCAGCAGCCGGCTGCGCAGCCCGGCCGCGGTGAGCGCCTCGTCCACCCGCAGCATCGCGATCTTGACGATGTCGGCGGCCGAGCCCTGGACCGGCGCGTTCAGCGCCATCCGCTCGGCGGTCTCGCGGCGCTGCCGGTTGTCGCTGGTCAGGTGCGGCAGGTAGCGGCGACGGCCGAGGACGGTCCGGGTGTAGCCGGTGGCGCGGGCCTCGGCGACGACGTGGTCGAGGTAGTCGCGGACGCCGCCGAGCCGCGCGAAGTAGGCGTCCATCAGGGGGCGCGCCTCCGCCTGCGGGATGCCGAGCTGCTTGGCCAGCCCGAACGCCGACAGGCCGTACGCCAGCCCGTACGACATCGCCTTGATCTTGCGGCGCATGTCGGGGGTGACGTCCGCGGCGGCGACCTGGAAGACCTGCGCCGCCATCGTGGCGTGGAGGTCCTCGCCGGACGCGAACGCGGCCAGCAGCGTCGGGTCCTTCGACAGGTGCGCCATGACGCGCAGTTCGAGCTGGCCGTAGTCGGCGGTCAGCAGCGACTCGTAGCCGGGCCCGGGGAGGAACGCGCGCCGGATGCGCCGCCCCTCCTCGGTGCGGACGGGGATGACCTGGAGGTTCGGCTCGGTCGAGGTGAGCCGGCCGGTGGCGGCGACGGTCTGCTGGAAGGTGGTGTGGATCCGGCCGTCCGCGCCGATCTCCCGGATCAGCCCGGCGACGGTCGTGCGCAGCCGCGCCTGGTCGCGGTGGCGCAGCAGCACCTCCGGCAGCCCGTTGCCGGTCTGCGTCGCGAGCCAGGTCAGCGCGTCCACGTCGGTGGAGTAGCCGGATTTGATCTTCTTGGTGCGGGGCAGGTCCAGCTCGCCGAACAGCACCTCCTGGAGCTGCTTGGTCGAGCCGGGGTTGAAGCGCCGCCCGGCGATCTCGGCCGCGTCGTCGGCGGCGCGCTCCATGCCTTCGGCGAAGTGGTGCTCCAGCTCGTCCAAGAGGGCGGCGTCAACGTGGATCCCGGCGCGTTCGGCGCGGGCGAGCAGGTCCGACAGCGGCAGCTCGACGTCGCGGAGGACCGCGTCCATGCCGGTGGAGGCGAGGTCGGCGGCGAACTTGTCGGCCAGGTCGAGGACGGCGCGCGCGCTGAGCATCAGCCCGGCGGCCCCTTCGGCGGGCGGGCGGCGGCCGAGGTGGCGGCCCGCGAGGTCGGCGATCCCGTAGGCGGCCAGGCCGGGGAGCAGCAGGTAGGCGGCCATCGCCGTGTCGATGGCGACCCCGTCCAGGCGCCAGCCGCGCTCGCCGAACACGCGCAGCAGCGCCTTTACGTCGTGCAGCGCCTTGGGACGGGACGGGTCGTCGAGCCAGTCCGCGAACGCGCGCTCGTCGGCCTCGGTGAGCGCGGACGGCTCGAACGAGGCCGCGTGGTCGTCGCCGGACGCCAGCGCGATCCGCGCGATGTCGCCGGCGCCGCGCGCCCACGTCCAGTCGGCGGCCAGCCCCATCAGGCCGGTGCCATGGGCGTGCAGCCAGCCGGCCAGCTCGTCCGGGCCCAGCTCGCGGCCCTTCACCGGCTCGGGACGCGCCGCCTCCGTGGGACGTCCCCCGCCCGGGTCGGCGGCGAACAGGCGCTGCCGGAGGCTGGCGTTGCGGAACTCCAGCTCGTCCAGCAGCGCGGTGAACGCGGCCAGGTCGTAGGGGCGGCGCCGCAGGTCGGCGGGCCCGACCGGCAGGTCCACGTCGCGGACGAGCTCGGTGAGCCGCCGGTTCAGCCGCACCGTGTCGAGCGCGCCGCGCAGCCTCTCCCCCGCCTTGCCCTTCACCTCGCCGGCCCGCTCCAGCAGCGCGTCGAGGGTGCCGAACTCGCGGACCCACTTCGCGGCCGTCTTCTCCCCGATGCCGGGGATGCTCGGCAGGTTGTCGGACGGGTCGCCGCGCAGCGCCGCGAAGTCGGGGTACTGCGCCGGGGTCAGCCCGTACTTCTCCCGCACCGCCTCCGGCGTGTACCGGACCATCTCGGCGGCCGTCCGGTAGAAGTACAGGACGGTGACGTCGTCGCCGACGAGCTGGAGCGCGTCGCGGTCGCCGGTGACGATCAGCACGGCCATGCCGTCGGCCACCGCCGCCGCGGTGAGCGTCGCGATCACGTCGTCGGCCTCGTAGCCGGGCGCCCGCAGCACCGGAACGCTCATCGCGCCGAGCAGCCGGTCCAGGACGGGCAGCTGGGCGCCGAACTCCTCCGGCGACCGGGTCCGGGTCGCCTTGTACTCCGGGAACGCCTCGGCGCGGAACGTCCGCCGCCCCACGTCGAACGCGACGGCCGCGTGCGTCGGGCGCTCGTCCCGCAGCACGTTCGCCAGCATGTTCGCGAACCCGTACACGACGTTGGTGGGCTGCCCGGACGTGGTGGTGAAGTTCTCCACCGGCAGCGCGTAGAACGCCCGGTAGGCCAGCGAGTGGCCGTCCAGGAGCAGCAGGAGCGGCCGGTCGGTCATGTTCACATCCTGGCACCGGGGAAGGGGGCATGAAACGGCCGCGGCGAGTGTTGGGGGCGACATGGACAAGATCGAACTGGGCCGGCTCGGGATCTGGCGGCCGTGGAGCATGCTGGATCCGGAGCTGGCCAAGGACGTCGAGGACCTCGGCTACGGCGCCATCTGGATCGGCGGGTCGCCGCGCGGCGACCTGAAGATCGCCGAGCGGCTGCTGGCCGGCACCGACCGGATCGTGATCGCGACCGGCATCGTGAACATGTGGGCCACGCCGGCCGCGGAGGTCGCCGCGTCCTACCACCGGCTGAACGAGGCGCACGGCGGCCGGTTCCTCCTCGGCGTCGGCATCGGCCACCCGGAGGCGACGCAGGAGTACCGCAGCCCGTACGAGACGATCGTCCGCTACCTGGACGACCTGGACGCCGCGGGCGTCCCGGCCGGCGGGCGGGTGCTGGCCGCGCTAGGGCCGAAGGTGCTGCGGCTGGCGGCGGAGCGCACGGCGGGCGCGCACCCGTACTTCACGACGCCCGAGCACACCCAGCAGGCCCGCGAGACGCTCGGCGCCGGGCCGCTGCTCGTCCCCGAGCAGAAGGTCGTGCTCGACACCGACGCCGCGCGCGCCCGCGCGACGGCGCGGGAGGCCGCGAGGATGGTTCTGGGGCTGCGCAACTACGTCGGCAACTTCAAGCGGCTCGGCTTCAGCGACGCCGACGTGGCCGGCGGCGGCAGCGACGCGCTCATCGACGCGCTGGTCGCGCAGGGCGGCGCGGCGGCGCTGGCCGCGCGGGTGCGGGGGCACCTGGACGCGGGCGCCGACCAGGTGGCGGTGCAGGTCCTGGGCGACGACGACCCGCGCCCGGCGCTGCGCGAGATCGCCGAGGCGCTCGGCTGAGGGAGTGGACGGAAGAGGGGCGCGCCCGCTGCCGGGCGCGCCCCTCACCGAGACTCGGCTACCGGGTCACCGGGTCGCGTAGGTGCCGATCTCGTCCGGCACGGTGCGCTTGGCGGCCTGGGCAGGAGCGCGCCTGGCCAGCTCGTTGCCGTTGACCGTCAGCGTGCTGTGCGCGAACAGCTGCGTCACCGCGGCCGTGGCGTCGATCATCTGGTCGAAGCCCTTGAGGTTCACGTTGTCGTAGCGGTCGCAGGCCGCGTGGTAGCAGGGGTCGTAGGCCACCCCGGCGGTACCGCCGTAGACCGCCGCCTGCGCGGGCGTCTTGATGCCCTCGGCGCCGGTGAAGACGCCGCCGGCGGGGATGCCCGCGGTGATGAACGCGTTGTAGTCCGACCGCCCGTTGAACGGCGTCGGGTCGGTGGCGAGGCCCCGGCTCGCGAAGTAGTCGGTGAACGCCTTCTCGATCGCGCCGGACCCCGCGGGCGGCTCGACGTTGTTCTCGCCCGCGCTGTCGTCGCCGTCGTACACGAAGTTCACGTAGTTGGGCGAGGCGAGCATGTCGAAGTCGAGCATCAGCGCGATCTTGTCGCGCTCGGCCTGCGGGAGGGTGTCAACGTAGTACTGCGAGCCGAGCAGGCCCTCCTCCTCGGCGCCCCAGAACGCGAACCGCACCTTGTTGCGGACCTTGGAGCCGAGCTTGTTGATCTGCTTGGCCATCTCCAGCAGCGTCGCGGTGCCGGAGCCGTCGTCGTTGATGCCGGGGCCGTCGGTGACGCTGTCGTTGTGGGCGCCGACGACCACGATGTTGCCGGGCCTGCCGCGCTCGGTGTCGGCGATGACGTTGGCGGTCTCGCGCTTCTCGTTGAGCGTCTGCGTCTTCACCCGCAGCGTCACGCCGCCGTTGTTCGCCTGCTCCACGAGCGCCTTGCCGACCGCGTTGGTCGGGCCGACCACCGGGATGCCGTACGGCTTGGTCAGCGTGCCCCCGACGGGTCCGGGCTGGTCGGGGAGCTGGTAGATGACCACGGCGGACGCGCCCGCCGCGATGGCGTTGTCGGCCTTGACGGAGAAGAAGCAGCCGCCGCGCTGGATCAGCGCGATGGCGCCCGCCGGGAAGCCCGCGAAGTCGTCGGCCTCGCAGCCGCTGCCGAGCCCGGTGGCCCCGCTGTCGACGGGTGCGGCGGGGGCGGTGACGTCGCCGGACCCGGAGTACTGGAGGGTCGCGTAGTCGGTGTCCGGCGCGAACGTCTTCTGCTCGGGGGCGGTCTCGGCGAAGACCGGCTCGGCCGTCTGCTGCCAGAAATCGAAGGTGAACTTCTGCACGACCGGGCTGTAGCCGGCCCGCTTGAGCTGGTCGGCGAGGTACTTGATGGTGACCGTGTTGCCGGGCAGCCCGGCGGCCCGGTTGCCGCCGTTGGCGTCCGCGATCTTCTGCAGGTTCAGCTGGTGGTGGCGGACGTTCTTCAGCGTGACCAGCCGGGCCAGTTTCGCGTCGGCCGGTCCGGCCGCCGCGGCGGTCGGCACCGCGGCCAGGGTGGCGGCTGCGAGCGACAGCCCGGTGAGGGTTGCGAGCGCGGCTCTGCGCATACCAGGTCTCCGTTTGTGGGGGGACGAAGCAACCCGAAGCCTGACACGCGTCAATTCCCGCAACAAGACACGACTCTGCATCAAAACGGCCAATATTGGCCTCATTCTCCCCTCGTTTTACAAGATCGACTTTCGGTGCGCCATCACGGTCCGTCCCGACCGCCTGCACGGCTCGTGTCGATCATCACCGGGAGAACCGGAACGCATTCCGCGAGGTCAGCCCGAAATGGCGCCAATCAGAACGCGCTGACCTGCGAAGACACCGGAAAGCCCGGCGCCGTGGGGGCATCGGCGCGCACCACCCGCCGATTCGCTCCGGCGACCCGAACCGCATTCCACTGGACGCGAGTTCCAGCAGGTGAGGGCACTGGCCCCGGACAAATCGGCGTGAGTATGCTTCGTCACCCTTGAAGGTGGCCGCCGACGATCAGGAGTGGGCCGTTGTCGAGTCCCGAACAGGAGCCCAGATCCCACGGGCGCCCGCGCACGCGCCCGATCGGGCGGCGGATCGTCCTGCTCCTCGCCATCCCGCTGGTCTCGCTCGTGGCCCTGTGGACGTACTCGGCGATCCCGGCGCTGAACGACGCGCTCCTGCGCAACCAGTACGCCGACAACCACGACCGGGTCGGCCAGCCCGCGAACCTCGCCATGCAGGCGGTGCAGGAGGAGCGCGGCGCGGCCGTCGCCGCGCTGGTGGCGCCGTCCGCGGCGAACGAGCGGAAGTTCCACGACGCCGTCGCCAAGACCCAGCGCGCGGTGGCCCTGTTCCGCAGGCTCGGGCTCTCGCCCCAGGCCACCGAGCACATGGCCGAGGGCGGGATCCAGCGCACCCGGGACGTGGGCAACCAGTTCGACCAGCTCGCCAGCATCCGGTCGCAGATCACCGCGCGGAACGTCACGGCGCTGGAGGCCATCAACGCCTACAGCGACGCCTTCGACAAGACCGTCCGGCTGCTCACCACGCTGGTCACCATCGACGACGTCGACGTCTACCAGCAGACCAACGGCGTCCTCTACATGTACTGGGCGCGCGACTTCATGCTGCGCGAGGACCTGCTGCTGACGGGGCTCGGCGGCGGCCGGCTGAAGGCCGGCGGCCGGGCCGCCTTCTCCGAGTGGGCGGGCGCCCGCGCCGAGCTGATCGAGCTCGGGCATGCCGGGCTCAGCGGCTCGGTCGCCAAGACCATGAGCGGCCTCGTGAACTCCCCCGCCTACGCCGACTTCGTCGCGCTGGAGACCGCGATCGTGCGGCAGGGCCGGGCCCCGGCCCCGCAGCGGTGGCAGGCCGCCGTCCAGGCCGCCGGGCAGCTGTGGCTCGGCACCACCTACAAGGCCGGCCAGCAGCTCCAGCACGACGAGGTCGAGCCCGCCGGCGACCGGATCATGCTGCGGGTCTACCTCGCGGGCGGCGTCGGGCTGCTCGCCGTGATCGCGTCCATCGTGCTGTCGCTGCTGTTCGCCCGCCGGCACGCCGGCGAGCTGCGGCGGCTGCAGCGGTCGGCGCAGGAGCTGGCCAACGAGCGGCTGCCCCGCGTCGTGGCGCGGCTGCGGCGCGGCGAGCGGGTGGACCTGGACGCCGAGACGCCCCGCCCCGCCTCCGGGAAGACCCGCGAGGTCGCGCTGGTCAGCGAGGCGTTCGAGACCGTCCAGCGGCAGGCGATCAGCACCGCGATCGGCGAGGCGGAGCTGCGCGCCAGCATCAACCGGGTCTTCGTGAACCTGTCGTGGCGCAGCCAGTCGCTGCTGCACCGGCAGCTGCGGCTGCTGGACCAGATGGAGCGGCGCGCGTCCAGCCCCGAGGAGCTGGACGACCTGTTCCGCCTCGACCACCTCACCACCCGCATGCGGCGGCACGCCGAGGGCCTGGTCATCCTGTCCGGGTCGCCCACCGTGCGCGCCTGGGACCACCCCGTCGCCGCCGAGGACGTGGTGCGCGCCGCGATCGCCGAGGTCGAGGACTACACCCGCATCGAGGTGACCGGCGCGACGTCGGCCGCGGTCAGCGGGGACGTGGTCGCCGACGTCATCCACCTGCTCGCCGAGCTGATCGAGAACGCCACCGCCTACTCCCCGCCGACCACCGAGGTCACCGTCAAGGTCGAGACCGTCGCCAACGGGCTCGCGGTGGAGGTGGTCGACCGCGGCATCGGCCTCGCCCCGGAGGAGCTGGACTCGCTCAACCGGCGCCTCGCCAGCGCCGTCGAGTTCGACCTGGTCGACACCGAGCGGCTCGGCCTGTTCGTCGTCGCGCGGCTCGCCGCCCGGCACGACATCAAGGTCTCGCTGCAGCCCTCGGCGTACGGGGGCACGACCGCGATCGTCCTCGTCCCGCACGCCCTGGTGGTCCTGGACGAGCAGTGGCAGCCGATCGGCGAGGGCACCGCCGCGGCGCAGCCGGTCGGCGCGGGCGCGCCGCGGCTCGGCCGCCCGGTCCGCCGCGCGCTGCCCGGCCCGGCGAGCCCGCCGGCGCGCACCGGGCCGCCGGACGGCCCGCCCGCCCCGGTCGCCTTCAACACACCGGTCTCCTTCGAGACGCCGCCGGCCTTCGCACCGCCCGCCGCCGACGCGCGGGTCTCCTACGACGCGCAGGTCTCCTCCGACGGGGCCGCCGATTCGCCGGTGTCCTTCGACCCGCCCGGGCGGGCCAATGGCCGGACCCGGCCGCTGGACGAGGATCCGGAACCGGCCGCGGTCGAGGACAGCGAGGTCACCGGGCGGCTCCCGCGCCGCGTCCGGCAGCGCAACCTCGCTCCTCAGCTGCGCAAACGCCCGCTGAACGGGCGGCCGAAGGAGGCCGCCCCGGCGGACGAGGACTTCGAGGAGCCGAGTCCGGAGCTCAGCCGCGATCTGATGGCCTCGCTACAGTCGGGATGGCTGCGCGGCAGGATCGCCGACGACGAACCGGGCGATCTCGAACCACGCGATGAATGGGGGGAAGCATGACTCGGCAGGGCCACGCCACCGGCGAGCTCGACTGGCTGCTGGAGGATCTGGTGCAACGGGTCGGCGAGGTCCGCCAGGCCGTGCTGCTGTCCCGCGACGGGCTGGTCATGGGCGCCTCGGGCGACGTCACCCGCAAGGACGCCGAGTTCCTCGCGGCGCTGTCGTCGGGCTTCCACAGCCTCGCCAACGGCGCCCGCGAGCACTTCCAGGCCAAGCAGGTGCGGCAGACGGTGGTAGAGCTCGACGACCGGCTGTTCTTCGTCATGCCGGCCGGGAACGGCAGCTGCCTCGCGGTGCTCAGCGACGCGGGCGGCAACGCCGGGCTCGTCGCCTACGAGACCACCATGCTGATCAAGCGGGTGCGGCGGGCGCTGTCGGCGTCGCCGCGCGCCGAGGCCGAGGACGCGTCGGTACGGCCGGGTGCGTCGGGCTGAGCGACCGTGGAGACGCCGAGAGAGCGCTGGATCGGCCGGGACGCCGGCCCGGTCGTCCGGCCGTACGCGGTGACCCGCGGGCGCACCCGCCCGCGCGGGCTCGTCGTCGACCTGGTGACGATCCTGGTCGCGACCGGCCGCACCCCGGGCGACCGGGTGTGGCTGTCCCGCGAGCAGCGGCGGCTGCTGGAGCTGTGCCGGCGGCCGTCGACGCCGGCCGACCTGGCCTCGGAGACCGACCTTCCGTTCCGGGTCGTGCAGATCCTGCTGGAGGACCTGCACCAGTACGGCCTGATCGAGGAGGTCCCGCAGGCGGCGGAACCGTCCGAACGCCCCGACCCCCGCATCCTGATGAGAGTCCTCGATGAACTTCGCCGCCTCTGACCCGTCCGCGACGCCGTACGCGCCGGCCGACGACGTCCCCATGCACACGCTGAAGGTGCTGGTGGCCGGGGGCTTCGGCGTCGGCAAGACGACGCTGGTCGGCGCGGTGAGCGAGATCCGCCCGCTGCGCACCGAGGAGACCCTCACCGACGCCTCGATCGGGGTGGACGACCTCGGCGGCGTCGAGGGCAAGACCACCACGACCGTCGCGATGGACTTCGGCCGGCTGACGTTCTCCGGCGGCGTCCGGCTGTACCTGTTCGGGACGCCCGGCCAGGAGCGGTTCTGGTTCATGTGGGACCAGATCGCCTACGGCGCCGTCGGCGCGATCGTCCTGGTCGACACCCGCCGGCTGTCGTCGAGCTTCGCCTCGATCGACTTCTTCGAGCAGCGGGAGATCCCGTTCGTGGTCGCCGCGAACCAGTTCGACGGCGCCCGCCGCTACGCCGTCGAGGAGATCCGCGACGCCCTCGACGTCGACCCGGACGTGCCCGTCCTGATGTGCGACGTGCGGAGCCGGGAGGTGGCGCGGGGCGTGCTGGTCGCCCTCGTGGAGCACGCGCTCCAGACGGCGCGGCGCTAGCCGGCGGCGCTACTCGGGGCCGGTGCCGGACGGCCGCATCCGGGCGACGATCAGCGAGGCCAGCGCGGCGTAGGCGGCGGAGTCGTCCAGGCCGGTCTGCGCCTTGATCTCGCCGCGGTGGATGGACTCCATCACCTGCCCCGCGACGGCGCCGACGAAGTCCGCGTCGGCGCCGGGCATCCGCCCGTCGGCCTCCCGGACGAGCCCCCGCACCCGGCGGACCGCGAACCCGGTGTTCTGCTTGTAGATCTCCCGCGCGGGCGCGAACGCGTCCAGGTCGGCGAAGAACGCGGGCGACGCCGGGGCCAGCTCCCGCGAGATCGCCCGCAGGTAGGCGCCGACCCGCTCGCGCGGATCGGCGGCCGGGTCGAGCGCGGCCTCCACCCGCTCGGTCGCCCGCCGGAAGAACGCGCGCACCACGGCGACGATGATCTGCTCCCGGCTCGCCGCGACCGCGTACAGCGTGCTCTTGGAGCAGCGCAGCAGCGCGGCGAGGTCGGCGACGCTCAGCTCGGCGAACCCGCGGTCGAGGAAGACGTCCATGAGCCGCCCGATCAGCGCCTCCCGCCGCCGCGCCGCCCGGGTGACCCGCTCGTCCATGCGGGAGACGCTACCAAAGGGCAGTACCGAAACAGGTTCGCCGGTACCGGTCTTGGTACTCTGGAGCGGCCGAAAGGAGTCGCCCATGCCCGCCACCCGGCACCTGCCGAACCCCGAGTCCGCGGACCTGATCGCGCTGACCCGCGAGATCGCGGCCAAGGAGCTGGCCCCGAACGCCGCCGACGCGGAGCGGACCGAGACGTTCCCGCGCGAGGTGTTCGCGACGCTCGGCCGGGCCGGGCTGCTCACCCTCCCCTACCCGGAGGAGTTCGGCGGCGGCGCCCAGCCGTACGAGGTCTACCTCCAGGTGCTGGAGGAGATCGGCGCGGTGTGGGCGAGCGTCGGCGTCGGCGTCAGCGTCCACGCCCTCTCCTGCTTCCCCCTGTTCGCCTACGGCACCGACGAGCAGCGCGCGGAGTGGCTGCCCGGCATGCTGTCGGGCGAGCAGCTCGGCGCGTACTGCCTCTCCGAGGCGCACGCCGGCTCCGACCCCGCCGCGATGCGCGCGAAGGCCGTCCGGGACGGCGACTCCTACGTCCTCAACGGCGCCAAGGCGTGGACGACCCACGGCGGCGAGGCCGACTTCTACACGGTCATGGCCCGCACCGCCGACACCGGCTCCCGCGGCATCTCCTGCTTCCACGTCCCCGCCGGCACCCCCGGCCTGGAGTTCGACGAGCCCGAGGAAAAGATGGGCCTGATGGGCTCCACCACGGCGACCGTCCGCCTGGTGGACGCCCGCGTCCCGGCCGCGAACCTCATCGGCCACGAGGGCCAGGGCCTGTCCATCGCCCTCGCCGGCCTCGACGCGGGCCGCCTCGGCATCGCCGCCGTCGCCACGGGCCTGTCCCAGGGCGCGCTGGACACCGCCGTCGCCTACGCCAAGGAGCGCGAGGCGTTCGGCAAGGCCATCATCGACCACCAGGGCCTGGCGTTCGTCCTCGCCGACATGGCCGCCGCCGTCGAGTCGGCCCGCGCCACCTACCTGTCCGCCGCCCGCCTCAAGGACGCCGGCCTCCCCTACGGCCGCGAGGCGTCCATCGCCAAGCTGGTCGCCACCGACAACGCGATGAAGGTGACGACCGACGCCGTCCAGGTCCTCGGCGGCGCCGGCTACACCCGCGACTTCCCGGTGGAGCGCTACATGCGCGAGGCCAAGGTCATGCAGATCTTCGAGGGCACGAACCAGATCCAGCGCCTGGTCATCTCCCGCCACCTCGCCCGCTGACATCGGACGGGCCGGCCCAGGACGGGCGCGCGGCGGCGTCGCGTTCGTGAACGGCGCGTCCTAGAGGCGGACGTACTCGTAGTCGAAGGGTTTGCCGTTGATGCCGTTGCGGGGCGGGGCGATCCAGGCGGCGATCTTGCCGCGCTCGTGGACGGGGCGCATCAGCGACCGGACGTGGGTCTTGTCGACCTCCGTCGGCAGCCAGGCGCCCTTGCGCCGCTCCCACTCCTCGGCGGGGATGACCTCGCCGTCCGGGGTGGCCTCGATGCCGGCGAACGCGCCGACCTTGCGGTTGAACGCGACGCTCGGCAGGTAGAGGCGCTGCGGCAGGCCCGCGTCGGCCAGGATGCGGTTCCACCGGTTGACGCCGCTCTGGCAGTCGGAGATGTACTCGCGGCGCAGGTCGGTGTTCAGGCCGGTGAGGGCGGCGACCTCGGTCTGCCCGACGGCGCCGTCCACCAGGGCGTCCACCAGGGCGGCGTCGTCGGTGAGGCGGTGGTCGTCCTTGCGGCGGCCCTCCATCCAGCGGCCCTTGAGCCCGGCCGTGTAGTAGTTGGCGACGTTGCTGGACGTCTCGGACCCGAACAGGTCGAGCGACACCGAGTAGTGGAAGTTCAGGTACTTCTGGACGACGTCGAGCGAGATCGCGCCGTGCGCCGTGACGTCGTCGGTGTCGTGCTCCTTCATCAGCTGGACGGTCCGCTCCACGACGCGGTCGATGCCCGTGGTGCCGACCATCATGTGGTGGGCCTCCTCCTTGAGCATGAACTCGCAGGTCCGCGACAGCGGGTCGAAGCCCGACTCCTTCAGCGTGCCGAGCTGGAACTTGCCGTCCCGGTCGGTGAAGTAGGTGAACATGAAGAACGACAGCCAGTCGGGGGTCTCCTCGTTGAAGGCGCCGAGGATGCGCGGCGACTCCTCGCTGCCGGAGTTGCGGTGCAGCAGCTCCTCGGCCTCCTCGCGGCCCTCGCGTCCGAAGTAGGCGTGCAGGAGGTAGACCATCGCCCACAGGTGGCGGCCCTCCTCCACGTTCACCTGGAAGAGGTTGCGCAGGTCGTACAGGCTCGGCGCGGTCGCCCCGAGGTTGCGCTGCTGCTCCACGGACGCGGGCTCGGTGTCGCCCTGGATGACGATGAGGCGCTGCAGGTCCGCGCGGTACTCGCCGGGGACCTTCTGCCAGGCGGGCTCGCCCTTGTGCGCGCCGAAGCCGATGCGCCGGTCGCCGTCCCGCTCGGCGAGGAAGATGCCCCAGCGGTAGTCCTTCATGGCGACGTGCCCGAAGTGCGCCCAGCCTTCGCGGCCGACGTTCACGGCGGTCCGCAGGTAGACGTCCTGGGTGGGCAGGGTCGGGCCCATCG